>JAEZCZ010000068.1 GCA_023433305.1 Pseudomonadota bacterium | reverse complement strand
ATGCGCGATTCGCCCGCGCTGGCGATCGTGCGCGCATTGCAGGACGCGGGCGCCACGGTGCGCGCCTACGATCCCGAAGGCATGGAGCAAGCCAAGGCCCTGCTCGACGACGTGACTTATTGCGGCGATGCCTACGAGGCGATGGACAGCGCCGATGCGGCGGTAATCGTCACCGAATGGGATGCGTTTCGCGCGCTCGATTTCGAGCGTGCGAAGAAGCTCCTCAAGGACCCGCTGCTGGTCGACTTGCGCAACCTCTACGACCGCGCCGACGTCGAGCGCCACGGCTTCCGATACGTGGCGGTCGGGCGGTAGTTGCAAACGCAACCGGGTGGCGTAAGCTCTCCCTTTGGTAACGCCTTGCCGACGCGCATCCCGCGCTGCCGGCACGGTCGCGAGGAAGCCAGTTGAACCGTGGATGTTTCCATGGCTTAATTCCGGCTTCGAAGGGGGCAAATCATGAAGAAGAATCACCGTATCCTGGCGGGTCTAGCGCTCGGAGCGAGCATTGCCGTGCTCGCGGCCACGCCAGCCTGGACCCAGGGTAATTCGGGCACTGTCGCGCGCTATACCATGGACGCGGGCACGACTTCCGGCATGGCCGCCATGGGTGCCGGCGGCGGGATCGGAGCGGCGCTTGGTGCGCTAGGGGGCGGCGGCAACCAGGTTATGCATGAGCTGCAGTTGCGGCTCGGTTCGAGCCGCGCGGCTGACGGCGATCCGAAGGCCGACCATTTCATGCCCAGCGGTGCGCGCCTCGGAGCGTCGGTTCCGCTCGTGACGCCGCGCGAGGTGCCCTCGCAGCCGCGCGATAACGCGGGCGTTGCCGACGGCGGGCCGATGCAGATGCCCGAAGGACGGCTCCTGCTCTATTGGGGCTGCGGGGAGAAAGCCGGGCCCGGGCAGCCGGTCGTGATCGACTTCTCGAAGATGGCGCGCGGCGAAGTGCCGCCCGGCCTGATGGCGAGCTTCAACGATCTACCGGAAGCCTGGCGCGTTCACAGCGGCAATAGCCGTACCTACGGGGAGTGGCCGAACGCGCGCGATTCCAAGCGGGTGCCGGCGAATTCGTCCCTGCTCGGCGCGCATCGCATAGCCGGCAACTACTCGCCCGAGATTTCCTTCAACCTCGCCGACGATTTCATGCCCGCGCTCCGGCCAGCGACGCGCGACATGCAGAGCGGGGCCGTGTCGCTAAGCTGGAATTCAATCGACAAGGCGACGGGGTATTACGCCTGGGTCATCGCGACCGGCGGAGAGGGTGGTAACGGGCGCGACATGGTGTGGTGGACCTCGTCTTCGAAGCAGGCCTTCGGCGGCCCGATGTCCGATTGGCTGTCGCCGGCCGCGGCGCGGCGGCTCGTCGACGATGGGACGGTCATGCCGCCCTCGCAGACGGAATGCACGATCCCGGCCGAAGTGAAGCAGTCGGGCGGTCCGATGATGATGACCCAGCTCTTCGCTTACGGCCCCCAAGCCGACTTTTCCTACCCCGAGCGGCCGCGCAATGCGCCTGCCTCGTGGAGCCCGGAGTGGATCGCGCGAGTGCGCTATCGGGCGAATGCGATGGTCATGCATGGGATGCCCGGCATGGGGGGCTTTGGCGGAGCGGAAGAACGATCGGAACGCGTCGAGCGTTCGGAGCCTACGCAGCCTTCGCTACCGCGGTGCCGCGGTGGACTGCGCGGTATCGCCGAGCGCGCGGCGGGGCTTTGCCAGTAAAATGAGGCTATGGGGGCGGAGGCGACGCGGATTGTTTTCCGTTGTCGTCCCCCTTCGCTGTCGCTCGGGAGTTTCGACCGAAAGCGGTCCCCCGGACTGCTTTCAGTTGTCGAAACTGGTGCCGGCTGCAGGGATCGAACCCGCGACCCCCTGATTACAAATCAGGTGCTCTACCAACTGAGCTAAGCCGGCACTCGATGTCGATTCGGCGCCTTTGCTTCAAGGAACGCCGAAGGTCCAGCCCTCCGTTCGCGCCAGTTCGCTCGTCAGACCCTGGGGGTGCCAGAGCTCCTCTTGGTCCGCGACCGATCGTAACCAGGCGGAGGTCAGCAGCGCGTCGGCGCTGTTGTCGTCGATCGGGCCCGTGCCGGCAACGGGCGGCGAGCCTATCACCGCGAGCGCTCGATTGAGATCCTCGAAGCTGCGCATCTTCGAGGTGGAGGCCGAACGCCCCGCATCGATCGCCGCGATCGCCGTATAGATCTCGACCAGGACCGACCCCTGCGCCGGTCGCGGATCGAACGGCCAGATCGGCAGCCGGCCCTCCAGGCGATGCATCACACGCATTCCGGTGAGGCTCGATTTGCCGACTTGCGCCGGGCCGACCAGGTTGAAATTGCTGTGGGGCTTGCACCCTTTCCGCTCGGCCTGCGCCCATTCGGTCACCCGAAACCGCCCGCGCCGGGTCACTGCGTCGGGCGCGTGGAATTGCGTTCCGAGCCGCCCGCCATGGCGGCGGAAGTAGCGGCTGGCGTCGAGGTGATCGACGAATGAGGACGCGCCGAGATGCGGGTCGCAGGCGCAAATGCTGTCGACCAGCGCCCAGAGTTTGCGGGCGTCGGGCGGGCTCTCGACCCAGCCGGGGAAGAACGCGCCGCAGTCCGCGAAGGGCAGCGAAATCCCGAGATCAAGGCCGACGAGCGTTCCCGCGGGCATCAGGTCCCCCAGCCATTCGAGCACCTCATGACGGGACCACCGATGTCCGGGGCGCACGATCTCGGGTGCGCCACCGCCCGCAGCGCATATGGCCAGTGCGATGCCGCGGTGCCGCTCGCCCGCGGCGCCCGACCAGTCGATCGCGGCGAAGTGGCTGAAGCGCTCAGCCACGCTCCTGCCGCAGCCTGTTCCAGTAAGCGATGCGTTCCTTCACCTGGCGCTCGAAGCCACGCTCGACCGGCTCGTAGAAGGTCTGCGGCTCCATCTCTTCAGGCCAGTAGTCGTCGCCCGAAAATCCTTCCTCGGCATCGTGATCGTACGTGTAGCCCTTGCCGTAGCCGATATCCTTCATCAGCTTGGTCGGCGCGTTGAGGATGTTGGCAGGCGGCATCAGGCTGCCCGTTTCGCGGGCACTGCGCCAGGCGGCCTTCTGCGCCTTGTAGGCGGCGTTCGATTTGGGGGCGGTGGCGAGATAGAGGCAGGCCTGCGCGATCGCCAGCTCGCCTTCGGGCGAGCCGAGGAACTGGTAGGTGTCCTTGGCGGCGAGGCACTGCACCACCGCCTGCGGGTCGGCGAGGCCGATGTCCTCCACGGCGGTCCGGACCAGCCGGCGCAGCACGTAGAGCGGCTCCTCTCCGGCTACGAGCATGCGCGCGAGGTAATAGAGCGCGGCTTGAGGATCGGACCCCCGGATCGCCTTGTGCAGCGCCGAGATCAGGTTGTAGTGGCCTTCGCGATCCTTGTCGTAGACGGCGACCCGGCGCTGCAGGAACTGGCCAAGCTCGGCCGGCGTCAGCGGCGTATCGATGCGGGCGCTGTAGAGCGTCTCGGCCTGGTTGAGCAGAAAGCGCCCGTCGCCGTCGGCCGATGCGATCAGCGCGTCGCGCGCCTCGGCGGTGAGCGGGAGCGGGCCTTCGAGTGCCTCCGCGCGGTCGAGCAGCTTGCCAAGCGCTTGCGCATCGAGCCGATGAAGGATGAGAACCTGGGCGCGGCTCAGTAGCGCGGCGTTGAGCTCGAAGCTCGGATTCTCGGTAGTCGCGCCGACGAGTGTCACCGTGCCGCGCTCGACGAACGGCAGGAAACCGTCCTGCTGGGCTCTGTTGAAGCGGTGGATTTCGTCCACGAAGAGTAGGGTGCGCTGTCCTGCCTTTCGCGCGGTTTCGGCTTCGGCGAAGGCCTTCTTGAGGTCTGCAACGCCGGAGAACACGGCGCTGATGGCGACGAATCGCATGCCGACGGCATCGGCGAGAAGTCGGGCGATACTGGTCTTGCCCGTGCCCGGCGGGCCCCACAGTACCATGCTCGAGAGCTTTCCCGCGGCCACCATGCGCCCGATGGCACCTTCGGGGCCCGTCAAGTGCTCCTGCCCGATGACCTCCTCGAGAGAACGCGGCCGCAGCCGGTCGGCGAGCGGCGCATCGGCGCTCGGTTCGTCGCGCTGCGACGCTTGCGGCGGCGGGTCATCGGCAAAGAGGTCGGGCATCGCTTGCAGATAGTCATTGATCGAAAGCGCCGCGAGCCTTCTTGCGCTTGGCATGTATAAGATATATCTTAAACTATCTAAGAAGGACACCTGACAATGAATCATGGATGTGATGAATATGATCGGCACGCGTGGAAGCGTGCCGCGAAGATGGCGGCCCGCCAGGCGTTTCGCGACGCTTGCAGCGAGACCCGCTGGGGCGCTCGATGGGGATCGGGTGGCCCGTTCGGGCCCGGCCGCCCGTTCGGGCCCGGCGGCCCGTTCGGGCCCGGCGGCCCGCAGGGCCCATGGGGGCGGGGCGCCAGGCGCGGCGGGCGGGGGCGCCTGTTCGGTCGGGCCGAGCTGCGCCTCCTGCTGCTTCAGCTCGTCGCCGAACAGCCGCGCCACGGTTACGATCTGATCAAGGCGATGGAGGAGCGCTCGGGCGGTCACTATTCGCCGAGCCCTGGGGTGGTCTATCCTGCGCTTTCGATGCTCGCGGACGAAGGCCTGATCGCGGAGCAGGCGAGCGAGGATCAGCGCCGTAAGTTTGCGATTACCAGCGCCGGGGAGCAAGTGTTGACGGACGAAGCCGATCAGGCGACGCAAGCCATGAATCGCCTCGCCGAACTCGGCGAACGCGCGGAGCGGCACCGCGCCCCATCGATCGAGCGGGCCGCTGCAAACCTCTTCACCGCAGTCGGACAACGCATGCGCGACGGTTGGGGTTCGGAAGAGGCGGAGGAGCTGCCGCACCGCATTGCTGAAATACTCGACGAGGCGGCGCGCAAGATCGAGCGCCTCTGACGCCGCGTTTGCCAATTTCCCTTCCCTTGGGCCTGTGATATTCTCCCATCGTGGGTCGCGCCCGAGGGGAGGGGTCTTGCGATGGCAACCGCTATTCCAGCTAATACGCCGAAACACCTGTGGCTCGTCGGTATCGTCTCGCTCGTGTGGAACGCGTTCGGCGCGTACGACTACGCGATGAGCCACTTGGCCGGGCAGCAGTACTTCGAGTCGATGGGGCTCGATGCCGAGGCCTACGCGTGGTTCGAGGCCTTGCCGGGTTGGTCCGTGGCCGCATGGGCGGTCGGCGTGTGGGGCTCGGTGCTTGGCTCGATCCTGCTCTTGCTGCGCTCGCGGCATGCGGCGACCGCGTTCCTGGTCTCGATCGTCGGCGCCGTGATCAGCTTCTGTTATCAGTTCCTATCGGAACGACCGGCTTCGCTGGAGGGTGGAATGGCGACGATCATGCCGGTCGTCATCCTCGTCCTGATCGTGGCGCAGTGGTACTACGCGCGACGCCAGGCAGCGGCTGGCGTGCTGCGCTGATCAGGTCTTCCGCGCGTCGATGAGGCGAAGGTAGACGTCGGCGACGGTGCGGTTGATGGCGTCCCACGAATAGGCGCGGCTGCGCTGCTCGCCTGCCGCGCCGTGGGCAGCGCGCAGAGCCGGATCCGCAGCGTAGGCGGCGACGGCGTTGGCGAACGCGGAGATATCGCCGGGCTCGACGAGCCGGCCGGTCTGGCCTTCGGTGACCAGGCTGGTGCTGCCCGTGGCGCGTGCTGCGATGACGGGCACGCCCGAGGCCATCGCCTCGAGCGTCACGTTGCCGAACGTCTCGGTGATCGAGGGATTCAGCAGCAGGTCCATGCTGGCCACGGCGCGGCCGAGCTCCGCATGGGTGAGCATGCCGGTGAAGCAGGCCGTCGGAACGCGGTCGGCGAACCATTGGCGCGCCGGCCCCTCCCCGACGACCAAGACCTTGTGGGAGACTCCGCGCCGCCGCAGCTCGGCCAAGGTGTCCGAGAAGACATCGAGGCCTTTTTCCATGACCAGCCGGCCGAGGAAGCCGATCGCTACCTCGTCGTCGCCTATGCCAAGCGAGCGCCGCCAGGAGAGATCGCGGCGGGACGGATCGAAGATCTCGCGATCGACCCCGCGCGACCAGATGCCGATGTCGTCGCTCATCCCCTGGGCACGGAGCACTTCGACCATGCTCTCCGAGGGCGCCACGAGCGCGTCGCAGCGATGATAGAACCGCCGCATCACTCGCACCAGCCAAGGCTCCGCGAAGGCGAGGCCGTAGTAGCGCGGATAGGTGTCGAACCGGGTGTGGACCGAGGCCAGGACGGGCAGGTCTCTCTCCTCGGCCCAACTGAGCGCCGCATGAGCGGTGGGATCGGGAGAGGAGACGTGGATCACGTTCGGCCTGAACGCGGCAAGATCTTCCCGGGCCGCACGCCACAGCCCCAGCGGGAAGCGATATTCGCGCCGGAAAGGTATCGGCACCGCGGGCACGCCCACGAGATCGCCGGTGGCGGGGAAATCCGGACATTCGACCTTCGGCGCATAGACACGCAGCGAGGCACCCTGGCGGAGCAGGTAATCAGCGAGCCGGTTGAGGGCCTGGTTGGCGCCGTCGCGGACGTAATTGTAGTTTCCGCTGAACAGGGCGACGCGCAGATCGGCGATGTCCATCGTGGCCCCCTAAGGCCTGTGCACCGTACCGGCAATGGGCAGAAACGCACCGTTGCCGCTTGGCCACAGGGGTGGTTTCAGTTGTTAGCACCTTGTCCGGAGTCAATTGTCTCAGCAGGAGCCCGCCCGTATCACTGAGGCCGGAGCCGCCCAATCGACCGAAAAACGGCGACTGGCGGAGAGGAGAAAAGAACATGCTCAAAGTCGGTGCCGGCAAGGCCGGTTTCGTGCGCGGTATCCTCATGGCCGGCTCCGCGTCGGTTGCGTTGTGCAGCCCGGGCGTGGTCCATGCCCAGGATGAAGCGGTTTCACCTCCTTCCAGTGAGGACGCCTATACCGCCGAGGAAGACGCCAGCACCGGCAACGAGATCCTGGTGACCGCGACCAAGCGCGAGCAGACGCTGCAGGACACACCCGTCGCTGTCTCGGTCACGACCGCGGAGACCATCGAGCGCGGGCAGATCCGCGACTTGCGTGACCTCCAGACTGTCGTTCCCTCGCTCAGTGTGGGCCAGCGGCAGAGCACGGCGAACACCAACTTCTTCATCCGCGGCTTCGGCAACGGCGCCAACAACGCCGGCATCGAGCCCTCGGTCGGCGTTTTCGTCGACAACGTCTATCGTTCGCGTACGGCTTCGCAGATCACCGACCTGCCCGACGTGCAGCGCATCGAAGTTCTCCGCGGCCCGCAGTCGACGCTGTTCGGCAAGAACGCCTCGGCGGGCGTCATTTCCATCACCACGCAGGAGCCACAGTTCCAGTTCGGCGGCTCGGCCGAAGCCACATACGGCAATTACGACCAGATGATCTTCAAGGGCCACGTGACCGGCCCGCTCCACGAAGCCGTGGCGGCAAGCTTCGCCGCCGGCATCAACAAGCGCGATGGCTTCTTCCGCGATCTCGGTACGGGCGACCGCACCAACGAACGCGATCGCTGGTTCGCCCGAGGGCAAGTGCTGGTCGATCCGGGCAGCGGCTTCCGCTTGCGGGTGATCGGAGACTACGACGCCATCGACGAGAATTGCTGCGCTGTCGTCAACCTGCAAGACGGTCTTGCAACTCCCGCGATCCGCGCCTTGGGCGGCCAGGTCAACGTCCCCGCGGATCGCTTCGACGATGTCGTCTACAACAACTACAACTCAACGAACGACATCAAGAACTACGGGCTGTCGGCGCAAGTCGACGTCGATCTGACGGATAACTTCACGCTGACGTCGATCACCGCGTTCCGTGAGACCGAGGCGATCACGGCGCAAGATTCGGATTTCACCAGCGCAGACCTGATCTATCCGAACTTCCAGGACCTCGACATCGGAAGCTTCACGCAGGAGTTTCGCCTGACGGGCCAGATCGGCGACCGTATCGACCTGCTCTTGGGCGCATTCTACATCAATGAGGACATCGACCAGCAGAACCAGCTCATCTACGGCAGCCAGTTCCGTCCCTATGCGAACCTCCTGGTCCAGCAGCTTTCGGGTGGTGCGCTCAGCCTGGCCACGCTCGAGGGTGCGTTCGGTGCCGCGGACGGCCGCAGCTACGCGGGCCAGTTCCTTGCGGCCGGACAGGGGTTCGACGAAGCCTATACGCTGCAGAGCGAAGCCATCTCGCTGTTCGGCCAGGTCGATTTCGAGATCATCGACGGCCTCGTGCTGACGGTCGGCGGCAATTACACCGACGACAGCAAGACCTTCACCGCCAATGCGGTCTCCACCGACGTTTTCTCGAGCATCAATCTCGACGCGCCCCAGTACGCGGGCTTCCGCCAGACGCTGCTTTTCCAGGGCGGGCTCGCCCAGCAGATCGGGGCCGCTGCAGGCCTGGGCCGACCGGCGACCGCGGCCGAGATCGGCGCGTTCGCAGCCGCCAATCCAGCGGCCTTCGGAGCGATCTCGGCTGGCGTCGGCGCCTTTGCGGCTGCCAATGCCAACAATCCGCTCGCCAATCCGCTGGCGCCGCTGCGCGCGCTGCAGTTCATGCCGCCGTTCCTCAACGTGCCGAACGCCGTGGAGGACGGGAAGATCAGCGACAACGATTTCGCCTACACGGTGCGCCTGGCCTATGACGTCAACGACGCCCTCAATGTCTATGCGAGCTACGCGACCGGCTTCAAGGCAAGCTCGGTCAACCTCTCGCGCGACAGCCGGCCATCGGCGGCGGACCGCGCGGCGATCCTGGGTGCGGGCCTCGGCCTCAACAACCTGACCTTTGGCAGCCGGTTCGCCGGGCCGGAGGAATCGCGCGTCATCGAGCTGGGCGTCAAAGGCAACTGGGACAACGTCTCGGCCAATCTCGCGGTGTTCGACCAGGAGATCAAAGGCTTCCAGTCGAACATCTTCACCGGTTCGGGATTCGTGCTGCTCAATGCCGGCAAGCAGAGCACCCTCGGCGTCGAGTTCGAGAGCACGGCGACGCTGTTCGACGCGCTCACCCTCAACTTCGGCGTCACGTGGCTCGATCCGGAGTACGACAGCTTCCTGATCTCGGCGGTCGGCGATCTCTCGGGCACGCGCCCCGCGGGCATTCCCGAATGGACCGTGCTGCTCGGCGCGCAGTATGAAGCGCCGCTCGGCAACGGCGTCCTCGTGCCGCGCGTGTCGTACCTGTGGCAGGATGAAACGCAGCTCGTCGAAGGGCTGCCGAACTTCGTCGTCCGCAACCCTGACGGGTCGATTGCGGACGCCAGCCCCGCCATCGCCGCGGCAGCGCCGTTCACCCGCGAGGTCAGCGATCTGACGGCGTCGCTGTCATACGAGATGAACAACGGGCTGATCCTGTCGGTGTGGGGCCGCAACCTGCTCGACCACCGCGACATCGGGGTAATCTTCGACACGCCGGCGCAGCCGCGGGGCATCTCGGGTTATCCCAACGATCCGCGGACCTACGGCGCGACGGTCAAGTTCCGCTGGTAGCCGTGCAAGAGGGCGGTTGGTCCGCCCCCTCGCGTTTCCTCAGAGCGACCTGAGCGCCGAGGCAGGTCTCGCGCGCAGGAGCGGCAGCGAAGCGGCAAGGGCGAAAGCCAGCACAAGCGCGACGCCGGCGCCGAGAACCGCGAGCACGCGCGACCAGTCGGGCATCCATTCGAACTCGAACAATTGCACGACGACAAGCCAGGCGAGCGAACCGCCGAGGCCCAGCGCAACCACAGCCAGGACAGCGGCGAGCAGGCCGAATTCGGCGAGCTGCAGTGCCAGCAATTGCCGCGTGCTCGCGCCGAGCACCCGCAGGATGACGGTATCGTACAGCCGGGCAGCGCGTGCGGCGGCGATCGCCCCGAGCAGAACGGCAATGCCGGCGAGAACCGCCACGCCGGCCGCGGCCAGGATCGCCAGCGAAACCTGCTCCAGTATATCGCGCGCCTGGGTCAGCAGCGGCCCGACTTCGATGACCGAACTCGAGGGAAAGCTCCGCACGAGATCGCGCAGCAAGCCGCCGGTCGATGCGCCGGAGGGGAGCGACACGGTGGCGGCGAGGTTGTGCGGAGCGTCGATCAAGGCATTGGGCGAGAAGACGAGGACGTAGTTGAAGCCCATGCTTTCCCAGTCGATGCGCCGCAGGTTGGCGATCCGCGCCTGCCGCTCGACCCCGAGCACCCCGACCGTGATGTAGTCGCCGATTTCGAGGCCGGCCGCTTGGGCAAGCTCGACGTCGACGGATACCAACGGCTCCCCGGAGTAATCGGGCGCCCACCATTCGCCGGCCACCAGCGAGTTTCCCTCGGGCAGGCGATCGGCGTACGTCAGGCCCCGTTCGCCGCGTAGCGCCCAGGCACCTTCCGGGAGCTCTTCGAGCTCGCTGACGATCGTCGGATCGTCCTTGGGTCCGTAGGCAAGGACCGCGCCGCGCAGCGTCGGTACCGCCTCGATCTCGGCGCCGGGCACCTGCTGTCGGACGGTCGCTTCGAACTCACCGAGCCGGTCGCGCGGGACGTCCAGCACGAAGTAATCGGGCGCGCGGCTCGGCACGCTGCGCATGATGTTGGCGTCGAGACTGGTCTGCACGCCCGCGAGC
>JAEZCZ010000022.1 GCA_023433305.1 Pseudomonadota bacterium | reverse complement strand
CGAGCGTGATCGTGTTGCCCTTGATGGCCGCGATCGAGCGCTTCTCGGCCTGGCGGGGATCGAAGTCGGTCGAGGCGAGCACGATCTCGTCGCCCTTGCGCCAGCCCGAGGCATCGAGCACTTCGATCGTCGTGCTGCCCTTCTCGGCGGTCCTCGAAAGCTTGCTCCAGGTATGCTCGCGCTCGCCGTGCAGGCTGAGCGTGCCGCGCATCAGCATGATGCCCCGGTCGCCCATCGTGTTGATGTCCTCACCCGGCACTTCATCGGTCAGCGTGATGGTGGCCTTGCGAGTGTGCGGCTTGGCCTCAGTGCCGATCTGGAGTTCACCGCCGCGCACGTAGATCCACTCGGTCTCAAGCTCGAGATCGCGCTCGTTCGAGAAGGTGAGCTTGCCGTCCACCGTCACACTGCGCAGGCCCTTCGCATCGACGTCGAGGATGACTTCGGTGTCCCGAGCGATGGTCACCGCGTCGCCCGTTCCCGGCACCTTGCCGTTGGGCCAGGCCGCGGGATCGGACCAGCGCACCGTCTTGAGTCCCGCGGGACGCACGTGCGCCGCAGTGTCCGCTGTCGGGTCCATGTGGACATGATCCTGGGCGGCGGCGATTCCGCCGGCGGCCAACATCAACGGCACGGAAAGAAGGCCGGAATAGAGCCACGACTGGCGCATCATCGTCATCCCCTCAGGCAGGGCCCGCAAGCCCCGCAAGACATTCTTGATCTGTGCAACCGTCCGCTTCCGCGCTCCGGCTTGCAACCAAACGCCTCTCCACCGGTCCGTCCGGCGAACGATAGCCAGACCTGGGAAGGACGGCGGACCCGGCCAGCGCGACGAGAGGACAGCCAATGCAACGCCCGGGTCGCGTCGGAGGATCATCAACCGCCGAGGCCTTCGCGGCTGACGTCGATGGTAGCCTGGGCGCGAAGCTCGCCCACTCTGACCACGACCGGACCATCGGCCGCATCGTCTTCGACCACGAGCTTGACCCAAAGCGACTTGTCATCCTTGAAGTACGCCGTCTGGGGGGACTCGCGCAGCGCTTCCAAACTCGGCGTTTCGACCCCTTGCGCCGAGCTAGCAAAGCCGGGGAACTCGAGGATCACGAATGAGCCCCGCTCCATTTCGCGTAAGGACAGCGAAAGACTGTCGCGGCCAGTTTCGACCCTCACTTCCGCGCCGCTGCCGAGCGTGGTTTCGCCGTTATATTCGAACCTCAAGCCGTTGCGTTCGAGCATGATGGGGTCGGAAATAGGACCGCTACGGAAATCGTTGAAATCGCCCGCGATGCTGAAGCGGCCCATGTCGCCCGTGCACACGGCTGCGCCCCAGCTCGCTCGTATTTCGCACTGGTCTTCAGCGGATGCGATGCCATTGTTGATGACGATATAGCTGCCCGGTTGACCCGAGACGGAGCCGTCCTTGTCGAGGAAAGCGGCGCTCCGATAAGCGGCGCGGCTGCCGTAGTCCGACGCCCAGCGGCGCTGAATGGGCGGGAAACTCACCGGTTTGGCATTTTCGAAGGTGAGGCCTTCGACCGAATTGTGCGTGCTCATCCCGAAGCTGGTGAACAGCAGATAAGACAGCGCGCCCGCATCGCGAAGATCATTGGCCTGGTAGTTCACGAACTTGGTGTTCACCACTTCGTGGAGGTAATCGTAGTACTCGTAGCCGCGGATCGGGAAATCGGCGGCGGCCGCCGGGAGGCTGCGGCCGTAGGCCACTTCTTCGGTGGTCCTTGGATTACCGATGTTGTCCGTCTCCCCGACGAACAGCGAGTCGACGACCTTCGAGGTGTAGGGCGCACGGCCCGGAGCCCCGGCGGCGTGGGTGAAGCCGATCGCGTTGTCGGCCAGCTTGAGGTTGGTGAACAGGTGATATTCGCCGCGGCCCCAAATGGCGCCGTTGCGGTTCTTGTAGCCGGTGAAGTTGTCGACCACCGAGATGACCGGCTCGCTCGCCGGGTCGGAAGGATCCGCCAGGCTGATGTGGCTCGCGCCGCCGACGTTGAACTTGCCATCGGCGGCGGGGCCGCGATCAAACATCAGGCCATCGAAATTGGAATGGGCGACGTTACCTGTGAATGCTCGCAACTTTGTGCGGCGGGGCCACGTGTTCTTGCTGATTTCCGTCCCTTCGAACGCCCCGGTGGGATGCTGCGGCAACGCGATCCAGAAGCCGATCTGGTCGGAACCCGCGGCGACGTTGCCGATGTAGCTGTTGTCGGGATTGGTCGCCCAAAATGTTGACGCCGTATTATCCGACGGGATCAGGATGTGCTTCGACTTCTGTCCCTCTGTCGACTGATGCGCGAGCGTCAGGTTGGTCGGTTCGCACGGCAGGGTGGGATGGCACTTGGTCTGGATGCCGAGGTTGCGGACGAACTGGTTGCCGGTCTCGATGCCGTCCTCGAGGAAGAAGCAGTGGCCGACGGTGTTGTAGGTGACGTTGTTCTCGATCCGCGCGTTGTTGGTTCCGTGCACGGTCACGCAGCGGCTGTAGGTGTCGTGGATCGCCGAGTTCTTGATGTACTGGCCCGATGCGTCGCCGACGAGATGCCAATGCATCGGATAGCGCGCCAGCGTCAGGTGCTGGCCCATCCGGTAGAGCTCGACGCCCGAGATGTGCACCTGCGAGGCGGTCATCGCCATGATGTGCCCGCCGAAGTAGCTCTGCTCGGCATCGTCCGAAGCCTGGATGCGGATGTTGCGGGTCAAGAGGCCGACCTCGCCGCGCTCGTCGACCCCGTAGGTGATCTCGCCGAAGTGCATGTACTCGAGCGGGCGGTCGAGCGTGATCGTGTTGCCCTTGATGGCCGCGATCGAGCGCTTCTCGGCCTGGCGCGGGTCGAAGTCGGTCGAGGCGAGCACGATCTCGTCGCCCTTGCGCCAGCCCGAGGCATCGAGCACTTCGATTGTCGTGCTGCCCTTCTCGGCGGTCCTCGAAAGCTTGCTCCAGGTGTGCTCGCGCTCGCCGTGCAGGCTGAGCGTGCCGCGCATCAGCATGATGCCCCGGTCGCCCATCGTGTTGACGTCCTCGCCCGGCACCTTGTCGGTCAGCGTGATCGTCGCCTGGCGCGTGTAAGGCTGGGCCTCGCTGCCGATCTCCAGCTCGCCGCCGCGCAGGTAGATCCACTCGGTCTCGAGCTCGATGTCGCGATCGTTGGCGAACCGCAGCTTGCCGTCGACCGTCAGGCTGCGCAGCGCCGGCGGGCTGACATCGAGCACCACCTCGGTGCCGCGCGCAATCGTCACCGCATCGCCTTCGCCCGGCACCTTGCCGTCCGGCCAGGCGGCAGGATCGGACCAGCGCACCGTCCGAACCGCTGCCGGCGCCGCCTCGGGCACCGCTTCGGCATGAGCGTGGCTTTCCTGCGCCGC
>JAEZCZ010000131.1 GCA_023433305.1 Pseudomonadota bacterium | reverse complement strand
GCTTTCGCGACGGCATAAGTGTAGGCGCGTGCCGACTGCAGCGCCACGTACATATCCGCTACCTTGGCCTGAATCAGCTGAAAGCTGCCGATCGGCCGGCCGAACTGCTCACGCTCTCGAACGTAGGGGATCACCGTGTCGAGGCAGGCCTGCATGATTCCCAGCTGCACCCCCGCGAGCACCGCTCGCTCGTAGTCGAGTCCGCTCATCAGCACTTTCACGCCTTGGCCGATTTCACCGAGCACGTTGGTGTCGGGCACCTCGCAGTTGTCGAACACCAGCTCGGAAGTGGGGGAGCCGCGCATGCCCATCTTTCCGATCTTCTGCGCCGGTTTGAACCCGGACATACCCTTCTCGACGAGGAACGCGGTGATGCCTTTCGAGCCGGCCGAAGGGTTCGTCTTCGCATAGACCACTACCGCTTCGGCCTCATGGCCGTTGGTAATCCAGAACTTGCTGCCGCTAAGCACGTAACCGCCCTGCACGGCGTCGGCCCTGAGCTTCATCGACACGACGTCCGAACCCGCGCCCGGCTCGCTCATCGCCAACGCGCCGACATGTTCGCCCGAAATAAGCCCCGGCAGGTATTTGGCTTTCTGCTCTTCCGTACCCCAACGAGCGATCTGGTTGATGCACAAGTTCGAGTGTGCGCCGTAGCTGAGACCGACCGATGCGCTTGCCCGGCTCACTTCTTCGATGGCGATGACATGCTCGAGGTAACCAAGTCCCAGGCCGCCATCGGCTTCGGGCACGGTGATCCCGTGCAGGCCGAGCTCGCCCATCTGCGGCCACAGATCGCGCGGGAAAGCATCGGCGCGGTCGATTTGCTCGGCTCGTGGCGCGATCGCCTCGTCGGCAAAACGGGCCACGGTCTCGCGGATCATCGCCGCTTCATCGCCCAGGCCAAAGTCGAATCCAGGTGTTGCACGCATGAAGCGATCCTCTCTCCCAGCGTGTTAGCAAGCGAGCCGACACGCGCAAACAAGTTACGCATGAAAGCAGTCTCCGGCGTGTTTGCCTTTCTAATGACACACGATTGGGCTAAATTCGGCGTTTCGGAGGGCCGCGTTTGACCATTGCTACACCCGATCTCCGGCCAGCCGGACCGGTAGCCGCGCCCGCCTTCGCGGACGAGGAAGCCCGTGTCCGCGTATTACGCGCCTATGCGCCCGATTCGCTCGAAGACGATCCCGAGCTGGCTTCGATCGCGCGATTCGCCAGCAAACTATGCGGCGCGACGATAGCGCTGGTCAGCCTGGTAGAGGAAGAACGCCAGCGGTTCCTTGCCCGCCAGGGGCTGGACACCCGGGAAACCCCGCGCGCGATCTCGTTCTGCACGCACGCGATGCTGCACGACGACTTGTTCGAAGTTCGCGACGCGAGGCGCGATCCGCTGTTTGCCGGCAATCCATTGGTGACGGGCGAACCCGGCATCCGCTTCTACGCTGGGCAGCCGCTCAAGTCCGAGGAAGGCCTCCCGCTGGGAACGCTCTGCGTTGTCGATACCGTTCCCCGGCCCGAGGGACTGAACGCCTTCCAGCGCGAAGGCCTGAAAGTTCTCGCGCAGGCGACGATGCGCCGCTTGCGTTCGCGCCGCCACAGTACGGCGGCGCGCCGAGAGCACGAAGAACGCGAGTCCTATCTGCACACGCTGGCAGATTCGATTCCCGCCATCGCGTGGTCGGCCACTGCGGACGGGCATTTCGATTACTTCAACAAACGGATGGTCGACTTCACCGGGGAAGCCAACGACCAGAGCGGGGGCGCATTTCATCCCGACGACTGGCCCAAGGCGAGCGCAGCCTGGCGGCATTCGCTCGCAACCGGAGAGCCCTACGAGATCGAGCACCGCTTGCGCCGCCACGACGGGGAGTACCGCTGGATGATAGCGCGCGCAGTGCCCGTCCGCGATTCTGCGGGAGAGATCATCCGCTGGTTCGGCACCGCTGTGGACATCCACGATCTCTACGCCGCGTCGGAAGCGCGCGACCTGCTCGCCAAGGAGCTGTCGCACCGCATCAAGAACATCTTTGCGGTGGTTTCGGGCCTGGTTTCCCTGTCGATCCGCAAGCATCCCGAACTGAAGGAGTTTGGCCAGGACTTGATCGGAATGATCCAGTCGCTGGGTCGGGCGCACGACTACGTCCGTCCGATCGATAGCGAGCGCAGCAGCAGCCTCCACGGAATGCTTGCGGACTTGTTCAGCCCTTATGGCATCGAGGAGCACGCCCGCGTGGCCGTGCGCGGCGACGACATGACAATCGCCCCCCGGGCCGCGACGCCGCTTGCGCTCGTGTTCCATGAGCTGGCTACCAATTCGGCCAAGTACGGTGCGCTTTCGGCGGAGCACGGCACCGTCGACCTCTCGATCGCCGACCAAGGCAAGTGCCTGCTCTTGCGCTGGGTCGAACGTGGCGGCCCGCCGGCCAAAGCGGACGCCAAGGAAGGCTTCGGGTCACGACTCGTCGAGATGAGCGTGACCGGGCAACTCGGCGGCTCGTGGGAACGGCGGTTCGAGGACGGCGGGATGGTTTGCGACCTGCGCGTGTCGAAGGGCGCGATCGCGGTCTAGATTGGCCGCGGCGCGGTCCCGAGCATCAGCCAGAATATCGGCAGTTACACCATTGCGACCACCGCTATGATCGCCCTGACATCGCAGGTGCGCCGGTGCGCTCGACCAACAGCTACGCGGCCGATGGAGTCAGGCCGCCGAAGACCGGCATCGAAAGCGCCGCCACCATGATCGATTTGCTCGAAACGGGGTGCGTGTGGGTCGTCGCGCTAGAACCCGACACCCTCGGGCCAGTCGGGGCCAGTCAATCCCATCACCTTGAACAGCTGGCCCATTTGTCCGTCGCCCGTCAGCCGGTCCTTCGCGTGCATCAACGCGTCGCGGTGCTCGGGCGCGAAGCAAGCGAGAGCTTCGGCTCGGGCTTCTATCCCGAGCGCGCGTAGCCAGGCTCCTTGTCCCACCGTGCCAAGCCAGGTCGTCCCGCGCGAGCGAGCGATGTCGGCCAACGTGGCGAAGTCGACGTGAGCGGTAAGATCCGCCTCTCCCGGAGCGGCCAGCGGATCGACCTTCTTGTGTCCGCGCACCGCTTGCAGTGTCGAGCCCGCGCGCGGTTCGGCGTGTCCGTAGTCGATGAACAGCGCCGCCCCTCCCTGCTCGACGAGACGGCCGCACGCCTCGAACATGATCGCCGCGGCGGCCGGACAGGTCTCGATGACCGTGCCGACCTCTGCGCCGCGGCGCGGCTCAGAAACCGCTGCGTCCATTGGCCGCCGGCCGGCGACGGTGACGAACCCCCGAGCCTCGTCGGTCGCAATCATGACTTCGCGCCACCCGTCCGGGGTGGCGACCAACTGCCGAACCGGCAGAGCGTCCAGGAACTCGTTGGCGACGAGCAGCATCGGTCCGTCCATCGGCACCGATGCCAGGTCTGCGTGGAAGCGCGCTTGTGGCACCGCTTCCAGCTGAAGCCGCTTCAGTTCGGTCGAGCCTTCGACCAGATGCACCTCGGGTTCGAGGCCGTAGCGCTTCATCGCGCGCAGCGCGTCGCGCGCCAGCGTACCCCGGCCGGGTCCCAGCTCGACGTAGAGCGGATGCTCCGGCCGGCCCGCGCGAATCCATAGGTCCGCCAGCCACAAACCGATCAGTTCACCGAACATCTGGCTGATCTCGGGCGCGGTGATGAAGTCCCCGGCAGCGCCGAGCGGGTCCTTGCCCGCGTAATAGCGGGCATTCGATTCAGCCATGAACAGCGCCAGGCTGATCGGCCCGGTCGCCGCGATCAGGCGCCGGAAAGATTCCGACAGCGTGCGTTCGCTCATGCCTGGATGGGCTTGTGCGCTTTGCCGAGCTCGGGGCGCACCAGCGCCCACACCACGAAGCCGAGCCCGGCCAGGATCAGCGGGATGCTGAGCCACTGCCCCCGGCTGAGCCCAGTGTCGGCCACGACCCAGGCGAGATGCGCGTCGGGCTCACGGAAGAATTCGACCACGAAGCGGGCCAGGCAAACCAGCGCCGTAAACGCGCCGACCAGCAAACCGGGGCGGTACCGTGCGCGGGTCCACCAGAACAGCGGCAGCATCACCGCGATCACCAGCGCGCCTTCGAGCAGCGCCTCGTAAAGCTGGCTGGGATGACGCGGCAGGCCGAGCGGGTCGGACGGGAAGATCATCGCCCAGGATACGTCGCTCGGTCGGCCCCAGAGCTCGCCGTTGATGAAGTTGGCGATGCGGCCGAACATCATCCCAAAGCCCACGTTGACCGCGATGTAGTCGCACACGCGGATGAAGTTCAGACTGCCGCGCCACGCCACCCAGGCGATTGCCAGCGTGGTGCCGATCACCCCGCCGTGGAAGCTCATCCCGCCGTCCCACAGCCGCAGCAGGTCCCACCCGATCGTCTCGCTCGCGGTCCAGCCGGTGAACAGCTCGGGCTTGTAGAACAGAGCATAGCCGAGCCGGCCGCCCAGGATGATGCCGAGCGTGCAGTAGAAGAACAGGTCGTCGGCATGGCGCTGCGCCATCGGGCTGCCGGGGGCCTTCACCATCCGGGTGAGGTGCCAATAGCCGAGGACGATCCCGGCGAGATAGGCGAGCGAATAATAGCGCAGCGTGAAGAAGCCGAGGTCGATGCCCGGCCGCAGGCCGAGCTCCGCCCAGTGGATCGGTTCCTGCGTCGCCGCGGCCAGCAAGTCGAACATCGCGCTTCCCTTTTGGCTCCGGGCGCGGAGCATTCCGCGCGGGGCTTTGGCATGGAAAGCGGGACCGCGCAAAGATTGCATGGCCCCGCCGAGCGCTTATGGGAGGGCGGGTGAGCGCTTCGGCCATCCCCAACCAGCGCGCGGTCGTCGACCGCCGCCGACTCGCCGCCGCGGTGGCCGAGGCCGTTGCCGAACGGGGGGCGCAGAAGTCTCGTTCGCACGTCCTTGAGCTGGTGCGCGGCGCGCTCGAGGCCGGCCGCGAAGAACTGACCCGCCGCCTCGCCGCCAAGCCGAGCGCCGGCCACGAGGTGACGAACGCCCACGCGTTCCTGATCGACCAGCTCATCCGCGTGCTGCACGATCACGTGGTCGGAGATCTCTACGCCGTGTCAAACCGTTCGAAGGGAGAACGCCTCACCCTGCTCGCGGTGGGCGGCTACGGGCGCGGTGAGATGGCGCCGCATTCCGATGTCGACATCGCGTTCATCACGCCGGGCAAGACCACCCCGTGGTGCGAGCAAGTCATCGAGGCGCTACTCTATTTCCTGTGGGATCTCGGCCTTAAAGTGGGCCACTCGAGCCGGTCGCTCGACGAGATGGTGCGGATGGCGAAGGGTGACCTGACGATCCGCACGGCGATCCTCGAAGGGCGTTACTTGTGGGGCGACCAGGACCTCTACGAGCAGGCCAGCAAGCGCTTCTGGGACGATGTGGTACGCGGATCGGAAGCCCAGTTCGTTTCCGAGAAGCTTGCAGAGCGCAATGCGCGCCACAAGCGCATGGGCGACAGCCGCTACGTCGTCGAGCCCAACGTCAAGGACGGCAAGGGCGGGCTCCGCGACCTGCAAACGTTGTACTGGATCGGGAAGTACATTCACCGCGTCCGCAACGCTGCCGAACTCGTCGACGTGGGGCTTTTCACCGAGAAGGAATATCGCAGCTTCCGGCGCGCCGAGGGTTTCCTGCTGGCCGTCCGTTGCCACCTGCACACCATCACCAAACGCGCCGAAGACCGTCTGACCTTCGACATCCAGCGCGAGGTGGCGAAGCGAATGAATTTCGCCGAGCGCCCCGGCAAGAGCGCGGTCGAGCGTTTCATGCAGTACTACTTCCTGCAGGCGCAGACCGTCGGTCACCTGACTGGCGTGTTTCTCGCGCACATCGACGAGGAGATGGCGCAGAAGAGCCGCCGACCGCGCGGCTTGCTCGCTGGGTTCCGCAGCCGTCCACGCCAGTTCAAGGGATACAAGATCGTCGGCGGCAAGATCTGCGCGCCCGGCGGTGACTGGTTCCGTCAAGATCCGGTGCGACTGATCGAGATATTCCAGATCGCCGAGGAGGAAGGCCTCGAAATCCATCCGGAAACGATGCGGATGGCGCGCCGTGACGGCGAGCTGATCAAGGACGAAGTACGCCGCGATCCCCGCGCCAATGGGCTGTTCCTCAAGGTCCTCACCGGGCGCCGCGACCCGGAGATGGTGCTGAGGTGGATGAACGAGGCGGGCGTGTTCGGCCGCTTCGTTCCCGACTTCGGCAAGGTCAACGCGCAGATGCAGTTCGACATGTACCACCACTACACTGTCGACGAGCACACTATCCGCGCGATCGGGTTACTGGCGCAGATCGAACGGGGCGATCTCAAAGCGGATCACCCGCTCGCGACCGAGCTCCTCCCCCGTCTGGCCAGCCGCACCGTGCTCTACGTCGCAACCCTGCTCCACGACATTGCCAAGGGGCGCGGCGGCGACCATTCGGTGCTCGGCGCGGAAGTGGCGATGAAGCTCTGCCCGCGTCTCGGCATGAGCGAGGACGAGACCGAGCTGACCGCCTGGCTCGTGCGCTGGCACCTGCTGATGAGCTCGACGGCGTTCAAGCGTGATTTGTCGGACCCCAAGACGATCACCGATTTCGTCGAGCAGGTGCAGACGATCGAACGCCTGCGACAACTCATGCTGTTGACCATCGTCGACATCCGCGCGGTCGGGCCGGGCATCTGGAACAGCTGGAAACGCCAGCTTCTCGGCGAACTCTACGAGTTGGCGGAAGAGCGTATCCGGCTCGGTCACAAGCGCCACGGGCGTCGCGAGCGGGTTGAGGCGAAGAAGGCACGGGTCGCCGAGCTGCTCGGGTCCGAAGCGCACTATATCGACGAGATCGACGACCGGTTCGACGATGCCTACTGGATCGCCGAACCCGAAGACATCATTGCGCTCAATATGCCTCTCTACGCGACCGCCAAGCGCAAGGAGGACAAGCTCACCATCCACGCCGAATATTACGCAGCGCGCGGCGCGACGCTCGTGACCGTGATCGGCGACGACCACCCCGGCCTGTTTTACCGCATCGCCGGCGCCATCAGTCTCGCCGGCGCGAACATCATCGACGCGCGTATCCACACCACCCGCGTCGGCAAGGCGGTCGACAACTTCCTCGTGCAGGATCCGCTCGGCAAGCCGTTCCGCGAAGACGAGCAACTCGCGCGGCTCAAGACCGCGATCGAGGACGCGCTCGCCGGCAAGATCGAGCTCGTCCCGCAACTCGCCAAGCGCCCGCTCGCCCGGCCGCGCGCGGAAAGCTTCGAGGTGCGGCCCACGGTGCTCTTCGACAACAAGGCTTCGGGGCGCTTCACGGTAATCGAAGTAACCGCGCGCGACCGGCCCGCGCTGCTCAACAAGCTTGCCCGCGCATTGTTCGAATGCCGCCTGATGGTGAATTCCGCGCACATCACCCAATACGGTGAGCGCGTGGTCGACACCTTCTACGTGACCGACCTGCTCGGAGGAAAGGTGGCCGGGCAGGAACGGCTTAAGGCCGTCGAGGCCTCGCTTTTGAAGGCCGCGAGCGAGCCCGTGGAGGCGGTTGCGGCGTAAGTTGATGGACACGAGCCACCTCTCCAATCCGCTCCTCGCTTTTGGTGCATGGCTCGCAGGAGCATCCCGAGAGTGGCCGGCAGAGGCGGTGGACGCGGCTCGAAACGCCTTCATGGACACGATCGGTGTCGCCATCCCCGGAGCGACGGAAGCCGTCACCCGCAAGGTCTTCGGCACCGTGCGGTCCTGGGGGGGAGGACCTTGCACGGTGATCGGCTCCGAGGTTCGCCTCGCCGCACCCTGGGCGGCGCTCGTCAATGGCACGGCCGCGCACGCGCTCGATTTCGACGACAATTTCGATCCGGCGAAAGCCCATGCCAGCGCGGTGCTAGTGCCGGCCGTCCTGGCCCTGGCCGAGCAGGAGAAGGCATCGGGCTTTGACTGTCTCGACGCCTATATCGCCGGGCTGCAGATCATGGGACGCGTCGGCCAGGGCCTGAACCCCGCGCATCGCAACCGGGGATGGCACGCGACCGCGACGGTCGGCGCGATCGGCGCGGCGGCAGCTTGCGCGCGCCTGCTGCGGCTCGAAGAGCGCGAAGCGGCTTTCGCCCTGTCGATCTCGACCAGCATGGCGGGCGGGTTCATGTCGCAATTCGGCACCTCCACCAAGCCCATTCACGCCGGCCTTGCGGCGAAGGCCGGAGTCCTGGCGGCGAGCCTGGCCCGACACGGCGTTGATGCCGGTCTTGCCACGCTCGATGGCCCCACGGGGATGAACCGCCTGATGGTCGGCCCGGACCTGGAAGAACTTCGCGCGAGGCTGACGCATGTCGAGCACGGCCAGACGCTTCGATTCGAGACGGACCGTGTGGGCGAACCGCTCCTGATCCTGTCGAGCGGGCTCAAAGTGAAGCGTTTCCCCAACTGCGGCAGCGCGCATCGGGCAATGGACGGATTGCTGGCACTGAAGGAGCGCCATCGATTTACGGCCGACGACATCGCGGAAGTCCGCGTGTCCGCGCCCGCAAGCCACCTGGCGAATCTCATGTACGAAGATCCGCAGAACCCCGCCCAGGCGAAGTTCTCGCTGGAGTATGCGTTGGCTATGATCGCGCTCCACGGCCGCTGCTCGCTTACCGATTTCGAAGAAGCCGCGGTCTGCGATCCGGACGCCCGCGCATTCTTCACCCGCGTCCGGCGCATTCCCGTCGAAAAGAGCGAGGGCGAGTTTCCGACGCGCGTCGAGGTGGAGCTGCACGACGGCACGATCCATTCGATCGCCGTCGAAATGCCCGTCGGCAGCATTGCCGCGCCGCTCTCGGACCGGCAGTACGAAACCAAGTTCGACGAATGCACGGCAGGGCTTCTCTCCGCGGCCGATCTCGTAAACTTGAAGGGGGGCATCAAGCACTTGGCTAATTCGGATTCGATCGCCGAGGTGACGAGCACGCTGACGAAAGAGTGGGCGCATCATGGCTGAGGCGCGCTATACGGCGCTCGTGCTCGCCGCGACCCGCGGCGGCGCGCGCGATCCGCTTGCCCAGAAGGGGGGCGTTTCGCACAAGGCGTTCATCGATCTCGCCGGCGAGCCGATGCTGCGGCGCGTGGCCGAGGCCGTGATCGACAGCGGACGCGTGAATCGGGTCATCGTGTCCATCGAGCAGGAGGCGATGGCCGAGGCCAAGCGAATTCTCGCGACCCTCGAGGAACGGCTACCCATCGAATACACGGCCTCGCGTGAGAGCATCGGCGTCAGCGTCGCCGCGATCGAGCAGGCCTATCCCGACGCGCTGCCGATGATCATCACCACGGGCGATAACGGGCTCCACACCGGAGAAATCGTGAAGTCGTTCTGCGACCAACTCGACGAGGTGGACGCCGATGGCGCCCTGGGCCTGACCGACGCGCGCTACGTTCTCGACAAGTATCCCGATGGCGCGCGCGCCTTTCATCGGTTCCGCGACGGACAGTTCTCGAGCTGCAACCTTTATGCCTTCCTGAGCCCGGAGGCGTTCAAGGGCGCCGCGATCTTCAAGGGTGGCGGGCAATTCGGCAAGAAGCCCAAGCGGCTCATCGGAGCCTTCGGCCTTGTGGCGTTCCTCGTTTACAAGTCTCGCCTGGTCAATGTGCGTCCGTTCATCCGCTTCCTTTCGCGCGCCATCGGCGTTCGCACCGCGGCGGTGTTCCTCCCGTTCGCCGAAGGTCCGATCGACATCGACCGGCTGAGCGACTGGGAACTGGCCGAGCGCATCATTCGCGAGCGCGATAAGGCCTGACGCCGGGGCGAAATCAGCCCGTTGGGTTTCGGGGGCCGCGCTGCTAGGGGCGCGCCTCCATGATCACCATCGGCAACATCACCGTCCGGCTCGGCGGCCGCACGATCCTCGACAAGGCCTCGGCCACAGTCCCGCCGGGCAGCCGGGTCGGGCTGATCGGGCGTAATGGCGCCGGGAAGTCGACGCTGATGAAAGTGCTCGTCGGCGAGCTCGAGCCCGATGAGGGCGCCATCGAGATGCCCCGCCGCACGCGCCTCGGGTACATCGCTCAGGAAGCCCCCAGCGGCACGATCACGCCGTTCGAGGCCGTGCTCGCCGCCGATGCCGAGCGAACCCGGCTCATGGCCGAAGCCGAGCATTGCACGGACCCCGATCGGCTCGGCGACATCCATGACCGCCTGCTCGCCATCGACGCCTATACCGCCCCGTCGCGAGCGGCGATCATCCTGACCGGGCTCGGATTCGATGAGGCGATGCAGGCACAGCCGCTCGACAGCTTCTCCGGCGGGTGGAAGATGCGCGTGGCACTCGCGGCATTGCTGTTTTCGGCACCCGACGTCCTTCTGCTCGACGAGCCCTCGAACCACCTCGACCTCGAGGCGACGCTCTGGCTCGAGAACTTCCTCAAGGCCTATCCGGGCACGCTGATCGTCATCAGCCACGAGCGTGACCTGCTCAACAACGTCGTCGACGCGATCCTCCACCTGCAGGGCGGCAAGCTGACGCTCTACCCCGGCGGCTACGACAGCTTCGAGAAGCAGCGCGCCGAGCGGGCAGCGCAATTGGCTGCCGCAAAAGCCGCCCAGGATGCGCAGCGCGCCAAGCTGCAGGACTACGTCGCCCGCAACAGCGCGCGCGCCTCGACCGCAAAGCAAGCGCAGTCGCGCGCGAAGATGCTCGCGAAAATGCAGCCGATCGCCGCGCTGATCGAAGATCCGAGCCTCAGCTTCGATTTCCCCAATCCCGACGAGCTGCGCCCGCCGCTGATCACGCTCGATCTCGCGTCGGTCGGCTACGGCGCCGAGCCGGTGCTGCGCCGGCTGAACCTGCGGGTCGACCCGGACGACCGGATCGCGTTGCTGGGGCGCAACGGCAACGGCAAGACCACGCTAGCCCGCCTGCTCGCCGCTCAGCTCGCTCCTTGCGAAGGCAAGATGGCGGCCTCGGGCCGGATGAAGGTGGGCTATTTCACCCAGTACCAGGTGGAGGAGCTTTCGTCGGACGCGACACCGCTCGAGCACATGTCGCGGGCGATGGAAGGAAAGAGCCCGAGCGCGGTTCGCGCCCAACTCGGCCGGTTCGGCTTCTCGGGCGATCGTGCCACCACGCAGGTGGCCAAGCTGTCCGGCGGCGAACGTGCCCGCCTCGCGCTCGCCCTCATCACCCGCGACGCGCCGCACCTGCTCATCCTCGACGAGCCGACCAACCACCTCGACGTCGACGCGCGCGAGGCGCTGGTGCAGGCTCTCAACGCCTACGAAGGCGCAGTCATCCTGATCAGCCACGACCGCCACATGGTCGAGCTGACCGCCGATCGCCTCGTTCTCGTCGACGGGGGTACGGCGACCGATTACCCCGGCAGCATCGAGGATTACATCGACTTCGTGCTCGGCCGGAACCAGCCGAAGGCCGAAGCCAAACCGCGGCCGGAGAAGAAGGACCGCAAGGCGGCGGCGCGCTCGCGCGAGGAAGCCCGCCAGGTCCGTAAGGAGATCGCCTCAGCCGAAGCCGCGATCGCCCGGCTTCAGGCGCAAGTCTCCGACATCGATCGGGCCATGTTCGATCCGGCTTCGGCCAAGGCGGAGCTGGCAACCCTGACGATGGGCGAGCTGTCCCGCCGCCGTGCGGCTCTCGGCGACGAACTGGCAAAAGCCGAGGAAAGCTGGGTCGAAGCGAGCGAGCGGCTCGAAGGCGTCGAGGCGGCCTAGCCGCGCTCGCCGAACAGCGCGGAGCCGATGCGGATGTGCGTCGCGCCGAGCATGATTGCGGTTTCGAAGTCGCCGCTCATGCCCATCGAGCGCCCGGCTAGGCCGTGGTCGCGCGCGAGCTTGTCGAGCAGGGCGAAAAACGGCGCGGGTTCGATGCCCAGAGGGGGTACGCACATCAGGCCGGCGAGCGGGATTTCGGCGTCGCGGGCCTGGGCGAGCAGGACCGGAAGCTCGGCGATGGCGACGCCGCCCTTCTGCGCCTCGCCG
Source organism: Pseudomonadota bacterium (assembly GCA_023433305.1). Classification (GTDB taxonomy): domain Bacteria; phylum Pseudomonadota; class Alphaproteobacteria; order Sphingomonadales; family Sphingomonadaceae; genus Croceibacterium_A. The sequence goes on along the minus strand of JAEZCZ010000131.1, from coordinate 14,093 downwards.
CCGATGTTGACCTGGACGAAGCAGGGGACGCGCTTCCCGGCCTTGTCCATCGCCCTGGCCAGCGCGGTGACGAGGCTGGGGCGGTCGAGCGAATGGATCGCGTCGAACAGCGCGACCGCGTCATCCGCCTTGTTGGACTGGAGCTGACCGACGAGGTGCAGCTCAACGCCTTGATAACGCTCGCGTAACTCGGGCCACTTGGCCTGCGCTTCCTGGACGCGGTTCTCGCCGAAGACGCGCTGCCCGGCCTCGATCAGAGGCGCGATCGCTTCGGCGGAATGGGTCTTGCTGACGGCGACGAGCGTGACCTCGCCGCGCTCGCGGCGGGCGAGGCGGCAGGCGTGGGCGATGCGGGCTTCGAGATCGGCCAGCAGGGTGGCTGCGCTTTCCATCGGCGGCGCTATAGCGGGCCCATGCCCTCGCGCCAGCCTCTCCCCAAACTCTGGTTGATCTCCGACGAGCGCAACGATTCAGTCGTCAATGAAGCGCTTGATCGGCTGCCTGAACACTCGGGTTTGGTGTTCAGGCATTATCATCTGTTCGGCGACCAGCGCCGAGCGCGTTTCGAGGCGCTGGCGAGGCAGTGTCGGGCGCGAAACCATCTCGCCATTCTTGCCGGTGATTGCGCGACGGCGCGCGAATGGGGTGCCGATGGGGCCTACGGCCATCCGGACGCGCTGGGCCGGTGTGAAGATGTCTTGCGCTTCGCCACGGTGCACGATGCGGCCGAAATCGAGCGGGCCGATCGCGCCGAGGTCGATGCGATGTTCCTCTCGCCCGTTTTCGCCACGCGTTCGCATCCCGGAGCGGAAGTGCTGGGCAAGGAGCGGTTTCTCGCGCTTGCGGCGCGGGCCAAGGCGCCCGTCATCGCGCTCGGGGGGATGACCGCCGAGCGGGCAGCCGAGCTCGGCTGGCCGCGCTGGGGGGCGATCGACGGTCTGTCCTGAAGATCGAGAACAAAAAGCGATTCTTGACGGCGAGTCCCCCGGAGAGGATGATGGCGCCCTAGGACGAACGGGGAACGGCAATGGCTTCACGCGCGATCACGCGCGCCGACAGGAGGACGCAGCCCGCGGACTGGCGCGCCGCGTTCCGCCGCTCGCTGGCACGCGCGCTGCAGCTCGCGGGCGCGGGCGTGCTGGGCGTGGCGACGATCTTCCTCGCGCTTTCGCTGGTCTCCTACACCCAGACCGACCCGTCGGCTTCGACCGCCGCGGGCGGCGAGGTCGCCAACTGGATGGGGCGGCCGGGCGCGTGGGTGGCGGAGCGCGCGCTGTTCCTGTTCGGCCTCGTCGCGATCCTGCTGGTCCCCGCGCTCTATGCCACCGCGCGCAAGCTGTGGCGCGACGCGGAAGACGAGGAGACGCCGCACGGCCGCCGCTGGTGGCGCACGCTCGGCCTGCTGCTCGTGGCGATGGCGCTCATCGGCACCGCGCTGACGCTCGCGACCGATGGCGTCGGCAACCTGCCCGCCTCGCTCGGCGGGTTCCTCGGACTGCTCGGCGCGGGCGGCATCCGCGCGCTCGCCAGCCGGGTCCCCGAAGCCGCGCAGTTCTGGACGATCGCCGCCGCCTGGCTGGTCTGCGTCGGGGCGGGCGTCGCGCTGGCGAGCAAGGTCTTCGCGTTCGACTGGGCGCGGCTGATGACCTTGCCCGACCTGCTGCGCCGCACGCCGCGCCTGAGCGAGCCCAACCCGTTCAAGCCCCAGGGCCGTCAGGGGCGGGAGCGCCGCGTGCAGCATGTCGAGCCGCTCGACGATCTGGATGAGCTGCCCGCGCGCAAGCCGCCCGAGATTTCCGATCCGCGCCAGCCGCCGCGTCCTGCGAAGCCCGGCAAGGCGCAGAAGGACCTGTTCGACAGCTACGCCCTGCCCGGTCTCGAGCTGCTGACCGACCCGCCGCCCGACAAAGGGCCCAAGCTCGACAAGCTCGCGCTCGAGCGCAATGCCCGCCTGCTCGAGAACGTGCTCGACGACTTCAACGTGAAGGGCGAGATCACCGCGGTCCGCACCGGGCCGGTCGTGACGATGTACGAGCTCGAGCCGGCGCCGGGGATCAAGGCCAGCCGCGTGATCGGCCTGGCCGAGGACATCGCCCGCAACATGAGCGCGATCTCGGCGCGCGTCAGCCCGATTCCGGGCAAGACGGTGATGGGCATCGAGCTTCCCAACGCCGACCGGCAGATGGTCAGCTTCAAGGAGCTGGCCGCCTGCGAGGCCTTCGCCGACAGCAAGGGCAACCTGCCGATCATCCTCGGCAAGGACATCGCCGGGGAGCCCGTGGTGGCCGACCTCGCCGCGATGCCGCACCTGCTCGTCGCGGGCACCACCGGCTCGGGCAAGTCGGTCGGGCTCAACACGATCCTGCTCTCGCTGCTCTATCGCTTCACCCCGGCGCAGTGCCGGCTGATCCTGATCGACCCCAAGATCCTCGAGCTCAAGACCTACGACGACATTCCGCACCTGCTCAGCCCGGTGGTCACCGAGCCCGCGAAGTCGGTCCGCGCGCTCAAGTGGGCGGTCGAGGAGATGGAGCGCCGCTACCGAATGATGAGCGACATCGGGGTGCGCAACATCAACGGCTTCAACGACAAGGTCGCCGCCGCAATCGCCAAGGGCAAGCCGCTCGGCCGCCGGGTCCAGACCGGGTTCGACCCCGATACCGGCGAGGAGCTGGTCGAGGAGGAGCAGCTCGATTACGCCGTGTTGCCGCAGATCGTGCTGATCGTCGACGAGCTGGCCGACCTGATGGTCACCGTCGGCAAGGAGATCGAGGTGCTGATCCAGCGGCTCAGCCAGAAGAGCCGCGCCGCCGGCATCCACCTGATCATGGCGACGCAGCGGCCTTCGGTCGACGTCATCACCGGCGTGATCAAGGCCAACCTGCCGACGCGCATCAGCTTCCACGTGACCAGCCGCATCGACAGCCGCACGATCCTGGGCGAGCAGGGCGCCGAGCAGCTGCTCGGCAAGGGCGACATGCTCTACAAGCCGAGCTCCGGCCCGCTGCGCCGCGTGCATGGCCCGTTCGTGAGCGACGAGGAGGTCGAGCGTGTCGCCGAGCACTGGCGCGGCCAGGGCGAGCCCGAATACGTCGATTCGGTTACCGAGGAGCCCGAGGACGGGTTCTTCTCCTTCGAGGACGAGCTGACCGCGAGCGACAATCCCGAGGAGCGCAAGTACCGCCAGGCCTGCCAGATCGTGTTCGAGGCCCAGAAGGCCTCCGGATCGTGGCTGCAGCGCCAGATGGGCGTGGGTTACAACACCGCCGCCAAGTGGATCGAGCGGATGGAGGAAGACGGCCTCGTCGGCCCGGCCAACCACGTCGGCCGCCGCGAAATCTACCGCGACCGCGACGGCAACCCGCTTTGACGCTTAAGCGTGCGGCAGGCTTTTTCGCCGCCGCGTTGCTGGCGGCGTGCCAGCCTGCCGAGCCCGATCGCGGCGAAGACCGTGCCGCGATCCATGCCCTGCTGCTCGACTACGGCCGCACGCTCGACGCGCGCGACTTCGACGGTTTCGCGGCGCTGTTCGCGGAAGATGGCGTCTACGTCGCGGGCGGGAGCGGCGCCGCGCCGCTGTCGGGCGCCGAGGCCGGCGAGGCGATGCGGCGCACCTTCGCCGAGAACGCGCTCGGTTTCGCCGAGCCCAACTACCACCTGTTCTTCAATGAGACCGTTGCCTTCACCGGCCCCGACAGCGCCGCCGCCACTTCGCAGTCGCTCTACATGGTTCCGGGCGAGGACGGCGCGCCGCGCGCGGCGATGATGGCGCAGTACGACGACGAACTGGTGCGCGAGGGCGGCCGCTGGAAATTCGCCCGCCGCGAGGTGCGCGGGCTGATGCCGGCAGCGCCGTCGCGCTAGGGCTCGTCCGCCACCGCAGCGTCCGGCTCTGACGGCCTTGGGCTGAAGGTGATCCGCAGTGGAGTGACGTGGCCGTCGTCGCGCACGCGCACCCGCGCGATGCCCTGCAGCGCCGGGTCGGTCAGCTGCTGCTGCAGCCGAGCGCCCTCGGCTTGCGACACATAGAGGCGACCGGTGACGATGCCGCCGCCGAAGTCGTCGCTGTAGGCGTGGGCGCGCGCCGGGTGTGCGCAGTCGGGGCCGGCGCCACGAGTGACCCGCTCGATGGTCGGCGGGATACCGTGAAGGCACAAGCTGTCGTAGCGAGGCGGTCCCTCGAAGTTCCCGACATCGAAGTCACCTGATTCAAGGCCCGGCCAGTCGTAACTGAAGATCACGTAGTGCCCGCGCAGCAGGTCGCGCGGGTCGTAGCCGGCGATCGGCACGTCCCATTCGGTGCCCTGCTGCGCGCGCACGTGGGTGAACGTCCACGTCGCCGCGAGGCCGAGCAGCGGCAGGACCAGCGCCAGCGCGCGAAAGAGGGAGCGGTTCACGCCACGTCCTCCCGGTCGGGCGCAAACCGCTTCGAGACGCGCACCGCGGCAAAGGCCACGCCGAGGATCAGCAAGCCGCTCACGATCAAGCCGACGCCGCTCAGCAGCAGGTCGCTTGCCAGTTCGAAGCTGAGCACGATCAGCCGCACCGCGATCACCCCGACCGCGATCTGGAACACGCCGCGCCAGCCCGCGTGCAGCGCGGCAGCGGCGATGCCGGCCCACAGCGCGATGAACAGCACTCCCGCCGCGATCGTGCTGTCGGAGAGAAGGAACGCCAGCAGCACCGACAGCGCGGCGCCGAGCAGCACGCCGGCCTCGGCCTCGCCCGAGCGGTCCTGCCGGGCGCGCCATACGAGACCCGCCGAAATCGCCCCCAGCAGCGCGCCGATCGCGAGGCCGAGGAAGATCCGTCCGGCATCGGGGTCGTCGGGCAGGCGGTCGAAGGCGCTCACGATGATGACCAGGCTGGCGAGGCCCACGCCGTAGGTCAGCGCCAGTTGCTCGAGCCGGATCCAGAACGCCTCGCGCGCGCTCCGCGAGCGCATCCACGCGCCGAGCCCGGCCAGCAGCACCGCCGCGTTTACCGCCAGCGCCATGCGGATGACATCAATCGTCGCGCCGAAATCCTCGCCGCCGCCCTCGCCCAGATTGATCGCGTAGTTCCACCCGGTGAACACCAGCGCGATCACGATCGTCGCCGCGGTCAGCCAGCTCGATCCGCGCAGCAGCAGCAAGGGCGCGAATAGCGCCAGCCACAAGACCAGCGGCTGCCACAGCGGCGAGCTGGTCTGGTAGACTTGCCCGACGTGGCCCATGAAGGTCATGCCGAGCATGCCCAGGACGAACAGCACCGCCTCGTGCAGCCACGGATGCCGCCCGGCGGCCTGCTCGCCTCTCAGCCACAGCCACGCGGCGATCGCGGCCATCAGCGCGAAATGAATGGCCAGCCGGACCTCGCCGGGGATCTCTTCCCAGTTGGCCGCGACCACCGAGAGAATGCCGAGCCCGATCGCCAGTGCGGCGAGGCCGAACACCGCCCACAGTCCGAGCGGCCGGGCGTGCTCGGCTTCCCAGGCGCGAATGCGGACGGCGGTCTCACCGTCGATCAGTCCCGCAGCTTCCCAGGCCTTGAGCTTGCGTTCCCCCATCCGCCCGGCATGCTATGGGCCGATGCCGCGAAAGCAATCGGAATCCTCGCGGGGACCGAGTGACGGCCTCGCGCATTCCCCCTAGCGATGGGATCATCGCGCCAATCCTGCGCCCGTGCCGGCCGCGTTCCGGCGTCATGAGGGGCGGCCTCGAGATCTTCCTCGAGATCATCCTCGCGATCGCGGGGGCGGTCTTCTTCGGCTCGGCGGTGGTAGGGCTCGTCGCGGTCGGGATCGGCTGCGTCGTGTTCGGGAGCTGCTGGGGGTTCCTCGGCTGGCGCCGCCGCCGCGCCGCGCGGCTCAAGGAGCGCGGGTGACCGGCTTCCCTCGCGGCATCGGCTGTGCAAGTCTGGGCCAAACGGGAGAGCACACATGGCCAGCCGGTACGAAGCCGAAGTCTATCACTGCATGGATCCGACGCTGGAGCTCTACGAGCGCACCGAGAATCCGCTGCACCGCGCGATCCTGCTCAATTACTGGCGGCACGTGCACCTCGAAGGCGCGGCGATGTTCGAGGAGATCACCGCGCCCGACATGATGGCGGACAATCCCAAGTACCACGTGACCTGGGGCGACAGCCCGTTCCAGGTCGAAGGCCGCAAGGGCGTGTTCGACTTCTATTCGAGCATTGGCGACATCGTGCTGTGGAACAGCGGCGACAAGATCGCGGTCGCCGACTGGGGCATCGCCGACGAGATGTGGTTCCACCAGATGTCGACCGGAGCGGAGCTGAAGAAGATCGGCCACAAGGTCGAGAAGGACGACGGGCTCTACCTCGTCTCGAGCCGGCAGGCCTTCATCTGGCCGTACAACGAGCAGGCGCTGCTGACCGGCGAGCATCTCTACGAGGACAAGTCCACGCTGACGATCGAGGAGATCGATCCGGCCGACGCGATGACGCCGCAGCGGGTGCGCGAGATTCACAAGGAGTGTCTCGCCGAGATGGAAGCCCGGATGGGGCCGAACTACTGGGTCTATCGCGGCTGAGCCGCACGAGGGGAGGAATGCCGATGAAATCCGTTTACTGGCTGGCCGGAGCCGCTGTCGCGCTCGCCGCCACGCCCGCCCAGGCCGAATGGGTCGCCACCTGGACCGCGAGCCCGCATGCGCCGCTCGGCACCCAAGGGCCGTTCGCGGCCGCGAGCTACGAGAACGTGACCCTGAGCCAGATCCTCCGCATCAGCGAAGGCGGCGGGCAGGTGCGGGTGAAGTTCTCGAACCGCTATGGCGCAGAGCCGCTCGAGATCGGTGCCGCGCGGCTCGTGCAGATCGACGATTCGGGCCAGGAAGTCGCCGGGACCAGCCGCATGCTGACTTTCGGCGGCGAGCCGGGCGGTGTCGTGCCGCGCGGCGCACCTTTCGTCAGCGACGCGGTCGCGGTCGAGCTTCCGGACCTCGCGCGGCTCAAGGTCGAGCTTTTCCTGCCGGGCGAGACCGGCCCGTGCACCTGCCACCTGACCGGCGTCGACGAGCTGGCCGTGTCGCCGCCGGGCAACTTCGTCGGCAAGCCGTTCGAGCCGGTTTCCAAGGCGCAACACCGCGCGTTCCTGTCGGGCATCGAGGTCGATTCGCCCGACGCGCTCGGCACGATCGTGGCCTATGGCGATTCGATCACCGACGGGGTCGGCGCAACCGCGGGGGCGAACCGGCGCTGGCCCGACATCCTTGCCAACCGGCTGCAGGCCGCCGGCCTCGAGTGGGCGGTCGCCAACGCGGCGATCAGCGGCAACCGCGTGCTCAGCCCGGGCATGGGCGAATCGGCGCTCGCCCGGTTCGACGAGGACGTGCTGAGCCTGCCCAACGTGAAGTACCTGATCGTGTTCGAAGGGGTGAACGACATCGGTAACCGCTTCGGGCCGCAGCGGGGCGGGGTTGGCGGGCTGACGCTCGACCAGCCGAAGATCACGGTCGAGCAGATGATCGCGGGCTACAAGCAGCTCATCGCGCGCGCCCACGCCAAGGACATCAAGGTCATCGGCAGCCCGATCGGACCCTACAAGGGCGCGGCCTATTGGTCCGAGGAGGGCGAGGCCGCGCGCCAGGCGATCAACGACTGGATCGTGAACGGCGGCGCGTTCGACGCGGTGGTGCGGCTCGACAGCGCGTTCGCCGATCCGGCCGACCCGGCGAAGATGCGCGACGGCTATCACATGGGCGACTTCCTCCACGGCAGCGACGCCGGGCTGAAGGCGGTCGGCGAATCGATACCGCTGGCGCTGTTCGCGGATTGAGCGCGGCGGGGTTACCCACCGCGCCGACGCTCCAGCCATTCACGCGCGCCCTCGGCTTCGGCGCACATCTGCCCGTGCTCGCGGCACGCGCGCTCGAGCGCTGCGACGTTCGCCTCCTGCTGCTCGAGAAAGTCGGGATCGGACAGAACCCGGGGAGAGAACATCTGGCGCCCCATGCCGGTGGCCTCGGAACGAGCGGGAGCGGCACCGCGCTCGTCTCCGCCGAGCATGAGCCCGAGCGGAAACGCCAGCGCCAGGCCGAGCAGGAGCGCGCCGACCGCGATCGCCGACTCGCGCCGCGTCATGCCGCGTGCGGACCGCAATTGCGCATGCGAGGTTTCATCCGTAACGACCTGCCAACAGGAGACTGCCTATGCTGATCGGCTGCCCGCGCGAGATCAAGAACCAGGAATACCGGGTCGGTCTCACTCCCGAAAGCGCCAAGGAGCTGGTCAAGCACGGCCACGAGGTCTGGATCGAGAGCGGGGCCGGGGCCGGGATCGGCGCCGACGATGCGCAATACCGCGGGGCCGGCGCGCGAATCGTCGAGAGCCCCGAGTCGATTTTCGCCGAGTGCGAGATGGTGGTGAAGGTCAAGGAGCCGCAGGCCGAAGAGCGGGCGCAGCTGCGCGAGGGGCAGATCCTCTACACCTACCTCCACCTCGCCCCCGACCCCGAGCAGACCGAGGACTTGGTCAAGTCCGGCGTGACCGGGATCGCCTACGAGACGGTGACCGGGCCGAACGGCACGCTGCCGCTGCTCAAGCCAATGAGCCAGGTGGCGGGGCGGATGAGCATCCAGGCGGGCGCGACCGCGCTGGAGAAGGCGCACGGCGGCCGCGGCGTCCTGCTCGGCGGCGTGCCGGGGGTCATGCCGGGGACGGTGGTCATCATCGGCGGCGGCGTGGTGGGCTTCAACGCCGCGCAGATGGCGGTCGGGCTCGGCGCCGACGTCACCGTGATGGACAACAACCCCGACCAGCTCGAGCGGCTCGGCATCCACTTCGAGAGCCGTGCCAAGACGCGCTTCTCGAACTACGCCAACCTGATGGACGTCCTGTGCCGCGCCGACCTGGTGGTGGGCGCGGTGCTGGTGGTGGGCGCGGCGGCGCCGAAGCTGGTCACGCGCGAGATGCTCGGCTGCATGAAGCCCGGAGCGGTGCTCGTGGACGTCGCGATCGACCAGGGCGGCTGCTTCGAGACCAGCCGGCCGACCACGCACGACGACCCCACCTTCATCGTCGACGGCATCGTCCACTACTGCGTCGCCAACATGCCCGGCGCGGTGGCGCGCACCAGCACGTACGCGCTCAACAACGTCACCCTGCCGCGCGCCCTGAAGATCGCCGACCTCGGCTGGAAGGAGGCGATGCGGCAGGACCCGCACCTCGCCGAAGGGCTCAACGTCCACGCCGGGCGGGTGACCTATCCGGCCGTGGCCGAGGAGCTCGGCTACGAGCTGCTGCCGGTGGAGGAGGCGATGGCGGGCTAGGCAAAGACCGCGCCACCTGCCTGCCTGCTGCCTACTGCCTCAAGAAAGGCGCCGATACCTCGGCCGGCACGCGCAGGACCCGTCCTGTCTCGCGGTCGACCATCGCCCAGGTCGTCTTGGCGCGCACGAGCGCCTTGCCGCTCGCGTCGGTGAAGGTGAAGTGCCGGTCGAAGCGCGCGCCGCTCGGCCCCTCGCGGATTTCGGTCGTGCCCTCGACGCTGTCGCCGAGGCGGACATTGCCGCGATAGTCGATCTCGTGCCGGGTCACGACCCAGGCATAGGCATTCACGTGCGCCGGATCGGCATCGCGCATCCAGTGCGCGGTCGCGAGGTCCTCCATCCACCGCACCCACACCGCGTTGTTGACGTGGCCGTTCTCGTCGATGTGCTCCGGCCGCGCGGTGAAGGTCAGGGCGAAGCGGTTACTCACGGCTCGACGCCCATCTGCCACAGGATGAACGCGAACTCCTCGGCCGTCTCGCGCAGGCTTTCGAACCGTCCCGACTTGCCGCCGTGGCCCGCGCCCATGTTGGTCTTGAGCAGCAGCTCGTTGTCGTCGGTCTTGAGCTCGCGCAGGCGGGCGACCCACTTGGCCGGCTCCCAATAGGTCACGCGCGGATCGTTGAGGCCGGCGGTGACCAGCAGCGGCGGATAGGCCTGCGGCTTGACGTTGTCGTAGGGCGAATAGCTGCGGATCAGCTCGAACGCGGCCTGGTCCTCGATCGGGTTGCCCCACTCGGGCCACTCCCCGGGCGTCAGCGGCAGCGAGGCATCGAGCATCGTCGCCAGCACGTCGACGAACGGCACGTGCGCGACCACCGCGCCCCACAGCTCGGGGTCGGAATTGATCACCGCCCCCATCAGCTCGCCGCCGGCCGCGCCGCCCGAGATGCTGATTCGGCCCGCTTCGGTCAGCCCGCGCTCGATCAGGCCGCGCGCCACGTCGACGAAGTCGGTGAAGGCGTTGGTGCGGGTTTCGAGCTTGCCGGCCTTGTACCACGCCCGCCCGAGGTCGTCGCCGCCGCGGATGTGCGCGATGGCATAGGCGAACCCGCGGTCCACGAGGCTGAGCCGCGTGGTCGAAAAACCCGGCGGGATCGCGATGCCGTAGGCGCCGTAGCCGTAGAGATGGAGCGGGCCGGCCCCGTCTGATTTCTGAGCGCGATCCTTGCGGTACATCACGCTGACCGGAATCGCCGTGCCGTCGCGCGCCGTGATCTCGAGCCGCTCGGTGGCATAGAGATCGCGGTCGTAGCCCGAGGGAATCTCCTGCACCTTGAGGAGCTGCAGCTCGCGCGTCGCCACCGGGTAGTCGTAGGTGCTCGCCGGGCTGATCATCGATTCGTACGAGAGGCGCAGCGTGGACGAATCCCATTCGGGATTGTTGCCGAGCGAGGCGGTGAAGCTGGCTTCGGGGAACGCGATCGGCTCGATCCGCGCGGGATCGTCGTAGTAGCGGACCTCGATCCGATCGAGCCCGCCGAGGCGCCCCTCGACGACGTAGAAGTCCTTGAACAGCTCGAATCCGGTCAGGTAGAATTCGTCCGAGCCTTCGATCAGCGTGGTCCATTCGCCCGGCGCCGAGAGCGGAGCGGTGGCGAGGCGGAAGTTCTCGTGAGTGTCGTTGGCGTGGATGAACAGCACGCCCTCGCGCTCGTCGACATCGTATTCCAGCCCCTTCTCGCGGGGCCGCACCAGCAGCGGCACCGCCAGCGGATCGCGCGCGGGAATCAGCCGCACCTCGCTGGTCTCGTGATCGCCGGTTCCGACGATCAGCCACTCCTCGTTGGCCGAGAGCGAGACCGAGACTCGGAAGCCCTCGTCGTCCTCGTGATAGAGCTCGACGTCCTCCTCGAGCGGCTTGCCGAGCCAGTGCAGGCGGGCATTGTCTGTCCGCCACTGCTCGTTGGCAAGCGAGTAGACGAGGCCCGTGTCGCCCGCGACCCAGATCAGCGCGGACAGCGTGCCGGGAATCTCGTCGGGCAAGTGCTCGCCGGTGACCAGGTCCTTGATGCGGACGGAGAACCGCTCCGAGCCGTTGTCGTCGATCGAATAGGCGAGCAGGCGCCCGTTCCGGCTGACCGAGATGGCGCCGAGGCGGAAGTATTCCTTGCCCTCGGCCAGCGCCGGTTCGTCGAGGAGCAGCTCGTCGGCACTGCCATCGTCCTTGGCGCCAAGCGGCCGGCGCCACCACTTCTTGTACTCGGCGCCCTCCTCGAACTCGATCCAGTAGAGCCAGTCGCCGTCCTTCTGCGGCACCGACTTGTCGGCTTCCTTGATGCGCCCGCGCATCTCCTTGAACAGCGCCTCGATCGTCGCCTGGTGCGGCGCCATGCGCGCCTCGAACCAGGCGTTCTCGGCTGCGAGGTGCGCCAGCACGGCCTTGTCGGTGACGTTCGGATATCCGGGATCGCGCAGCCAGGCGTAGTGGTCCTCCACCGTGATGCCGTGATGCGTGGCGGTGGAGAGCTTCTTCGCGGCGCGCGGCGCTGCCGCGAGAGTGGTATCGGTCATCCCCCGCATCTATGTAGGGCGCGAAAGGACCGCAACCATGCTGATGCAGACCCACGAAGCCCGTCTCGACGCCTTGAGGAAGGAGCTCGATCGACGGGGGCTCGACGGGTTCGTGGTGCCGATCTCCGACGAGCACATCAGCGAATACGTCGGCGCCTATGCCCAGCGGCTCGCGTGGCTGACCGGATTCGGTGGCTCGGCGGGGACGGTGGTGGTCCTGCGCGACAAGGCGGCGATCTTCGTCGACGGGCGCTACACCCTGCAGGTGCGCGATCAGGTCGATGGCAAGCTCTATGAATACAAGTCGGTGCCGCAGGACAGCCTCGGCGAATGGATCGTCGCGAATGCCGCGCAAGGCGCGCGGATCGGCTTCGACCCCTGGCTGCACACGCATGGCTGGGCCAAGGGCGTGGGCAAGCAGCTCGCCGAAGCCGGCGCCGAGCTCGTCGCGGTCGAGAGCAACCCGGTCGACGCGGTCTGGCAGGACCGCCCCGCGCCCTCGTCCGCCCCCGCCTTCGTCCACGACGACACGCATGCCGGCCGTTCGAGCGCCGAGAAGCGCAGCGAAGTCGCCGCCTGGCTCAAGGCCAAGCAGCTCGACGCGGCGGTGATCTCGGCGCTCGATTCGGTCGCGTGGCTGCTCAACATCCGCGGCGCCGACGTCGACCGTACACCCGTCGCGCTGTCGTATGTGATCGCGCATGCAGACGGCACCGCCCAGCTGTTCATCGCGCCCGAAAAGGTCACACCCGAGCTGGTGCGCCATCTCGGCAACGCCGTCACCGTGCGGCCGCGCGCCGAATTCCAGGCGGCGCTCGGCACGCTCGGCGGACAGCGGGTCGCGGTCGATCCGAACTACGGCGTCGCGGCCATCTTCGACGCGCTCGAAGCCGCCGGAGCCAAGCCCGTTGCCGAACGCGATCCGACGATCCTGCCCAAGGCGACCAAGAACCCGGTCGAGCAGCAAGGCCATCGCAATGCCCAGGCCCGCGACGGCGCGGCGATCGCGCGGTTCCTGCACTGGCTCTCGGTCGAAGCGCCGAAGGGTGGCGAAACCGAGCTCAGCGCGGCGGCGCGGCTGCAGGCGTTTCGCGAGGAGACCGGCCTGCTCAAGGACCTGTCCTTCGACACGATCTCGGCAGCCGGCCCTCATGCGGCGATCCCGCACTACCGGGTCGACGAGGACAGCAATCTCCCGATCCAGCCCGGCAGCATCTTCCTGGTCGATTCGGGCGGCCAGTATGCCGACGGCACCACCGACATCACCCGCACCGTTTGGATCGGTCCGGGCGAACCCTCCGCCGAGGAGAAGGATCGCTTCACCCGCGTGCTCAAGGGGCACATCGCGCTCGCCGAGCAGACTTTTCCCGCCGGCACGATCGGCGCCCAGCTCGACACGCTGGCGCGGATGTTCCTGTGGCAGGCGGGCGTCGACTACGCACACGGCACCGGCCACGGCGTCGGCAGCTTCCTCGCGGTCCACGAAGGCCCGCAACGCATCGCCAAGGCGCGCGGGGGGCAGGCGGGCACCGACCAGGAGTTGCTCGCCGGCATGATCCTTTCGAACGAGCCCGGTTATTACAAGTCGGGCGCGTATGGCATCCGCATCGAGAACCTTGTGCTGGTCGAGGAGCGCGCGATCGAAGGCGCCGAAGGCGATTGGCTCGGCTTCGAGACCCTCACTTTCGCTCCCATCGACAAGGCGCTGGTCGACCGCACACTGCTGAGCGCGGCGGAGCTGGCGTGGTGGAACGCCTACCACGCGCGCGTGCGTCAGGTGCTCGGGCCGCAACTCGAGGGGGCGGCGCTGGCGTGGCTCGAGGGTGCGTGCCGCCCCTTGTAGGCGCACCAATGTTCCAATAATGTTCCACTCTGGCCGCGAGTCGCGAGGAGGGTGACATGATCGGTTACGTCACACTGGGCACCAACGACCTGCCGCGCGCAGCGCAATTCTACGACGCGATAGCGGCCGAGCTCGGCACCTCGCGGATGATGGAAGGCGAAGGCTATATCGCGTGGGGCACACCCGGTGGCGGTGCGGGAGTCTGCGCGATGCATCCCTTCGACGGCAATCCGGCCAGCGTCGGCAACGGCACGATGATCGCGCTCGTGGCGAAGAACGAGGGGCAAGTCGACCGGCTCCACGCCATCGCGCTCGCCAGCGGCGGTTCGTGCGAAGGCCTGCCGGGCGTGCGCGGCGGCGGCTTCTACGCCGCCTATTTCCGCGACCCGGACGGCAACAAGCTGAACGCCTTCGTCATGGGCCCGGCGGCGGCCTGAGTGGGCTGGGCGGCGGATCCGGCGTTCG
>JAEZCZ010000064.1 GCA_023433305.1 Pseudomonadota bacterium | reverse complement strand
GTCGCGCGCGGCTTCCCCGGCGGCCGCATCGGCATCATGCCCAACGGCGTTGACCTGACGCTGTTCGGCGATCCGCTTCCGCCCGACGAAGCACTTCGGAGCCAGCTCGCGCTCGGGAGCGGCCCGGTCGTGGGCTTCATCGGCAGCTTCTACGATTATGAAGGCCTCGACGTGCTGATCGAGGCGATGCCCGCGCTCCTAGCCGAGCGGCCCGATGCCCGGCTCCTGCTGGTTGGCGGCGGCCCCGTCGCCGACCCGTTGCGCCGCCAGGCCGAGGCATCATCGGCCGCGCGCGCGATCCGCTTCGTCGGCCGCGTGCCGCACCATGAGGTCGAGCGCTATTATTCGCTCTGCGACGTGATGGCCTATCCGCGCAAGGCGAGCCGGCTGACCGACCTGGTTACCCCGCTCAAACCACTCGAGGCGATGGCGCAAGGTAAGCTCGTGGCCGCATCCGCGGTCGGAGGACACCGCGAACTCATCGTCGACGGCGTCACGGGCACGCTGTTCGCGCCCGATGATCCAGCCGACAGTGCTGTCGCGCTCGCCGCGCTGCTCGCCCGGCGCGGAGCGTGGCCGGCGATGCGCGAGGCAGCGCGCGCGCAGGTCGCCGAGAAACACGACTGGGCCCAGAACGTGAAACGTTATCGGGCCATTTACCAGGCGCTGGTAGGCGGCGCGCACGACAAGGTGCTTTCGGCCGCCGCCTGAGGCGGCCCAGGGCAGGGAACTGACAGGAACTTCACGTGGCAACCATGGCGTTCGACGAACCTGGCGAGAAAGGCGCGGCCAAGACGCCGATCAGCCTGCACCCGGCGTTCCCCGCCATCGTCGCGCTGTGGTTTGCCGCGCTGCTCGGCATCGGCAGCCTTGTGCTTCCGGCGGTCTTGCTCGAGCGGGCAGTCGCTGCGACCGGGCTGGCCTCGCTCGTGCCCGCCGCCGCCCCACCGCTCGGCTTCACGGCGCGCGCCTTTCTCGCCGTCGCGGCGGCGCTGGCCGGGACGGGCATCGGCATCGCGATCGCACGCCACCTTGCGCGGGCACAGGCGTATGCTCCCGAATCGCGCACCGCCAAACCGTCTCTTGGCTCGCGCCGTCCGATCAGCATCAAGGACGAGGTGGGCGGGCAGGGTGTGGTCAATGGGGAAGGCCTTCCCATCAACCGCCGCCGCGCGCTGGCGATCAGCGAGGATGACCGCCCCAGCGACTTTCTCTACCAGGCGCCGCTGCCCGGTGAACAGTCCGGCGCAACGCAGCCGGTTGACGAGGTCACCGGTGAGCCTGAGCCGCTCGAGCTGATCGATCTCGCCGACGAGGCATTCCCCGACACAACGCCCGAGACCGTCCCCCCGGTCGATCACGAGGACCCCCCAATGACCGATTTCCGAGAGCTTCCGTATGCGTCCTCGGCCCAGCCGGCGGATGCGACTGAGGCCGAGCTCTCGCGCAGTTCGTCGTTCGGCCGACGCGCCGCCGAGCCGCTGCCCTTTTCGGCGCCCTCGCTCGCGCGCCAGGAGCCCGAGTTCGGTCCCGAGTGCGAGCTGGATGCCGAAGCGACGCCTGCCGCCGAGGCCGAAGCGCATCTCGCCGCGGTGCCGGAGAGCGCAGAAGAATCTGACGCCGAGTTCCGCGCCGACTGGCAGACGGCTCCGCTCGAAGGCCTCGGCCTGGTTCAGCTCGTGCAGCGTCTCGGCTCGACGATCGAACGTCGCCGAGAGCTCATGGCGCAAGCGGCCGTCGCGCTTCCAGTGACAGCGCCTTTCGCGTCCGATCCGGCCGACTTCGAGGCCGCCCCGGCAGAAGAAGCCGCGCAGGCGATGGCCGCCTATTTCGGCTCCGCTCCCGCGATTGCTTTGTCCGACGAGACGCCGATCGGGCCCGATATCTCCCCGGACGAAGTCAACCCCGTTGATGCGCGCCCCGGCTTTCTGAGGTCTTTCGGGGTCGAAGACGACGAGGACGCTGACGACCCGCTCCCCGATTTCTCGCTGCCGTTGCGGCGCAAGGGCGCGGCGAGGCCCGCTCTTTCGCCGCTCGACGAGGACGGCGACGATGGCGGTTCTTACCGAGCGTACGCGGCCAACGAGGCAGACGAGGATCCGGAAGACGACGGCTACAGTTCGCTGCTTGGCATGAGCAACCCGTTCAGCACACCAAAGGGCGAGTTCGTTCGCATCGAGGAACCCGAGCCCCCCGCTGACTCGTTCGAGCCTGCCGTGGTGTTCCCTGGGCAAGGCGAGCCCACCGCGCGCCTGTTCGATCCGCCCGGCCACGCCGCAGTCTCGAGCCCGACCCCGAGGGTGCCCGCGGACGCCGACGACGCGCTGCGCGCCGCTCTCTCCACCCTGCAGCGCATGAGCGGAACGGCCTAACGCAAAATTGCGCTATACCGCGCCCACGCGTAATTTTGTGGCGCAATTCGGCGAACCTTGCCAAAACTGTTTCCAATCGCCATGGGGGGCGCCTCGCGAAAATTAGCTAGGCACCCCGTGCCGGGTGATTCGCGCCCCGCTGCCGGACAGGCTGGACGGAGCGGGCTCGGCCCCGGCTGGAAAACAGGAACGACGAGTTTGACCGAGTATCCCGCCCGCCAGGGCCTCTACGATCCGCGCAATGAGCACGATTCCTGCGGTGTGGGCTTCATTGCCCATATCAAGGGTGCCAAGTCGCACGCGATCGTTGGCCAGGCGCTGGAGATTCTCGCGAACCTGGATCATCGCGGCGCGGTGGGCGCGGACCCGCTGCTTGGCGACGGCGCGGGCATTCTGCTCCAGATCCCCGATCCGCTCTATCGCCGCTGGGCCGAGGGCCAGGGGCTGACGTTGCCTCCGCCGGGCGACTACGCCGTCGCCATGTGCTTCCTGCCCCAACGCGACGAGGCGCGCGAGTTCATCTGCGGCCAGTTCGAAAAGTTCATCGCCAAGGAAGGCCAGCGCCTGATCGGCTGGCGCGACGTTCCGACCACGCTGGATGGGCTCGGCAAGGCGGTCCTCGAATCGATGCCGATGATCCGCCAGTGCTTCATTGCGCGCGGCGAGAATTGCGCCGACCAGGAAGCGTTCGAGCGCAAGCTGATCGTCATCCGCAAGCAGACGCAGAATCCGCTCGCCGCGCTCGCCGAAAAGCACGGCATGGCCGAGATCACGCATCTCTACATGCCCAGCTTCTCGAGCCGCACCGTCGTCTACAAAGGGCTGTTGCTGGCGAACCAGGTCGGCAGTTTCTACGACGACTTGCGCGATCCGGATTGCGTCTCGGCGCTCGGCCTCGTCCACCAGCGCTTCAGCACCAACACCTTCCCGAGCTGGAAGCTCGCCCACCCCTATCGCTTCATCGCGCACAACGGCGAGATCAACACCGTTCGCGGCAACGTGAACTGGATGAACGCGCGCCGCCGCACGATGGAATCGGAGCTGCTCGGCGCCGACCTCGACAAGCTCTGGCCGATCATCCCGCACGGCCAGTCGGACACCGCCTGTCTCGACAACGCGCTCGAGCTGCTGTTGATGGGCGGCTATAGCCTCGCCCACGCGATGATGATGCTGATCCCGGAGGCCTGGGCGGGCAACCCGCTGATGGATCCGGCCCGGCGCGCCTTCTACGAGTATCACGCCGCGCTGATGGAGCCGTGGGACGGCCCGGCCGCTGTCGCCTTTACCGACGGGCGCCAGATCGGCGCCACGCTCGACCGTAACGGCCTGAGGCCGGCGCGCTTCAGCATCACTCGCGACGACATCGTCTGCATGGCCTCGGAATCGGGCGTGCTGCCATTCCGCGAGGAAGACATCGTCCGCAAGTGGCGGCTCCAACCTGGACGGATGCTGTTGATCGATCTCGAGCAGGGCCGCATCGTCGAGGACGAGGAGCTCAAGGCCGATCTCGCCACCGCCAAGCCCTACGAGAAGTGGCTGGCGCAGGCGCAGTACAAGCTTGAGGACCTCGAGGCGCTTGACGGGCACCTGCAGGAAATCACCACCGACGAGGAGATGCTGCTCAAGCAGCAGCAGGCCTTCGGCTACACGCAGGAGGACATCACCAAGTTCCTCGAACCCATGGCGGTGAACGCCGACGATCCGATCGGATCGATGGGCACGGACACGCCGATTGCGGTACTCAGCGAGCGCCCGCGCCTGCTGTTCGACTATTTCAAGCAGAACTTCGCGCAGGTCACCAACCCGCCGATCGACCCGATCCGCGAAGAGCTGGTGATGAGCCTGCTGTCGATGATCGGCCCGCGGCCCAACCTGCTCGGCCATGCCGCGGGCACGCACCGCCGGCTCGAAGTCTCACAGCCGATCCTCACCAACGAGGACCTCGCCAAGATCCGCTCGGTCGAGGAAGCGCTCGACGGTGCCTTCCGCACCGCCACCATCGACATGACCTGGGATGCCTCGACCGGCGTCGACGGCCTCGAGATGGCGATCAAGGAAATGTGCTGGGCGGCCACCGAGGCCGTGCTCGCGGACAAGAACATCCTCATCATCTCCGACCGCGCGCAGAGCGAAGGGCGGATCGACATGCCCGCGCTGCTCGCGACGGCGGCGGTCCACCACCACCTGGTGCGCCAGGGTCTGCGCATGCAGACCGGCCTCGTGGTCGAGACCGGGGAGGCGCGCGAGGTGCATCACTTCTGCGCGCTCGCGGGCTACGGCGCGGAGGCGGTCAATCCCTACCTCGCGTTCGACACGATCGAGCAGATCCGCAAGCACAAGTTCCCGGACCTCAGCCCCAAGCAGGTCCAGAAGAACTACATCAAGGCCATCGGCAAGGGCATCCAGAAGGTCATGTCCAAGATGGGCATCTCGACCTATCAGTCCTATTGCGGCGCGCAGATCTTTGACGCGGTCGGCCTGTCGAGTGCCTTCATCGACAAGTACTTCACCGGCACCGCCACCACGATCGAAGGCATCGGCCTGAGGGAAGTCGGCGAAGAGGCGGTACGCCGCCACGCCGTGGCCTACGGCAACAACCCGGTCTACAAGACCATGCTCGATGTCGGCGGCATCTACCAGTATCGTCTGCGCGGCGAAGATCACGCCTGGACGCCGGAGAGCGTCGCCAACCTGCAGCACGCGGTCCGCGGCAACAACTTCAAGAACTACGAGGAGTTCGCGAAGTCGATCAATGAGCAGTCCGAGCGGCTGCTGACGATCCGCGGGTTGATGGAGCTCAGGAAGGCCGACGAGCCCATCCCGCTGGAGGAGGTCGAACCGGCCGAGGAAATCGTCAAGCGCTTCGCGACCGGTGCGATGAGCTACGGCTCGATCTCGTGGGAAGCGCACACCACGCTGGCGCTGGCGATGAACCGCATCGGCGGCAAGTCGAACACCGGTGAAGGCGGTGAGGACCCGAAGCGCTTCCAGCCGCTGCCCAACGGCGACACGATGCGCTCGGCGATCAAGCAGGTCGCCTCGGGCCGCTTCGGCGTCACGACCGAATACCTGGTCAACGCCGACGACATCCAGATCAAGATGGCCCAGGGTGCCAAGCCCGGCGAGGGCGGCCAGCTGCCCGGCCACAAGGTCGACAAGACCATCGGCGCAACGCGGCACTCGACGCCGGGCGTCGGCCTGATCTCGCCGCCGCCGCACCACGACATCTACTCGATCGAGGATCTGGCGCAGCTGATCCACGACCTCAAGAACGTGAACCCGGCCTCGCGCGTCTCGGTCAAGCTGGTCTCCGAAGTCGGCGTCGGCTCCGTCGCCGCGGGCGTCTCGAAGGCGCGGGCCGATCACGTGACGATCTCGGGCTATGAGGGCGGCACCGGCGCCTCGCCGCTGACTTCGCTGACCCATGCCGGCAGCCCGTGGGAGATCGGCCTCGCCGAAACCCAGCAGACTCTCCTCCTCAACGACCTGCGCAGCCGCATCGCCGTGCAGGTCGACGGCGGCCTGCGCACCGGGCGTGACGTCGCCATCGGCGCGCTCCTCGGGGCCGACGAGTTCGGCTTCGCGACCGCCCCGCTGATCGCCGCCGGCTGCATCATGATGCGCAAGTGCCACCTCAACACTTGCCCGGTCGGCGTGGCGACGCAGAACCCGGTGCTGCGGGCGCGCTTCACCGGCCAGCCCGAGCACGTGATCAACTACTTCTTCTTCGTCGCCGAAGAGCTCCGCCAGATCATGGCCGAGATGGGCTTCCGCACCGTCGAGGAGATGATCGGGCGCGTCGACCGGATCGACATGAAGAAGGCCATCCATCATTGGAAGGCGCAGGGCGTCGATCTCTCGCGCTTGCTTCACACCGTCGAGGTTCCCGAAGGCGCGCGCCTCTTTCAAACCGAGCGGCAGGATCACGGCCTCGCCGCTGCGCTCGACAACGAGCTCATCGAGGCCGCTCGCCCGGCGATCGAGAACGGCGAGACGATCGTGCTCGACCGCACGATCCGCAACGTCAACCGCACGGTCGGCACGATGCTCTCCGGCGAGATAGCACGCCGCCACGGCCACGCCGGCCTCAAGCCGGAACAGCTGCGGATCAACTTCAAGGGCGTGGCCGGGCAAAGCTTCGGCGCCTGGCTGGTCCACGGCGTCACGCTCGATCTCGTCGGCGACGCGAACGACTACGTCGGCAAGGGTCTCTCAGGCGGCCGAGTGATCGTCCGCCAGCCCGCGCACGTCGATCGCGATCCGACCGAGAACATCGTCGTGGGCAACACCGTGCTCTACGGCGCGATCGCGGGCGAGGCGTACTTCAACGGCGTCGCCGGCGAGCGCTTCGCCGTCCGCAACTCGGGCGCGATCGCGGTAGTCGAGGGCTGCGGCGACCATGGCTGCGAGTACATGACCGGCGGCGTAGTCGTCGTTCTCGGCAACACCGGGCGCAACTTCGCGGCCGGCATGTCGGGCGGCGTGGCCTACGTTTACGACCCCGATTCGCGGTTCATCGACTTGTGCAACCCGTCGATGGTCGACGTGCAGCCGATCTCGGCCGAGCGCGAGGAGGAAGACGGTCCAGAGTCGTTTGGGGGCCGGCCGCAGCAGCGCCCGAACCACGTCGACGATTTCGGCATGGGCGACATGTTGCGTCACGATGCCGAGCGGCTGCGCATCCTCGTCGAGCGCCACAAGCTGCACACCGGCTCGAAGCGCGCCGCGCAATTGCTCGATGATTGGGACAATGCGCTCCGCAAGTTCGTCAAGGTGATGCCGCGCGACTACGCGCTCGCCTTGAAGCAGCTCGACGCCGAGCGCGAACAAGCCGCCACGGTCGCGGCCGAGTAGAGGTTACAGAGATGGGCAAGGAAACCGGCTTCCTCGAGATCGAGCGCGAGGATCGCACCTACGCGGATCCGAAGGAGCGCATCGGCCACTATCGCGAGTTCGTGATCCCGCACAGCGAGGATGGCCTCAAGAACCAGGCCGCACGCTGCATGAACTGTGGCATCCCTTACTGTCACAACGGCTGTCCGGTGAACAACCAGATCCCGGACTGGAACCACCTCGTCTACGAGGGCGACTGGCGCAATGCGCTCGACAACCTGCACTCGACCAACAACTTCCCCGAGTTCACAGGCCGCGTCTGCCCCGCGCCGTGCGAAGCGGCCTGCACGCTCAACATCATCGACCAGCCGGTCACCATCAAGTCGATCGAGGCCGCGCTCGCCGATCGCGGCTGGAAGGAAGGGTGGATCGAGCCGCAGGTGCCCGCGCGCAAGACGGGGAAGACCGTCGCCGTGGTCGGCTCCGGCCCGGCGGGCCTCGCCTGCGCGCAGCAGCTCGCCCGCGCCGGCCATACCGTCACCGTTTTCGAAAAGGCGGACCGCATCGGCGGCCTGCTCCGTTACGGCATTCCCGACTTCAAGATGGAAAAGCATCTGATCAACCGCCGCGCGGTGCAGATGGAAGCCGAAGGCGTCACTTTCCGCACCTCGACCGAGGTGGGAGTCGACGTGTCCATCAAGTCGCTCAAGGAGAATTTCGACGCAATCGTGCTGGCCGGCGGGGCGGAAGACGCGCGCCCGCTGCAGATTCCCGGCTCGGAGCTGCCCGGTGTCCGCCTGGCGATGGAGTTCCTCACGCAGCAGAACAAGCGCAATGCCGGCGATAGCGAAGAACGCGCCGCACCGCGCGGCACACTCGTCGCGACCGGCAAGGACGTCATCGTGATCGGCGGCGGCGACACCGGTTCCGACTGCGTCGGCACTTCGAACCGTCAGGGCGCTAAGAGCGTGACCCAGATCGAAATCATGCCGCGCCCGCCGGAGAAGGAGGACAAGGCGCTCACCTGGCCTGACTGGCCGATGAAGCTGCGTACTTCTTCGAGCCACGAGGAAGGCGTCGAGCGCGACTGGGCGGTTCTCACCAAGGAAGTCGTCGGCGAAAACGGCCAGGTCACCGGCCTGAAGTGCGTCCGCATCGAGTGGCAGGACGGCAGCATGCAGGAGATCCCCGGCAGCGAGTTCGTGCTGCCCGCCGACCTCATCCTGCTGGCCATGGGCTTCCTCGGCCCGAAAAAGTCGGGGCTGCTCGACCAGGCCGGAGTCAAGCTGACCGATCGCGGGAACGTCGATGCCGACACCCGGAGCTACGCCACGTCGGAAGAGAAAATCTTCGCTTGCGGCGACATGCGCCGCGGCCAGTCGCTGATCGTCTGGGCCATCCGCGAGGGCCGCCAGGCCGCGCGGGCGGTGGATGAGGCTTTGATGGGAGTAAGCGAACTGCCGCGCTAGGAGTTCGCTCGCATGGGGTTATTTCCCGGTCGCCTCGATCGCGCGGTCGAGCAGCTTGAGCAGCGTGGCCATGTCGCGCCCGCCGAGCGCGTCGCGGAGCGGCTGCTCTTGGGCGTCCACGACGGCGAACAATTCCTGCATCGTCTCCTCGCCCTTGGCGGTCACCACGACCTCGTAGCGTCGCCGGTCGGTCGCCACCCGCTCCCGCTCGACAAGGCCGCGCCGCTCGAGCTGGTCGACGATGCCCACCAGCGCCGACTTGTTGAGCCCGGCGCGCGTCGCCAGCGCGGTTTGCGAGCTGCCGGGGTTTGCGGCGATCAGAGCCAGCACCGTCAGCGAGCCGGTCGGCAGGCCGTGGGGCGCAGAAACCTGGATCGAGCGCGCCGAGAGCGTGTTTCTCAGCAAGCGGACGCGCGGTCCGACCGATCCGTCGAGAAGGCCCCAGTCCAGTTTCTTGCCCACAACGACATGCGTCGCACCGGCGAGATAATTTTGCAACAGTTCACCCAATCAACTATTGGACGGCGATGAAGGTATCTCCTCTCCATCCGCTCTTCGCGGCCGAACTGACCGGCGCCGATCTGACGCGCCAACCCTCGGCCGAGCTGGTCGACACGGTCGAACAGGCCATGGCTCGCTACGGTGTCCTCGTGGTGCGCGACGCGCACATCGACGATGCCCAGCACAAGCGGTTCACCCGCGCGTTCGGTCCGCTCGAGATCCCGAGCCGTCCACCCGGGGGCCCTCAGCGCGCACCCGGAAAACGGGTGATCGATCCGGAGATGTTCTACTCGGGCAATCTCGACAAGGACGGCGAGATCATGGCCTACGGCTCGGAAGGGTATCGCCTCGCGCAAGGTGCCGAGCGCTTCCACACCGACAGCTCGTTCCATGCCATGCCGACCAAGTGGTCGCTGCTTCATGGCGTCGAAACGCCCCCTCCCGAAGTCGGCGGCGATACGCTCTTTGCCGATTCGCGAGCCGCGTACGACACGCTTCCCGCCGAGATGCAGGCACGCCTCGAAGGGCTCGTCGGCATCCACGATTTCTGGGAAGGCCGCCGCCGCGCCGGCCTCAAGGGCGAAATCACCCCTGAGATGCGCGCCATCATCCCGTTCGATCCGGTCGCGCACCCGATCGTGCGCACCTTGCCGCACGGCCGCAAGACGCTGTTCATCGGGGGACACTGCATCGGCATCGAAGGCATGGACCCCGACGAAGGCCGCGCGCTGGTCGAACAGCTCTACGCCCACGCCACGCAAGATCGCTTCGTCTATCGCCACCACTGGCGGCCATACGATCTCGTGATCTGGGACAACCGCTGCACGATGCACGCGGCGACCCCGCTCACTTCGAACGCCTACCGCCGCGACATGCGCCGCACCACGGTCAACGAGACCGGGCCGGAGATGTCGGCGTATGAATGGATCTCGCAGGGCTGCCCCAGGTAATCTCGCGCAGCGCGGTCACCATTCGATCGCCCCTCGCCCCTGAGTTTCCAGGAACGCATTCGCCTTGCTGAACGGCTTCGAGCCGAAGAAACCGCCATGCGCCGAGAGCGGGCTCGGGTGCGGCGAGGTCAGGATAAGGTGCCGCTCGTTTTGCGCCAGCTCGGGCACCTTCAGCGCCTTGTTGCGCGCGTGGCTGCCCCACAGGATGAACACGCTCGGCTCCTCGCGCGCCGCCACCGCGGCAACGGCGGCGTCAGTGATCGCTTCCCAGCCCTTGCCCGCATGGCTGCCGGCTTTTCCCGCCTCCACCGTCAGGCAGGTATTGAGCAACAGGACGCCCTGCCGCGCCCAATGCTCGAGATTGCCGTGCGGCGGCACGTCCACGTCCAGGTCCGCGCGCAGTTCCTTGTAGATGTTGACCAGCGACGGGGGTGTTCGCACCCCTTCCGGGACCGAGAAGCAGAGCCCGTGAGCCTGACCGGGACCGTGGTAGGGATCCTGCCCGAGGATGACTGCCTTGACCCGGTCGAGCGGCGTCAGCTCCAGCGCTCGCAACCGCTGGCCGCGCGGCGGATAGATCGTCTTGCCGCTGGCCTCTTCGCGCTGCAGCCACCCGCCGAGCTGTCGCGCCTCGGTACTCCGCAGCACTGGCGACAGCGCCGCGCGCCAGCTCTCCGGAATCGCCTCGTCACTCGCCATCGATCGTCATCCCCAATGGGGCCCAGGACTTCTCGCGCCTGAACCGAGCCGTGACTGGGGTGAAATGGCCGCCGAGACAAGTTCGGCATGACGAAGCGGTGTGGATCGCCTAAGGCGCACGCGATGGCAGTTCATTTCCACGAAGAAGACTTGCCCGCGGGCGTGTTCGCGCCCGGCGCGGCGCTGGCAGTCGATACCGAGACGATGGGCCTGGTCACCCCGCGTGACCGGCTCTGCGTCGTGCAGATCAGCGACGGCCAGGGCGATGAGCACCTCGTCCGGTTCGGCGTCGGCAGCCGCTACGATGCACCGAACCTCAAGGCCGTGCTGGCCGATCCAGCGCGCGTGAAGCTCTACCACTTTGC
Source organism: Pseudomonadota bacterium (assembly GCA_023433305.1). Taxonomy (GTDB): domain Bacteria; phylum Pseudomonadota; class Alphaproteobacteria; order Sphingomonadales; family Sphingomonadaceae; genus Croceibacterium_A. The sequence goes on along the minus strand of JAEZCZ010000064.1, from coordinate 16,256 downwards.
CCGCTTCGACCTGGCCGCGATCGAATACTACCTCGGCGTCACGGCGGCGCCGGTGTTCTGCACGAAGATCGCCAGCAAGCTGACCCGCACCTACACCGACCGGCACGGCCTCAAGGACATCGTTCGCGAGCTGCTCGGCGAGGAGATTTCCAAGCAGCAGCAGTCGAGCGACTGGGGCGCGCCCGAGCTCAGCGACGCGCAGCGTGAATATGCCGCGTCCGATGTGCGATATCTCCACCGCATGGCGGCCATCTTCGAGCAGCGCCTCGCGCGCGAAGGCCGCGCCGCGGTGGCCCAGGCCTGTTTCGACTTCCTGCCCACGCGCGCGCGGCTCGACCTCGCTGGCTGGGCGGATCGAGACATCTTCACCCACGACTAATCGAGGGAGCGGCGGCGTCCCGCACAGCTCATGAGCCAGCAGGCCGACGAAATCCGCGATCGCCGACGGGCCTATGCGATGCCCGGCAGTCCGCTCGACAAGGCGGTCAAGGTGCTCGCTGTAACCCTGCCCGCACTCATCGGAGCGGTCGCCGCGGCCATGCTGATCGCGCCGCTCGGCCCGCGCGGCGAAGTGAGCTTCCTGCTCGATCGCAACAAGGTCGATACCGCCGAGGATCGCCTCCGCGTGGAGGACGCGATGTATCGCGGTCGCGACGACAAGGGCCGGCCTTTCGCTCTCACCGCGGGTGGCGCGGTCCAGCGCAGTGCCAGCGTGCCCGTCGTCCAGCTCTCCGACCTCACCGCGCGGATGCAGCTTTCCGAAGGACCCGCGGTGCTGCTCGCGCCCGGCGGCCGCTACGACATCGAGGAGCAGGTTCTTGCGGTCGACGGCCTGGTGCGCTTCAGCACCACCGACGGTTACCGGATGACCGTGCGCAACGTCTCGATCGATCTGCCGGCACGGACGGTCGTCGGTTCGGGCGGCGTCCAGGGCGCGGTTCCGGCCGGCACTTTTTCCGCCAACTCGATCCGCGCCGATCTCGACGAGCGCATCGTCGCCCTCCAGGGCAACGCTCGGCTGCGCATGGTCCCCGGCCAGATGAGGATGCCCTGACGGTGGTTCCCACGTTGGCTTTCCCGATCGCCGCCCTCTCGTTAGGACTCATCCGATGACCGCCCGCACCCGCTCGCTCGCCCGCACGGCTACCCGTTCGTTCGCCGGCGCCTTCGTCGCCGTCTCGATCGCGGCGCTGTGCTACTCCTCGCTCGCGGGCGCCCAGGCGATTGCCGGATTCAATTCGAACCAGCCGGTCAACTACGCCGCCGACCGCATCGAGCTGCAGGACCGCCAGCAACGCGTGGTGCTGTCGGGCGATGTGGTCATCACCCAAGGTGACCTCCGGCTTACAGCCGGGCGCACCACAGTGTCCTACACCAACCAGGGCTCGCTGCGCATCCAACGCATCGATGCGACGGGCGGCGTCACGGTCACCCGCGGCAGCGAATCGGCGCGCGGCGCGGCCGGAGTCTACGACTTCAACCGCCGCGTCATCGTGCTTTCCGGCGGCGTCGCGCTGCGCCGCGGCAGCGACACCCTCAACGGCGGCCGCCTGACGATGGACCTGAACTCCGGCCTCTCCAGCGTCGACGGCACAGGGGCCACCGGCCCGCAAGGCGGGCGCGTCACCGGTTCCTTCTCGGTCCCCGAGAACTAGGCGACCTCCGTCCGTCCCGCCCCTTCCGAACCCGCCGCCCATGTGCCATGGGCGCGGCTGACGAAATCCAGGCTTTGCAATGACCGAACTGCTCAAGATCAGCTTGCCCGACGGCTCCGTGCGCGAGATGCCCGCCGGCTCGACTCCCGGCGATGTGGCCGCGGCGATCGGGCCGGGGCTAGCCAAGGCCGCTCTCGCCGCTCGCGTCGACGGCGAAGTGCGCGACATCAATCGTCCGTTCGACGGCGACGCCGAACTCGCCCTGATCACCGCGCGCGACGAAGCCGACGCGCTCGAGCTTGTCCGCCACGACTTTGCCCACGTGCTGGCAGAGGCGGTGCAGGCGCTGTGGCCCGACACCCAGATCACCTTCGGTCCGGCGACCGAGGACGGGTTCTATTACGATTTCGCCCCCGGCGAGCGCGGTCCGTTCACCGAAGAAGACCTGCCCGCGATCGAGGCCAAGATGCGCGAGATCATTGCCGCGGACAAACCGCTGCGGCGCGAAGAATGGTCGCGCGATGCCTTGATCGAGTGGTTCAGGGAACATGGCGAGACGTTCAAAGCGGAATGGGCCGCCGAACTGCCTGAAGGCGAGCCACTGACCGTCTACCATTCGGGCGAAGGGTGGCTGGACTTGTGTCGCGGGCCGCACCTCGCCAGCACCGGCAAGCTCGATCCGCAGGCCTTCAAGCTGACCCGGGTCTCCGGGGCCTATTGGCGCGGCGATCAGAAGAACGCGATGCTCAGCCGCATCTACGGCACCGGCTGGCTCAACAAGAAGCAACTGAACGAGCACCTCGTCCGCCTCGAAGAGGCTGCCAAGCGTGATCATCGCAAGCTCGGGCAGGAAATGGATCTGTTCCATCTCCAGGCCGAAGCACACGGCTCGGTGTTCTGGCACCCGAAGGGCTACCTGATCTGGCGCGAGCTCGAAGCCTACATGCGCCGCGCGATCGACGCCGCGGGCTACCAGGAGGTCAAGACCCCTCAGGTCATGGACGCCCGCCAGTGGGAACAGTCCGGCCACTGGGGCAAGTACCGCGAAAACATGTTCGTCATCCCCGACGAGGTGCCGAACGTTGAGGACGAGGGACCGCTCGTTTCGGAAGCCGCCGAATGGATGGCGCTCAAGCCGATGAACTGCCCGGCGCACGTGCTGATCTTCCGCCAGGGCATCAAGTCGTACCGCGACCTGCCGCTGCGCCTCTACGAGAACGGCTGCTGCCACCGTAACGAGCCGCACGGCGCGCTTCACGGCCTGATGCGGGTGCGCCAGTTCACGCAGGACGACGCGCACATCTTCTGCCGTGAGGATCAGATCGTCGCCGAGGTGCAGGCGTTCTGCCAACTGGCCGACCGCATCTACAACGACTTCGGCTTTACCTATTCGGTCAAGCTGGCGCTGCGTCCCGAAAATCGCTTCGGCAGCGACGAGATGTGGGATCAGGCCGAGGCCGAGCTGCGCGAGGCGGTGGTCCAGGCCGGGCTCGCCACCGACGAATACGGCTGGGAAGAGCTGCCCGGCGAAGGCGCGTTCTATGCGCCCAAGCTCGAATGGCACCTTACCGACGCGATCGGCCGCACCTGGCAGGTCGGCACCATCCAATCCGACCGCAACCTGCCCGAACGGCTCGACGCCAGTTACATCGCCGAAGACGGTGAACGCCACCGTCCGGTCATGCTGCACAGGGCTGTTTTCGGCTCTTTCGAGCGCTTCATTGGCATCTTGATTGAGCACTATGCGGGCAAATTGCCGCTGTGGCTGGCCCCCACGCAGGCCGTCGTGGCGACGATCGTCTCCGATGCCGATGCCTATGCGAACGAGGTTGCGGCAAAGCTCCAGGCCGCGGGAATCCGCGCCGAAGCCGACCTTCGCAACGAGAAAATCAACTACAAGGTCCGCGAGCACTCGGTCGGCAAGGTCCCCCACATGCTGGTGGTCGGGAAGCGCGAGGCCGAGGAGGGCACCGTCGCCCTCCGCACCCTCGGCGAACAACAGCAGCGCGTCCTCCCGCTCGACGAAGCGATCGCCCTGCTCAAGGCGGAGGCCTTGCCGCCGGACCTGCGGTGAAAGTCCGCCGCGGCACGCCGGACGATGTGCCCCGCGCGCTGGAGATCTGGCGCGACGCGGTCGATGCGACTCACGGTTTCCTGACCTGCGAGGACCGCGCCGAAATCGATGCGATGGTCGCCGACTGGCTGCGAACGGTCGAGCTGTGGCTGGTCGATGCGGGCGGGCGTCCGGTCGGTTTCCTGGTGATGGATGGCGAGATGATCGACGCGCTGTTCGTCGATCCGGCGGCGCATGGCAGCGGCTACGGCACCGCCCTCCTGAATCATGCTCTCGAGCTGTCACCGCACGCCACGGTCGATGCCAGCGAACAGGCCAGCAATGCGCTCGCCTTTTACGAAGCGCGCGGCTTCGTCCGCACCGGTCGCTCGGAAACCGACCCGCAAGGTCGGCCCTATCCGCTCATTCACCTGAGATATTCCGGCCGCCGCTAGGCGGTTGTCAGAACGGCAGCGCCTGGTCCGCCAGGATGAGCGCCGCAGCGCAGCCGAGCACGATCGCCGCGCGGGCGCGATCGCCGGTCTGGCGCGCGGCGTCTCGGGCAATGGCGATGACCTTGCTCATGACCGCGACTGTCCGCCGCGGCGGTAAACAAAGCGTTAAGTGCGGGCCCTCGGAGCATGCTGGCTGGCGCAATGGAAGCTGCCGCCCCCGGTCAGCACGTTCTGCGCGGGAATGCCCACCGCAGCCCTGCCCGGAAACAGCTCGCCGATCGCCGCGACACCCTCCTCGTCGTGGTACGAGCCGTAGGTCGGCACGACGATGACCTTGTTGCAAATCGCGAAGTTCATGTAGCTCGCCGGCTCGACGATGCCTGCCTCGTCCATGCGGCCGGGTGAGGGAATGTCCTTGACCGTCATTCCGAAATCGAGCGCCCGCGCCCGCGCATCGGCATAGATCGCCGCGTTCGGATCGTCCGGCCCGCTCGGCACCGGGATCGCCAGTGTGCCCGGCGCGACGAAGCGCGCGAGGTTGTCGACATGCCCGTCAGTGTGGTCTCCCAACAGCCCGTCGCCCAGCCACAGGATCCGGTCGAAGCCGAGCTGGTCGCGCAGCCGGGCTTCGATGTCGGCCTTGCTCAGATGCGGGTTGCGGTTGGGATTGAGCAGGCACTGCTCGGTTGTGACCACGAGACCGGTGCCGTCAGTGTCGATCGCCCCGCCCTCGAGGATCCAGTCCATCTTGCCGCCGGGCAGACCCGCGGCGTCGGCCATCGTCTCGCCGACCTCCTGGTCGCCCTCCATGATGAACTTGCCGCCCCAACCGTTGAAGCCGAAGCGCCGCGCGATCCGCCGGCCATGCTCGTCGAAGATTACCAGCGGCCCGCTGTCGCGCAGCCAAATGTCGCCGTAGGCGTGGCGTTCGAACTCGACGCCACCGGTGACCAACTCACGCGCCCGCGCCTCGTTGGCCGCGTCGCGGACCACGAGCCGTACTTCCTGACCGCTCTCCGCCACAGCATTGGCGAACGCCGCCATTTGCTCCTGGGCGGGAACCAGGTCCTCCAGCCACAAGTCGGCTGCATGCGGAAAGCCGATCCAGATCCACTCCTGCTCGGCCCATTCGGCCGGCATCTGCACGCCCATCAGCATCCCCCTGCCGGCGCGCAGCTTTCGTCCCTGGTGCGGCGGAATTCGTCGTCCGGATACCAGTTCGGCCAGTCCCGGCTTTCCCCCAACATCCGTCCCAGGCGATAGTATAGCTGCAGATCCTGCATCGTCCCGGTCCAGTCCCAGTTGGGATCGTACTCGTCGTCGGGGAGGTGATAGGCGTTGTCGCGGTAAGCCGCCTCATAAGCTGCTCCCGCCGCGCGGCCGCCCTCTATGAGGTCCTGGCCGCCATCGACGTAGAACATCGGCACGCCCCGCTTGGCCAGGCTGAAGTGGTCCGAACGGTAGTAGTATCCGGCTTCCGGCGAGGCGTCCGGCGTGGCGACCCGGCCGAGCATGTCGAGCGCCCGGTCGAGATAGGCGTCGAGCTCGCTCTTGCCTCCGCCAACGACGGTTACGTCGCGCGCCGGACCAGCCAGAGACAGCGCATCCATGTTCACTCCGCCGACCGTCTGGGCGAGCGGAAACACCGGATTGGCCGCATAGTATTCCGAGCCCAGCAGGCCCGATTCCTCGGCGGTAACCGCGAGGAACACGAGAGAGCGAGCCGCTGGCCCTGCCTTCACATGGGCTTCCCCGAGCGCGACGAGCGCGGCAGTGCCGGTGGCGTTGTCGATGGCGCCGTTGCAGATGTCATCGCCGGCTTCGTTGGGCGTGCACCGGCCGAGATGGTCCCAGTGTGCCGTGTGGATCACGTACTCGTTCGACCGCTCGCGGCCGGGAAGGATGCCGATCACGTTCTTCGATTCGAAGGTCCGGATCGTGTTGTCGAACCCGGTCGAGACCTCGAGCCCCAGCGGGACCGGCCTGAATCCCGGCCGCTTCGCCGCCGCCGCCAGCTGGGCGAAGTCCTTCCCCGCCGCACGGGCGATTTCCTCCGCGACGCGCTTCTGGACCCAGCCGTTGACTTGCGTCTGGTTCGCTCCGCCGTCGCCGCGGCGGGCGTAGGCCTGCGGGCCCGACCAGGAGCTTTCGACCGTCCCCCAGCCGTAGGAGGCGGGGAAGGTGTCGTGGACGATCAGCGCTGCCGCTGCGCCCTGGCGCGCGGCCTCCTCGTATTTGTACGTCCAGCGGCCGTAGTAGGTCATCGCCCGACCGTTGAAGGTGCCCTCGAGGCTCTCGCTCTCGTAGTCAGGGTCGTTCACCAGGATCAGCGCCGTCTTGCCGCGCATGTCGACACCGGCGTAGTCGTTCCAGCCCTTCTCGGGCGCATTGATCCCGTACCCGACGAAGACGATCTCGCTGGCGTCGAGATCCATCCGCGGCGCCTCGCGATAGGTGACGCCGACCCAGTCCTCGGCAAAGGCATATCTCTTGTCGCCAATCGTCAACGGCTCGAAGTTCGACGCGGTGATCTCGACCAGCGGCACGTTCTGGAACCACGAGCCGGCGTTGCCCGGCTGCAGCCCGACGCGCTCGAACTCCTTCACGAGATAGGCGGTTGTCTTCTCCTCGCCGGGCGTGCCCGGTGCGCGCCCCTCGAATTCGTCGAGCGACAGCGTGCGCGTCACTTCCTTTAGCGTCGCCTCGGATATCTGGCCGGAGGCGATCGAAGGGGCCGGACCGGAAGAACCACTCTCCGGAACCACGGCACAGGCGGCCACGGCAAGCGCGGCGGCGAGGGCGCAGGACAATCGAAGCATCACGGACAAGCCCCTTTCAGGTTCGCAATGCCCGCCAATGGCAAAGGCTCCCACCGCCCGCAACCTCGCCGAGGGTTGCCCTCGCCGCGCCGCCCATGCAGTCAGGCCCGATGCAAGGCGATTGGCAGGACGCGTTGAAGCGCGCGAGGGCGCATTCGCCCTTTCTCGAACTGGCGCTGCGGCGTCAGCCCGAGCTGGCCGCGCGGCTCGAATCCGGCGACACCGAAGCGGCGATCGCCCACGCGCGCGCCGCAGGCGAAGGGGCGCCGGACGTTCCCATTGCTCTCCGCCGAGAGCGGCTCGCTCTCGCGACCGCCCTCGCCATTGGCGACCTCGCCGGAGAAATCCCGCTCGAGCGCGTGATGGCGGAGCTCAGTGCCTTCGCTGACCGCGCGGTCGATGCCGCGATCGGCGATGCCATAGCGCGCCGTGTGCCCGGCGAGGCGTCCGCGGGCTTCACCGCCATCGCTCTCGGCAAACACGGCGCGGGGGAGCTCAACTACAGCTCCGACATCGATCCGATCCTGCTCTACGACCCCGAACGTCTGCCCCGCCGCGGGCGCGACGATCCCGGCGAAGCGGCGCAACGCTACGCGCGCACCCTGATGGATACGCTCGCCGCGCAGACCGGCGAGGGTTACGTCTTCCGGGTCGACCTGCGACTCCGCCCGGCATCGGAAGTCACCCCGCTCGCGATCTCCTTCAATGCCGCGCTGAGTCATTACGAAAGCTCGGCACTCGCCTGGGAACGCGCCGCCTACATTCGTGCTCGCTCGGCAGCGGGCGACATCGCGGCAGGCGAGCAGTTCCTCGCCGCGATCCGCCCTTTCGTCTGGCGCCGCAGCATCGATTTCATGGCGCTCGAGGAGATCCGCCGGCTCACCAGCAGAATTCGCCGCCACTATTCCGGACCTTCGGAGCCGGGGCCCGGATTCGATCTCAAGCGCGGCCGGGGCGGGATTCGCGAGGTCGAGTTCTTCGCCCAGACGCACCAACTCATCTACGGGGGTCGCCTGCCTTCGCTGCGGCTTCGCGGCACGCGCGCCGCGCTCGATGCGCTGGCGGCGGAAGGTGTCATCTCGACAGACGATGCCGATCTGCTCGGACGCTCGTACGACCGGTTCCGTGTCATCGAACATCGCCTGCAAATGGTCGACGATCGCCAAACACACTCGCTGCCCACCGAGCGCGCGGCCCTGGATAACGTGGCGCGCCTAGACGGGCTCTCCGACGGAGCCGCGCTCGTGGAAGAGCTGCGCGCGCTGTGCGGCGCGGTCGGCGATCGCTACGACAGTCTGCTGGATGGCGACCAGGCCGCCTCGCCCGCGCCCCGCGCCGCGGTCGCGCCGGAGCATCGCGAACGGCTCTTGGAACGCGCCGTGCACTGGCGCGAGACCATCCGAACCTTGCGCAGCGTCGAGGCCCGCGCTGCGCTCGATGCCATGCTTCCCGACCTCATCGACGCGATCGGCCAGGCGGCCGACCCCGACCGCGCGCTGGCCCGCTGGGAAACCCTGCTGGCCCGGCTGCCGAGCGCCGTGAACCTGTTCCGGCTGTTCGAGCAACGTCCCGGCCTTCTCGAAGTGGTCCTGCGCGTCCTGACGCTTGCTCCACCCCTCGCCGACGAGCTGGCGCGGCGGCCCGAGCTACTCGACCGCCTGATCGATCGCAGCGCCTTCGACCTGCCGGGCACGGTCGCGGAACTGGCCGACCGGATGCAGCGGAGCGAAGGCGGCGACGACGATTACGAGCGCCGCCTCGATCGCATCCGGCGGATCGTCGGCGAGGAGCGCTTCGCCCTGGGCGTCCAGCTCATCGAGGCGCGCCACGATCCCATGGAAATCGCTGCCGGCCTGTCTCGCGTCGCCGAAGCAGCGCTGATGACGGCCAGCTCGGCCGCATGTCAGGAATTCGCTCGAGCCCATGGCACGATCCCCGGCGGGGAACTGGTCATCCTCGGCCTTGGCCGGCTCGGCGGCGGAGCGCTAACCCACGCCTCCGACCTCGACCTCGTCTATCTGTTCGACGGACCGGCCGAGGGCGAATCGGACGGCCGCCGCCCGCTTAGCGTTTCGCTCTATTTCAACCGCCTCGGCCAACGCGTTACCGCCGCGCTCAGCGTCCCGACGGCCGAGGGCGCTCTCTACGAAGTCGACACTCGCTTACGGCCGCAAGGCAACCAGGGCCCGCCCGCGGTCAGCCTCGAAAGCTTTGCCCGCTACCAGAAAGAGGCGGCGTGGACCTGGGAGCACATGGCGCTCTGTCGCGCCCGGCCGGTGTTCGGATCGACCCGCGCGCGCGAACGGCTGGCGGCGATCCTGCGCGACGTGCTCGAAGCGCCGCGCGATCCCGCGAAGCTGCGCGCCGACGCGCTGACGATGCGCGCCGAGATGGCCATCCACAAACCGCCCGCCGGGCCGCTCGATGCCAAGCTCCTGCGCGGTGGGCTGGTCGATTGCGAGTTCGTGGTCCACTTCCTGCAACTGCGCGAGCGGACCGCGTTTCACCCTTCTTTGGGCGAAGCCATCCACGCGCTGATCGACGCCGGCCTTCTGCCCGCTTCGTTCGCGGAGAGCCAAGCCTTGCTCGGCCGCCTTCTCGTGGCGGCACGCCTGCTGGCTCCGGATGGGCAGCCGCCCCACGAGATGGCTCAGGCCGCGCTCGCCAAGGCTTGCGGCCACGCCGACTATCCCGGGCTCTTGCAAGCGCTAGACGAAGCGCGGCATGGCGTCGCGACAGTATGGGCCGAAATTTTCGGCGAGACTTTGGAGATCGCGTGATGACCGAGCGTGCCGACGTGGGAGATACGATGCCCGACATCGCTCTCGAAACTCCCGACGGCGGCACTGTCCGTCCCTCCGACTTCCGGGGCCGCAAGCTCGTCGTGTTCTTTTATCCGAAAGACGACACTCCCGGCTGCACCGTCGAGAACAAGGATTTTTCCGCCTTGTTGCCAGAGTTCGAGCGCGCCGGCACGGCGGTCCTAGGCATCAGCAAGGATCCACCGGCCAAGCACGCAAAGTTCGCGGCCAAGCATGATCTCACGGCGCCGCTCGCAACCGACGCCGAGGGGGGATTGTCGGACGCTCTTGGCGTCTGGGGCGAGAAGAAGCTCTACGGCCGACTGTTCATGGGCATGCACCGGACGACTTATCTCGTCGATGCAGACGGCCGAATCGCCCGCGTCTGGCGCAAGGTCAAAGTGAAAGGCCACGCCGCCGAAGTGCTCGAAGCAGCCAAGGCGCTGTGATCCGATAGCGATGACCTCGGTTGCCGATGCGATCCGCGCCGCCTTGCTGACGGGAGAGGCGCGCGAGAAGGTCATGCGCGCACGCGCGACCGCGCGCGCCTGGCGACGGGGCGAGCTCGCTTGGCGCTTCGATATCGAGATGCCCGAACGCCCGGCCTGGCCGGCAGCGTTGGAACTCCTGCCGCCTAGTCGCATGCCCAAACGGGGCACCGGCGGCTCGGACCACAAGACCGTCGCGCTATGGCATTCGATCGCTCACATCGAATTCGTCGCCATCGATCTCGCGCTCGACATGGCGGGCCGGTTTGGAGAGAGGATGGGCGACGAGTTCGTCGGCGATTTCCTATCGGTCGCCGCCGACGAGGCGATGCATTTCGCGCTGGTCGACCGCAAGCTTCGCTTGCTGGGATCGCGATACGGCGCGTTGCCGGTGCACGGCGGCTTGTGGGAGGCTGCCGAGAACACGCAACACGACGTCGCGGCGCGCCTCGCAGTCGTTCCGATGGTCCTGGAGGCACGGGCGCTCGACGTCACGCCGGGCACCCGCGACCGGGTCCGGCGGCAAGGCGACGAAGCCGGCGCGCGAATCCTGCAGCGAATCCTTGACGACGAAGTCCGCCATGTCGCCTTTGGCGCAAAGCACTTCCGAAACCTTTCCGAAAAGCTTCACCGCGCGCCCGAAACCTACTGGAAAGCCCTTATCCGGGCGCACTTCCGTGGCCAGCTCAAACCACCATTCAACGACTCAGCGCGTCTCGCAGCCGGTTTGTCGCGGGAATACTACGCCTGAGTTGCGTAGTTAACTTTTTGGCCCGTACACGTTCAATCCCTGAGACGGCGGGGGGTTCCGACCATCTCACAGTTTAGTCACGGGCCAAGGGATGGCCCGCCACGAAACCGCCACGGTGCGCCGAAAGCGACTGTGGGAAGGACGGGAAAACAGGTCGCATGTTTTTCAAAACAGGTCTCGGGCTTGTTGCCGCACTGGTTATGACCACCCCGGCAATGGCCAACGAAACCGCCACCACCACGCAGATCACCGGTGCCGTGGACGCCGCGAAGGCCGCGCCGGGCTCCGGAGACCGCGAGTTCGCCGAGCTGTTCGCCAGCTGGCGATCGATGGACAAGACCGGCATCGCCGCTCCGGCCGCGATCCCGAGCGTCTCGATCCCCTCGCGCAGCCCGCTTGAAACCGCCACCCTGACCAGTGATTACGGCATGCGAACCCACCCGGTCCTGGGCGGCCGCCGCAGCCACAAGGGCATCGACCTCGCCCAGCCGACCGGCACCCCGGTCTATGCCACGGCCGACGGAATCGTCAGCAAGGCGGAACGCTTCAGCAGCTACGGCAACTACATCCAGATTGAGCACGGCGGCGAGATGCAGACTCGCTACGCGCATCTCTCGGGCTATGCGATCGCCGCGGGCGAGCATGTCCGCAAGGGCCAACTGATCGGCTTCGTCGGCTCGACCGGCCGTTCGACAGGACCCCACCTGCACTACGAAGTCCGCGTCGCCGGCGAAGCTGTCGATCCGACCCCGTACATGGTCGATACGCAGCTTGCGTCAGCCAATCCGGCCCTCGGCCGCGGCGGACCCGAGTAAGCTTCGGCTGAAATTTCGAGATTTCCAGAAGGGCGCCGGCATCCGGCGCCCTTTTCGCATAGCTATTCGGCGAGCAGCCGCTCAGCGATGCGACGGACCTCGGTGCCCATGTCCTCTCGCTGCAAGGCAAGCGCCAAGGTGGCCTCGACCATGCCGATCTTGCTTCCGCAGTCGTAACGCCGCCCTTCGAAAGTCACGGCGTGGAACGGTTGGTCGCCGATCATCGAGGCCATCGCGTCGGTAAGCTGGATTTCTCCACCGGCCCCCTTCTCCTGCCTTTCGAGCGTGCGCATGACATCGGGCTGCAGGATATAGCGGCCGGAAATGATCTTGTTCGAAGGCGCCTTGTCGGCCGCCGGCTTCTCCACCAGCCCACGCACTTCGGTGAGCCGCCCGTTGCTCTCGCCGGGATCGACCACTCCGTAGCTCGAGACTTCCTCCTGCGGCACTTCCAGAACCGAGACGAGGTTGCCTCCGACTTCCTCGTAGGCGGCGACCATTTGCGCCATGCAGCCGGGCGTCCCGATCATCAGTTCATCGGGAAGCAGGATGGCGAACGGTTCGTCGCCCACGATCGCGCGCGCACACCAGATGGCGTGTCCAAGCCCGAGCGGCACCTGTTGGCGCACGGTGATGAGGTTTCCCGGGGTGAACCGCGTGGGTTCGAGTACCGCGAGGCTCTTCCCGCGCTCGGACATCGTGGTTTCGAGCTCGTATGCCACGTCGAAATGCTCGACGAGCGCGGTCTTGCCGCGGCCGGTGACGAAGATCATCTGCTCGATGCCGGCCTCGCGCGCCTCGTCCACTGCGTATTGGATGAGCGGACGGTCTACGACGGGCAGGAGTTCCTTCGGAATCGCCTTGGTCGCGGGTAGGAAGCGCGTGCCCAACCCCGCCACGGGGAAGACAGCCTTGCGGATCGGTTTTCGCTCGCTCATCGATTGAGGCATAGGGAGTGCGGAGCGCCGGGGTCAACTAACTCTCCGCCGGCATGAACCTTCGACCGGGCCACGCGTTAGCGGGGAGATGGCAAAGGAAGGTTGATCATGGGTTTGCTTAGAATGGCTGCTCTCGGAGCGCTCGGTTATGTCGGCTGGAAGTACTACGAGAAATCGAAGGATCAGAGCCCGCCGGCCTTTGCGACCGGCCAGGAGCCTGGAGAGAACGTCGCCAAGGTGCGTGATGCCGGGCCCGAGGCAATGGGCGACAAGCCTCGGCGAGCTTGGTCGAAGGAGGACCAGGCCAGCGACGAGAGCTTCCCCGCGAGCGACCCGCCGGCGACATACTGAAGCAAGTGTCCGGTGCTCAAAGTTCGCATCGGGACGCTAACCAGAGACGGATCGCGCCGGCCAGGCCCGGAGCCGGGTCGGCGGCGATCCGCTCCGCGTCGATACGCGCGACCAGCGCGTTGACGGGCAAGCCTTCGCGCTCAGCCGCAGTTTTCAGCAGATCCCAGAACAGCGGCTCGAGGCTGATCGAGGTCTTGTGGCCAGCGATCTCGACCGAACGCTTGACCGGCGGGTGGTAAAAGCCCGTCACTGCCTCAATACATGTGCTGGCCGCCATTGATCGACAATGTCGAGCCCGTCACGAACCCGGCCTCTTCCGAGGCAAGAAATGCCACTCCCCTGGCGATCTCGTCGGCATGGCCGAGCCGGCCCACGGGTATTCGCGCCACGATCTTTTCGAGGACCGGTTCCGGCACCGCAGCAACCATCTCTGTATCGATATATCCGGGCGCGATCGCATTCACGGTCACACCGAAGCGTGCGCCTTCCTGTGCCAAGGCCTTGGTGAACCCGTGAATGCCGCTCTTGGCGGCGGCATAGTTCACCTGTCCGTATTGCCCGGCCTGTCCGTTGATCGAGCCGATGTTGACGATACGGCCCCAGCCCCGCTCCTTCATGCCGGGGAAGCAGGCCTTGGCCATGTTGAAGCATCCGCCGAGGTTGATGCGGACCACCTCGTTCCAGTCATCGAAACTCATCTTGAGCAGCGTGCCGTCGCGCGTGATGCCGGCGTTATTGACCAAGACATCGACCGGTCCGAGCTCTTCTTCGACCTGACGGCAGCCGGCGACCGCGGCTTCGTGTTCGCCCACATCCCATTTGTAGGCAGGGATGCCGGTTTCTTCGCTGAAAGCCTGCGCCTTGGTCTCGTTACCGGCATAGTTCGCGGCCACTGTCAGCCCTTCGGCCTTGAGCGCTTCGCAGATAGCCCTGCCGATTCCGCGTGTTCCGCCGGTTACGATTGCGACGCGTGTCATATCCTGTCCCACTGGGTTGTTGTCAGCCGGTTCCTTGGTAGGTCAGCCCAGGGCTCGGAAGCAAAGAAAAACCCCGCCGAAGCGGGGCAACCAACCGGCGATGGACGGCAATCAGAACCGGAACTGCGTTCCGACATAAACCGCTTGGCTGTCCTGTTGGGTCGGCTCGGCCAGCGGCGCAAGGCGATCGCGTTCCTGCGAGTAGCGGACGCCTGCGGTGACATCGAGATTGCGGGTGAGGCGATAGCTGCCGGCGACGTCGACGGCCTGGTCGCTGCGCGAATCGATCGACCGCGGGCTGGCGCCGGCCTTCGTCTCTTGTTCCACCTCGATGCGGGCGGCAAACCGGCTCTCGTCCGGGCGCGCGCCGGGCGACGGACGGAAATCGGCAAGGTCCGGAATGCCCGCGTCCGATAGCGAGCGCGACAGCGCCCCGTCGCGATCAGAGGGCTTGGCAAAGCTTTGATAACCCCGAGACAGGCCAAGGTTGTAGCGGGTCGGCGCGATGCGTACCGCGGCGGCCGCAGCGGACTCCTCCTGCGCGGCGGCAATCGCAGAGCGAACGGAAATCGCGCGCGCCGCCTCTTCATCGATGCGAATCGCAACTGTGACCGAACGGCTGGCGCGTTCGGCCACGCCGGCGGGTGTGAAACGCATCAGCCGAGCATTGCCACTGCTGCGTTCGGAAACGAATTCGGCGAGGCTCGGATCGACCGAGGCGGGCGTCAGCGCGGCGAAGCTACCGGCAGCGGGCAGGCTGACTCCGCTTTCCAGCGCGCCAAGGGCGAGACCGGCGGTTGGCATCGAGGCGAGCACGACCGCACCGGCAGCGATCGACGCTGCCATTCGGCTCCGCTTGCTGGTTGCCAACTTGCCCACTCGAAAAGGTCCGCTTCTACCCCTGCCTATGCTCTGTGGAAAAATGCAGAACCCGAATGAACAGTTCCTGAGTCCGCCCGGCGAATCGCACCGTTTTCCCCACGCGAATGGTGTATGCCGCGCAAACGGTGTTTGGCCACCTCTAAGCCTGCGGGAAAACGCGTTATTTTGCGACTGTTGCAGAGCGTCCACAGGCAACTAGGGGTTAATGCGTCATTCACGGCGCGCCCCTCTAGTTCAAGGCGTGGCGCGTGCCACCTTGTCGCTCGCCCCAGCGGGGTTATAGAGACGCTCGCGAGCCGTGGCTCGCGGATGGAACAGGACCGAGAATGGCATTGCAGACCACCACAACCGCCCATGTCCCGTCGCGCGGGCGAACAGCCGCTCGCGGTGTGGTGATCGGGATGCTCGGGATCGTCCTCGCGGCCTGCGGCGGCGGCGAACGGCCGGCGGCCGACATCGCGGCCTCCAACGTGACCGCGATCGGCGTCAATTCGTACCTGTGGCGCGCGAGTCTCGAAACGCTGTCGTTCATGCCTCTGACGCAGGCGGACAGCGCCGGCGGGGTGATCGTCACCGACTGGTATTCCAACCCGGAGAACCCCAACGAACGGGTCAAGGTCTCGGTCTCGATCCTCGACCAGGATTTGCGCGCGGACGCACTGCGCGTCGCGGCGAGCCGCGAGGTCCTACAAGGCGGCGCCTGGGTCGGCGCTCCGGTCCAGGCCGCCACCGTCCAGCGGCTCGAAGACATCATTCTGACCAAGGCGCGCGACTTGCGGCGTTCCGCGATCGGCTGATCTCCCCTAGGGGCGTTCCATGACTGACATCCGATTCGATCCGTCGCAGGCCGACGGGCGCTGGCAGCGCGCGTGGGACGCGGCTCGCTGCTTCGAAGCCGACAGCGGTAGCGACAAGCCGAAGAGCTATGTCCTCGAGATGTTTCCCTATCCTTCGGGGCGCATCCACATCGGCCACGTCCGCAACTACACGATGGGCGACGTGCTGGCGCGCTACAAGCGCATGACCGGGCACGAGGTGCTCCATCCGATGGGATGGGATGCGTGCGGCATGCCGGCCGAGAATGCGGCAATGGAGAAGGGCGTCCATCCCAAGGGCTGGACCTACGAGAACATCGCCGCCATGCGCGCCCAGCTGAAGCTGCTTGGCCTGTCCATCGACTGGTCGCGGGAGTTCGCCACCTGCGACCCGGAATACTATGGCCGCCAGCAGGCCTGGTTCCTGGACCTGCTGGAGCGGGGCCTGGTCTACCG
>JAEZCZ010000058.1 GCA_023433305.1 Pseudomonadota bacterium | reverse complement strand
AGAACAACGTCACCTACAACACCGTCGGCCACTGCTTCTTCCTCGAGGACGGCATCGAGACCGGCAACCAGTTCGTCCGCAACCTCGGCATCCAGACCAAGTGCCACCCCACCCTGCCGTGCGAGCCCACGCATCTCGGGCCGGCCGGGTTGGCAACATCCACGCCGGGGCGCGGCGCGGCCGGTCAAAAGTCCAAGAATATCCTGATCGCTTCCGACAACACGGCTTCGACCTTCTGGATCACCAACCCCGACAACAGCTACATCGGCAACGTCGCCGCAGGTTCGGACATGATCGGCTTCTGGTTCGCCTTGCCGGTACACCCGACCGGCCAGTTCGAAGGCACCGAGATCAGCAAGAACACCTGGCCGCGGCGCACCCGGGTGGCGGAATTCAAGGGGAACACCGCGCACTCGAACTTCGACGGGCTGATGTTCGACCGCGGGCCCAATCCCGACAACACCTTCAGCGTCGGCGGAAGCAACTACCATTTCCCCACGGTCGATCCGGCCGACCCGAACAGCGAGCCGCTGGTCTCGCACTTCGCGGATTTCACCGGCTACAAGAACCGCAACGGCGCGGTCTGGGGCCGCGGCGAGCTGCACCTGTTCACGAACCTGCGGGTCGCGGACAACGCGATCGGCTTCACGCATGCCGCTTCGGCGGTGGGCCGCGCGCCTTACACGTCGAAGGTGGTCGACTCCCTGTTCGTGGGGGAGAGCGACAATATCGGCAACCCCACGACCGAGCAGGAGATCGCCTACGGCCGCAGCATGCCGAACGAGATCGCGGACTTCCCGATCCGCGGCTACGAATACTACGACATGCGCCACGACGTGGAGAACACCACGTTCGTCAACTTCGCGCCCAACGCGACGCGGGATGCGGGCGCGCTTTCGTACCTAATGTACACGAGCTTCGGCATGAGCTCCGAAAATGCCATCGAAGGGGCGAAGTTCGTCAACGCCAAGCCGGTCAGCTTCCCGCCCTACGTGCGACGGTGGGCTTCCGACCTGGGACGCGCCAACGCCTGGCGGGGTGCGGCGATCCACGACAAGGACGGATCGGTGGGCGGTGTACCCGGCGCCTACATCGTCCTCGACAACGGCATCGCTTCCGACGAGGAAGCCTGCGACATCAAGCCCGACTGGGGCGCCGCTGTGTGCCGGGGCGATTTCGGCCACTTCGGCCTGGGCCCGAACATGGGCTTTGGCAGCGCCCCCGTCACCGACCCGATCATGCTGAGCCGCGGCAGCCGGCGATGGGAATACACCGGGCAGACCACGATCCGCAGCGGCGCCGAGGTGAGGGTCGAAACCGGCCGGGACGCCCTATCCCTGACGCTCAGGGAAATGGACGACGGCTCCTCGGTGATTTTCGAGCTTCCGGGGTTCGGCAACGCCGCGGGAGGCGCGGAGCAAGCCAGCCTGGCCGCGCTTCGCGACGCCGGTGAAACCTCGTGGTACCGCGAGGACGACACGCTGTGGGTCAAGCTCGTGGTCGACAATTCCGCCGGCGCGAACGTCCAGATCGGAACCCCCGGTGCGGGCGTGAGCACCGTCGGCACCGGCCCCGGCGGCGCTTTCGACGCAGGCGCCCGCCTCGACGTCAGCCGCCAGGTCCAGGTCAGCGCGGCTTCGAACGAAGGGCAAGCTCGACGCCAGTAGACGCGGCGGGCGGACGGAACGCCGCGGCACCGGATCGATCAGCAGAAGATCAGAATTTGCTCAGGACTTCGGCCGATCGGTGACGCAGGGCTGGCGGCGTCAACCGCTTGAAAGGCGCCAGCGCTGCCTCCCCTTCCCGACCATGCCCTCGCCGGCGAACCCGCGCGCGAGCCCGCATCCTGTCCAAGACAGCCGGCTGACCACACGCGCTTTGCCACCACGCGACGCTGGCTGGAGACATTCGAGCTACCCCGCGGATGGCTCGGCTGGCTCTTCGAATTCGGCCTGTTCGTGTTCAAGCAGGGCTGGGCTTGCCTGTTCGGCGGGCTGATGCTGGCATTGCTGCTGGCGTCCCATTGGTTCTATCCGGCCGACGCCCCGCTCGCGCGTTACGATTTCCTGACGCTGGCCGCTTTGGCCATCCAGATTTCGATGCTGGTGTTCCGGCTGGAGACGCTGAGCGAAGCCAAGGTCATCCTCGTCTTTCACGTGGTCGGCACCGTCATGGAGGTGTTCAAGACTGCGGCGGGATCCTGGATCTATCCCGAGCCTTCGCTGCTTCGGATCGGCGGAGTGCCACTTTTTTCAGGCTTCATGTACGCCGCGGTGGGAAGTTATCTGGCGCGGGTCTTCCGGATCTTTGCGATCCGTTTCGAGCCCTATCCTCGCGGACCATGGCCCGAAGCGATCGCGGTGCTGGTCTATCTCAATTTCTTCGCGCACCACTGGCTGCCTGACATCCGCGTGGCGCTGTTCATCGCCATCATCGCCTTGTTCTGGGGCACACGCGCGCGTTTCACCGTCTGGCGCGAGGAACGGGCGATGCCGCTGCTACTCGGCTGGCTGCTCGTGGCGCTGTTCATATGGTTGGCGGAGAACCTCGGCACTTTCGCCCGCGCCTGGATTTACCCGGGGCAGGAGAACGCTTGGACGCTGGTTTCGCCCGCGAAGCTCGGCGCGTGGTATCTGTTGATGTATATCTCGTTCGTGCTGGTGAAGCGCAGCTCTTCGCGGCGTGGGTGATCGCCCTCACCCCATCCCCTGCCATTGGCGGATCGCCTCGATCGGCCAAAACAGCATGATGACGTTGAGCGTCAGGTTGTCGCGGATGATCCACAAGGTGAGCAGCTCGAGCGCGACGGCCAGCGCCACGCTGACCCAGGCGGGGACGCGCGCCGCTACCAGGAAGCCGACGATCATCCAGCCGATGTCGGCGGTGGAATTGATTATGCTGTCGCCGCTGTAGCCCCAGCTAACGGTGACCGCGCGATAGCGGTCGATCACCATCGGCGTGTTCTCCATGATCTCCCACGCGGCCTCGACCATGACCGCGATCGGCAGCGCCCAGCGCGCGGGCTTGCCGCCGAACAGCTTCCACTTTCGCCACAGCAGCCAGGCGGCCAAGTACATGATCAGGCCGTGCGTGAAGTGGCTCGGCGAATACCAGTCGGTGATGTGCTGGCTGTTGCCGCTCGACTGCACCGTGCCGTGCCACAGCTCGATCTCGCCGCAGGTGCAGATCGGCGGACGGCCCATCGCGAACAGGACCGCCACCGCCAGCGCGACGAGCGCGAGCGTCGCCAGCCAAGCCTTGCGATGCGGATTGAGCTTGTTGTCCCCCACGCGCGACTTCTCGCCGTTGCGGGCGCGATTGACAAGCCGGGTGCGGGACCTTTGGCCTCAGCCGGCTGGCGGATTGGCGGCGTACCAGGTGACGAAGGCGGTGGTGACGTCGCGCGCGCCGGCTGCCGTGAGCGCGGCGACATCGGGCTGACGGGCCATCTTCACTTCGGCGCAGCCGTTCCCCGCGGCAAAGGCCTGCGCGCCGTGGCTGATGCGCGTCTGGACCGGGCCGACGAGCGCGCCTTGCCGGTCGGCGTAGTCGCGCTTGAGTTGGTGCTGCTTCTCGCCGAGCTCGGCCTCGAGGCGCATGATCTCGTCGGCCGCGGGATCCTCGGCGACTGGCCGGGCCAGCGCGGTATCGTCGTCGTCGAGCGAGACGGGCTCGATCGCCGGCTCCGCGGAGGTTTCCGCCTGGCGCTGGAGCCGGGCGATCTGGGCCTTCAGTACCTTGATGGCTTCGACCTGCGGGCGGAGCGCGGCGTCCAGCTGACGGATCGCGGCGCCTAGCTCGCCGATCCCGGCGGGCGGCTCGGCCATGAGGCGATGGACCTCGATGTAGCAGGTCGTGGCAGGAGTGGCCGCCGTGCCATCTTGCGCGATTGCGGGGGCGGACAAGACCAGCGAGGCGCCGGCGAGCAGGATGGTGCGCATGACCCTCTCCATCTCATTGTCGCACAATGTCGCGAATTGTCGTGAGGTTATCACAGCTCGAACAGCAAGCAAGCGGTGGTTGCCTTGCCGCTGCCCGGCACCGACCGTAAGGCTGTGCCATGAGCGAGGGCAAACGCGCCTGTGTGATCGGGGCCGGGATGGGCGGATTGCCGCTTGCAATCCGGCTGCAGGCGGCGGGCGTGTCGACGACCCTCGTCGAGGCGCGCGACAAGCCCGGCGGCCATGCCTATTCCTGGCAGGAAGGCAGCTTCACCTTCGATGCCGGGGCGGCCGCGATCGGCGATCCGGCGGGATTTCGTGAGCTGTGGGAATTGACCGGTCACGACATGGCGGCCGATCTCGAGCTGCTTGCCGTCGAGCCGCTGTGCCGGTTCAACTGGCCCGACGGCACGCACTTCGACTTCACTGCCGATGCCGCCGCGCTGCGGCGCGAGATCGCGCGGCTCGACCCCGCGGATATCCCGGGTTTCGATGCGCTGCTCGCCCATCGCGACGCGCTGAACAGCGAGTGCGGAGAGTTCTTCCAGGCCGATCGCGCGCCGGGGCCCCTGGCGATGCTCAAGGCAGCGCCCGCGCTTGCCCGGCACCGCGCCTGGATGTCGCTGCATGACACCGTGAGCCGCTTCATCCGGCATCCGAAGCTGCGCCAGGCGCTGACCGTGCACGCCCTTCTGGTCGGGGCCAATCCGTTGACCGCGCGCGCGGTCCATTCGCCGCTTCTCGAAACAGACGGTGCGTGGTGGCCGCGCGGCGGGATGAATCGGCTGGCGGCCGCGATGCAGCGCCAGTTCGAGCGGCTCGGCGGCGAGATACGGCTGCACGATCCGGTCACCGCGATCCACACCATCGGGACCGAGGCCGCCGAGGTCGAGACGCTGAGCGGCTGGCGCGGCCGGTTCGACGCGGTCGCCAGCAATGCCGATCCGGTCCACACGTATCGCGACCTGCTGCGCGCGTCGCCGCGCGGGCCGCAGATGGCGCGCCGACTGGCCAAGAAGCGCTTCAGCCAGTCGCTGTTCGTCGTCCATTTCGGGATCGAGGGAGGCTGGCCGGGCATTCCGCATCACATGGTGCTGTTCGCCCCGCGCTACGAAAGCCTGCTGGAAGACGTGTTCGATCGCGGCGTGCTGCCCGCCGACCTGCCGATCTTCCTAAATCACCCGAGCGTGACGGATTCCTCGCTAGCCGCCGACGGCCGCAGCGTATTCCAGGCGGTGGTTCCGGTCGCGCACATGGGCAAGCTGACGGTCGATTGGGAACAGGTCGGGCCGATGCTCGAGCAGCGCGTGCTCGCCGAAATCGAGCGGCGCCTGATTCCTGACCTGCCGGATCGCATCGTCACCCGG
Organism: Pseudomonadota bacterium; assembly: GCA_023433305.1. Taxonomy (GTDB): domain Bacteria; phylum Pseudomonadota; class Alphaproteobacteria; order Sphingomonadales; family Sphingomonadaceae; genus Croceibacterium_A. Next base: position 5,596 of record JAEZCZ010000058.1, on the reverse strand, counting down.
TTCCACTACGCACCGCGCGACTTCGCGCTCGACTTCAACGCCCATCTCGGCAGCGCCTTCGGGCTCGAGCCGGTGCCCGTGCAGAGCGGCTGGCTGCGCCTGCGCGACCGCGACGAGGTGATCGGCAACCTCTATCTCGTCGGCTCCTCGACCTGTCCGGGAGGAGGCATTCCCGGAGTGCTCGACGGCGCGAAGGCGACCGCGCGGCGGATGCTGGGCGATCTCGCGCGATGACGCTGCCGCTGCGTCGCCTCGCGGTCTACTGCGGCTCCGCGTCGCCGGCGGACCCGCGTTACGAGGAACTGGCGATGGATGTCGGCACCGCGCTGGCCCGGCGCGGGATCGGTGTGGTCTACGGCGGCGGCAAGGTCGGTCTGATGGGCGCGCTCGCAGCCGGCGCGCTCCTCGATGGCGGAGAGGTGATCGGCGTGATCCCCGAGGCGCTCGTCCAGGCCGAGCTCGCCAACCGCGCCTGCAGCGAGCTCCACGTCGTCGAGACGATGCATCAGCGCAAGAAGGCCTTCACCGACTTCGCCGACGGGTTTCTCACGCTTCCCGGCGGCGTCGGCACGATGGACGAGCTGTGGGAAGCGGTCAGCTGGGCCCAGCTCGGCTATCATGCCAAGCCGGTCGGGCTGCTCAACGCGTTCGGGTTCTACGACGGGCTGGTCGCGTTCTACCGCCGCATGGGCGAAAGCGGCTTCATCCGCGCGGAGCACCGCGATATCCTGATGGCCGAAACCGCGCTTGAACCGTTGCTCACGCGCATGGAGGACCATCGCCCGCATCGCCCGATCTTCCGCATGGACGCGGACGAGCTATGAGCACGTGATGGCGATCCGTCCCTTCCGCGACCGGCGTCCGCGCCTGCTGGCCCCTTCCCGGATCCTGCGCCCGCCACCGCGCCAGACCGGTGGCGGCCGCGAGCGCGAGGATCTCGTCGCCGATGCCGGCGCGGTGATCGCGCGCGGGAGCAAGAGCCTGGCCTTCGCCAGCCGCCTGCTCGATCGGACCACGCGCGAGCAGGCGTGGATGCTCTATGCCTGGTGCCGTCGATGCCGCGAGTTGGCGATGGGGCACGATGGCGGCGAGCGCGCCGGAGCGAAGACCCATGCCGAACATCGCATCGGCGCGATCCGCGTGCTGACCCGCCGCGCGCTCGAAGGCCAGCCCACCGCCGACCCCGCGTTCGACGGCTTCGGCCAGGTCGCGCTGGAGGCCCGGCTCACCGAGCAGATGGCCGACGACGTGCTCGAAGGTTTCGCGCTCGACGCATCGGGCTGGCGCCCGCGCAGCGAGGAAGACCTGCTCCGCTATTGCTATCACGCGGCCGGCGCGCCCGCGCTGATGATGGCACGCATCATGGGCATTCCGGACGACGACGAGGCGACGCTCGACCGCGTGTTCGACTTCGCGGTCGCGCTGCAGCTCGCCGATATCGCCCGCGAGGTCTGGACCGACGATACCGATGAGCGTTGCTACCTGCCGGTCGAATGGTCGGTCGCCGCCGACATCCCGCCGGGCGAGCACCTCAAGCCGATCTATCGCGACAAGCTGGTCGCGCTCGTCGCACGGCTGCTCGACATGGCCGCGCGGCACGAGGCGGCCGGCCGCTTCGGCGCAGCGAGCCTGGGCTTCCGCCAGCGCTGGGCGGCGCTCACCGCGGCCAACCTATACGGCGCGATGGCCCACGAGGTGCGCGAACTCGGCAAGGAAGCCTGGTACCGCCGCATTCGCCCCAACGCGGTCGCCCGGCTCGCCCTTGCCGCCTCCGCGTTCCGCGAAGCCCTGCGCGCGCCGCAGGAGCCCGACGAATGGCCGCGCCACACACGCGGCGCGGTGCTCCTCGACGTCCGCATGACCGGCCCAGTGGCCCCGATCCCGATGACCCCGCTGCCCGATGAGGACAATGCATGATCGAGTCGCTTCTCATTGCCAACCGGGGTGAGATCGCATGCCGGATCATCCGCACGGCGCGCGCGATGGGGATTCGCACGGTCGCGGTCTATTCGGATGCCGATGCGAAGGCGCTGCACGTGCGGCAGGCGGACGAAGCGGTGCACATCGGGCCTTCGCCGGCGGCGGAGAGCTACCTGCGCGGCGAGCGGATCATCGACGCCGCCAGGGCGATGGGCGCCGAGGCGATCCATCCCGGATACGGTTTTCTTTCCGAGAACGCCGAATTCGCCGAAGCGGTCTCCGCCGCGGGGCTGATCTGGGTGGGGCCGAGGCCCGAGAGCATTCGCGCGATGGGCCTCAAGGATGCAGCCAAGAAGCTGATGCAGGACGCCGGCGTGCCCGTGACCCCTGGCTACATGGGAGCGGACCAGTCGCCCGAACGGCTCCTGAAGGAGGCGGAACAGATCGGCTGGCCGGTGCTCATCAAGGCGGTCGCGGGCGGTGGTGGCAAGGGCATGCGCAAGGTCGACGCCGCGCCCGATTTCTTGCCCGCGCTCGAGTCCTGCCGCCGCGAGGCAAGCGCCAGCTTCGGCAACGACGAGGTCCTGCTCGAGAAGTGGATCACCAGCCCGCGCCACATCGAGATCCAGGTATTCGGCGACACCCACGGCAACGTCGTCCACCTGTTCGAGCGCGACTGCTCGCTCCAGCGCCGCCACCAGAAGGTCATCGAGGAGGCCCCCGCCCCCGGCATGGACCCGGCCACGCGCGAGGCGATCTGCGCCGCCGCGGTGCGCGCCGCCAAGGCGGTCGGCTATGTCGGCGCCGGCACGATCGAGTTCATCGCCGACGCCAGCGAGGGGCTCAGCGCCGACCGCATCTTCTTCATGGAAATGAACACCCGCCTCCAGGTCGAGCATCCGGTGACCGAGGAGATCACGGGCGTCGACCTCGTCGAGTGGCAACTGAGGGTGGCGAGCGGGGAAGAGCTGCCCAAGCGACAGGACGAACTGTCGATCGACGGCTGGGCGATGGAAGCGCGGCTCTATGCCGAGGACCCGGTGAGGGGCTTCCTCCCCTCGACCGGAAAGCTCGAGCGGTTCGACCTCCCCTCGACCATCCGGCCGCTGCGCGTTGCCGATACGCATGGCCGCCATCTCGAAGAGACGCCGCCAAGCCGGGTCCGGATCGAAACGGGCGTCGAACAAGGCGGTGAGATTTCGCCGTTCTACGATCCGATGATCGCCAAGGTGATCTGCCATGCCGAGTCCCGCCGCGACGCGGCTGTGGGCCTCGGCCGCGTCCTGTGGGATGCACAAGTCTGGCCGGTGAAGACGAACGCGACGTTCATGGGCACCGCGCTGGTCCACCCGGATTTCATGGCGGGCCGGATCGATACCGGCTTCATCGAGCGGCACGAGGAAGACCTCGTTTACGAAGTCGAGCCACCGGCCTGGCTGCTGACGCTTGTGGCGGAGGATCATGTCGCGGATGGCAGGCGGGCCCCGGCAGGCTTCCGGCTGAACGCGGCCCGGCAAACACAGGTTCGCCTCTCCGACGGCCGCGATGTCCACGTCGCCGATCTTGCGAAACCGCTGATGTACGACCAGCGACAGTTTGCGCTCGTGACCGGCGAAGAGGGCACGAGCTGGGCGACGCTCCAGGGGGCGACCTGGCGGTTCGAGCCGGCGCGCTACGCCGGTGCGGCGGGCGGCGGTGCCCACGACGGCGACATCCTCGCGCCTATGCCCGGCAAGGTGATCGCGGTCGATGTCGCCGAGGGCGAGGCGGTGGCGAAAGGCCAGCGGCTGCTGGTGCTCGAGGCGATGAAGATGGAACACGCCCTGACCGCGCCGTTCGACGGCACGGTGGCGGAACTGGCCGTCGCCCAAGGCCAGCAAGTCCAGGTCGAGGCCCTGCTGGCGCGCGTGGAGAAGTCGCAAGATTGAACCCTTTCCCCATCAAGGGGGAAAGGGGAAGGGATTGCGTGGTTTTCGCAATCGCGGCACTGTTAGCGCAACCAAAGGGGAGGGATGAACGACATGGCCACTGCCGCAGCCGCCGACGCGCAGCTCAAGAGTTCGCACGTCAAGGTCATCGCGGCGTCGTCGCTCGGTACGGTGTTCGAGTGGTACGATTTCTACCTCTACGGCCTGCTCGCTTCGGTCATCACCGTGCAGTTCTTCTCGGGGGTGAACGAGACCACCGGGTTCATCCTCGCGCTCGCCGCGTTCGCCGCGGGCTTTGCGGTGCGGCCGTTCGGAGCTTTGGTGTTCGGGCGGATCGGCGACCTCGTCGGGCGCAAGAACACCTTCCTCGTGACGATGGGCATCATGGGCGCCTCGACGTTCGCGGTCGGGCTGCTGCCGAGCTACGCCAGCGCGGGTGTGGCCGCACCGTTGATGCTGGTCGGCCTGCGCCTGCTGCAGGGCCTCGCGCTCGGCGGGCAATACGGCGGCGCCGCGACCTTCGTCGCCGAGCACGCGCCCGAAGGGAAGCGGGGGTTCTATACCAGCTTCATCCAGACCACGGCGACGCTCGGCCTGTTCGCGGCGCTGCTGGTGGTGATCGAGACGCGCGAGGCGATGGGAGAGGAGGCGTTCGCGGACTGGGGCTGGCGCCTGCCGTTCTTCGCATCGGCGCTGCTGCTGGTGGTCTCGCTGTGGATCCGCCTTCAGCTCAACGAGAGCCCGGTCTACCAGGAGATGAAGGATGCCGGCGCGACCTCTAAGGCGCCTCTGACCGAGGCGTTCGGCAACTGGAAGAACGCGCGGCTTGTGCTGGTGGCGCTGCTCGGCGCGGTCGCCGGGCAGGCGGTGGTCTGGTACACCGGCCAGTTCTACGCGCTGTTTTATCTCGAACGGATCCTCAAGGTCGACGGCGGCACCGCCAACGTCCTGATCGCCATCGCGCTGCTCATTGGCACGCCGTTCTTCGTGTTCTTCGGCTGGCTCTCCGACAAGATCGGCCGCAAGCCGATCATCATGGCTGGCTGTGGGCTGGCCGCGCTGCTTTACTTCCCGCTGTTTGGCGCGCTGACCGAGGCGGCCAATCCGGCGCTGGCGCAAGCGCAGGAGCGTGCACCGGTGACCGTGATGGCCGACCCCGCGACGTGCTCGGTGCAGTTCGACCCGATCGGCCGGACCGCCTTCGACAAGACCGGCTGCGATATCGCCAAGTCGGCGCTCGCCAAGGCCGGCATCCCTTACGACAACCAGGAGACATCGGGGGCAGCCGTGGTCCGGATCGGTGACACGGAAGTTCCGGTCGCGGACAAGGCGAGCTTCGATGCCGAGCTCCCGGCTCTGCTCGACGCGGCCGGCTATCCCGCCGCGGGTGAGGCGCCCGACCTCAACCGGCCCCTCGTCATCGCCATCCTCACCGCGCTCGTTCTGCTGGTGACGATGGTCTACGGCCCTATCGCAGCGCTGCTGGTCGAGCTGTTCCCCGCGCGCATCCGCTACACCGCGCTCAGCCTGCCCTACCACATCGGCAACGGCTGGTTCGGCGGTTTCCTGCCGACCATCGCGTTCGCGATGGTGGCGGCAACGGGCAACATCTACGCCGGGCTGTGGTATCCGATCGGGGTGGCCGTGCTGACGCTCGTCGTCGGCCTGCTATGGCTGCCGGAGACTTTCCGCCGCAGGATCGATCACGGGAGCTGACTCCCCCTCCCGCTTGCGGGAGGGGTCAGGGG
>JAEZCZ010000137.1 GCA_023433305.1 Pseudomonadota bacterium | reverse complement strand
GGGGGGGGGGGGGGGTGGGGGGGGGGCCAGTCCGAAGCATGCGCACACGCCCACCCCTAGCCCCTCCCGCAAGCGGGAGGGGAACATGAGCTGGCTCTTGATCGCCACCGAGGTGGCGCTCGCGGCGCATGCCGAGCAGCTCGCCGAGCACGGCGGCGGTGAAGGCGTGCGCGACGCCGGCGCGCTCGAAAGCGCGATGATGCGCCCACGCAACCTCGCCGAGTACGACGATCCCGACGCCGCCGCGCTCGCCGCCGCCTATGCCTTCGGCCTGGCCCGCAACCATCCGTTCGTGGACGGCAACAAGCGCACCGCGGCGGTCGTCGCGGAAACCTTCCTCGCGCTCAACGGCCATGCGCTCGCCGCGACCGACGCCGAGCTGGTCGTCGCCATCGTCGCCCTCGCCGCCGGCGAGCTGACCGAAGACGAGCTGGCCGACTGGTTCCGCGCGCACCTGTCGACCACACCATGACCGAGGCTGCCGGAACACCCCGCCCGCCCGCGACTTCTTCCCGCATGGCTCGCAAGCGCACCCGCCGCAGATCCCTCGCCAACCCGTTCACGCTGGGCATGGACGCGTGGCTGCTCGGCGCGGAGGCGGCGAGCGTGATCGCGCTGCGCAGCACGAAGATGGCGCTCGGCGGCGCGGAAGCCCAGCTCGAAGCGCAGCGGATGGTGGCCGAGAAGGCCGAAGCCGCGTGGGAGCTCGGCGTCGCGCTCGCCACCGGCGCGCTCGGTCGCCGGCCGGAAACGATCGCGGCGCGCACCCTTTCGCACTACGGCAAGCGCGTCCGCGCGAACCGCAAGCGCCTTTCGCGATAGCCTTCCGAAGCTGCCGGTGCGGGGGTTGAGGTCAAGCCAGCATCTCCCGGCCCGCTGGGGGGAACGAACAAAGAACTTCCAAAATAGGATTTCGTCTGCTCCACACTCCCCGATGAGCGCCCGAACCGACTCCTCCCCCGGCCACGCCCTGCGCGCCCGAGCCGCTGCAACGCCGCCTGCCGATGGGCATCCCCAGGGCGACGGCATGCCTCGCAGCGCTCGCGCAAGGCAGCCAAGCGGCGGGGTCCACGCGCAAGCTCGCGGGCCGATCCGCAAGGGCAAGTTTTTTTCCCCTGGACTGTGTAACACCCGGTCCAAGTCCTACAATTCCCGGGCCGAAAGGGCCGGAACGGCATGCCCGGTCGCGTGGTGGCCTGGCACCCAAGTCTCAGGCCGCGCGCTCTCCCACGCCCGCCGGCACCAACTTCTCCACCAGCCGCTTCAGCTCCGCTGGCGTGGTGTGCCCGGCGACGATCTCGTGATAGCCGATCCCCGCCTTGCGCAGCGCTTCCTTCTTCACCGCGTCGCGCGCGGCGGCCGTTCCCTGATGGTGGCCGTTGCCCTGGTATTCGAGCGCGTGGCGCACGTTTGCCGCGGGGTCCATCAGCGCGAAATCCACCCGCTTGCTGTTGATGCAGAGGTAAGCGTCCTTGTCCTCGCTGGCGAGGAACTCGCCGAGGCTGACTTGCGCCATCACCTGCCAGGCGGGGTTGCGCGCGATCACCGCGCTGTCGAGCGCCTTGAACACCAGGGTCTCCGGGCGATTGAGCAAGGCACGCGGCCGAAAGCTCGCGCGCATCACGGCCTTGAGCTGCTCCGTCGCGATATCACGGGCCCGCGCTTCGGGCGCCTTGAAAGGCGCGACCTTATGCCCGGTCTTCCCGAACCGGCTCTTCGCCGCGTTGCGTCCGCGCCAGTAAGCGCGGCGCTTCTCGCGGTCGATCCGGTTGAGCGCGCTTTCGAGCACAATGCCGATCACCCCGCCGATCGTCAGCACGATCAGCAGGAGGAGCGGCTTGTCGAGCAGGGCGATCAGGTCGGCCAGCATGGCGGCAGCTTAACAAATCTTGGTAAGTGCCAGGTAAACGGACCCCAGACGTCCCCTCGCGCGTTCCCCGTCCATGCTCAGCCACGTCTCCTTCGGCACCAACGACGCGGACCGCGCCAAGGCGTTCTACGATCCGGTCCTCGCGGAGCTCGGCATCGGCGCGGGCAAGCGGCGCGGCGGGTCGGTCGATTACGGCGCGGCGATGGTCGGGTTCAGCCTCGAGCAGCCGGTCGACGGCGCGCCGGCGAGCGTCGGGAACGGCGCGCACGTGTGCTTCATTGCCGAGAGCCGCGCGGCGGTCGACGCGTTCCAACGAGTGGCGCTGGCGAACGGCGGCACCTGCGCCGGCCCGCCCGGCCTGCGCCCCGCATACGACGCGAACTACTACGCCGCCTTCGTCCGCGATCCCGACGGCAACAAGATCGAGGCGGTGTGCTTCATGGCGAAGTGAGCTAGGCGGCGGCCGGCGCGGGCAGGGCGACCTCGCCTTCGTCCTCGCCGTCCCAGTAATGGATGCGCTTGGCGTGGACCTCGATCAGCCGCAGGCCCGGCGTGTCCACGCCTTGCTCGAACCAGCGATCGAGGCCGGGAGTCCAGTGCTCGGCGAAGCGGGCCTTGTCGCGCACCACGCGCGCCTCGCCCTGGACGTGGATGAACAGGCCCGGCTTGCCGACGATGCCGAGCAGCCCCGCCTTGCCCTGGTACGTGAGGCCGACCGATGGGTCGCGCTCGATGTCGTCCACCATGCGCGCGTCGTCGCAGGTGAAGAAGCGGCTGGTGCCTTCGTACGCGACCTCGCGGTTGTTGCTCATCGGCCGACCGCCGATCGAGCCGTCCTGCGCGCGGCTCACCAGCATGCAGAAATCGATGTCCTTCATGGCTTCGGAAATGTCGGCCAGGGTCTTCGTCACGTGGCGTTCTCCTCGGCCCGTCCGGGGCCATAAGCGGCCGAACGGCGCGGGAGTTCCGGCGAGCGGGCGGAACGAGCGTCGCTGCGCGGGATTGGGGGGAGCAGGAGGTGACCCGATGCCCTACTATTTCTCCACCACGCTCGACGATGACTTCGACACCGCGCTCGGCCGCGTCCGCGACGCGCTCAAGGGCGAAGGTTTCGGCGTGATCAGCGAAATCGACATCCGCCAGACGCTCAAGGACAAGATCGGCGCGGATTTTCGTCCTTACGTCATTCTCGGCGCCTGCAACCCCACCCTCGCACACGAGGCCCTGCAGCTCGAGGACAAGGTCGGCACGATGCTGCCGTGCAACGTAGTGGTGCAGCAGGCCGGCGACGGGGTCGAGGTCGCCGCGATCGACCCGGTCGCCTCGATGCAGGCGATCCCGAACGAAGGGCTCAAGGACAAGGCCGGCCAGGTCGCCGACAAGCTCCGCCGCGCGATCGAGGGGCTCGAACGCTGATGAGACTGCCGCTCGTCATCCTCGCCGCCGCAGCATGCGCCGCGTGCTCGCAGGAACCGGCCGCGCCGTCGCAGCAGACCGCCACCGCCGAGGCTTCGCCGGCGCCGGGCGTGACCCCGCCCGCCTCTGCCACGCCGCCCGAAGCCCCGTCGCCCGACACGCTCGCGCTCGAAGGTTTCGGCGGCTTGCGCATCGGCGAGCCGATACCCGCCGGAAGTACCTGGGCCGAGCGCGGCGCGCAGGCGTCGGATGTCTGCCGTACCGTCTCCTCGCCCGAATATCCGGGCGTCTACGCGATCGTCGAGGACGGGCGGGTGCGGCGCATCTCGGCCGGCCAGCGCTCGACCGTCAAGCTCGCCGAAGGGATCGGTGTCGGCGCGAGCGAGGCCGAAGTGCGCGAAGCGTTTCCCGGTTTCCGCGAAGAGCCGCACGCCTACGTCGCGGCCCCTGGCAAGTACCTGACCGCCCCCAATGCCGAGAGCGGCGATCCCGCGCTGCGCTTCGAGATCGACGCCGACCGCAAGGTCAGCGAGATCCACATCGGCACGATGCCGGTGCTCGGCTACGTCGAGGCCTGCTCCTGACCGGTCAGGCGGCAGGCACCGCGATGTGCAGCGAGAGGGTCGCGGCGCAGCCGGGCGGCAGCAGGATCAGCTCTTCCGGCGCACGGTTGTGCGCGTCGGGGGTGTGGCTGACCGGCTCGAGGCACAGCGCGCTGCCGTCGGCGGGCGCGTAGAGGTGGAGGTGCGGCGCCCCGTCGGCGCCGAGCGCGATCGCGCCGAGGGCATCGCGGATCGTTGCCTCGCCGCGCCAGCCGGCGAAGCAGTGGTCGATCGTCTCGGATGGTAGCGACGCGCCGGTGGCCCAGTCGCCGAAATGGTCGGCGGGGGCGCTGACGCCGGTCGGGAGCGGGTCGGGTGCCGTGAGCAGCACGTGGTCGGCGGCGAAGCGGACCTCGGTCTCGGGACGACGGCGGAAATAGGGATGGAGCCCGAGGCCGGCCGGCATCGTCTCGGCGGAGCGGTTGGTCAGCACCAGCGTGATCGCGCACCCCTTCGGGCCGAGCCGGATGCGCTGCAGCGCGCGGTACGCCCAGGGCCAGGCGCCCGACCCGTCGTAGTCGTGGACCAGCACACACTTGCTCTCGGCTTGGCTCTCCACCGACCACGGGCTCTGCCAAGCGAGCCCATGCAGCGTGTGCGGTTCGGGCGGGAAATTGGCCGGCAGCGCGATCTCGCGCCCCGCAAAGGTGAAACGCCCCGCGCGGATCCGGTTGCAATAGGGCGCGAGCGGAAAGCACGCGGCGTCGAGCGGGTTCGTGGAGCCCTCGGGCATCGTGCGCAGCACGTCGACGCCGCGATAGCGCAGCGCGCTGAGCGAACCGCCGATCTCCGGGCGAACCTCGGCTTCCCACTCGGCGGCGGCGAGCTTCAGCCCCATGTCACGCGGCGCACTCGACCGGCTGGCCCAGGCACTTGTTCTCGGCGTGCTGGCGAACTTTCGCGAGCAAACTGGCATCGGTGTCGAACAAGCCATACCAGCCCTGCGGCTCGTGCGGCGGGTCGCCCATGTAGGCGAGGTCGCCGTCGCGGAAGCGCGCGTCGGGGTGGGCGGTGCGGGCTTCGCCGTTCCAGGCCCAGAAGTTGCTGCCCATCAGCGGGCCGCCGCTGCGCCAGGAGGCTTCGACCGCCTCGTAGATCATCGCGTAGTACTGTTCGCGGAACTTGGTCGGGGTGCCCGGCTCGTAAACCTCGTCGTCGCGCGGAAAGCCGAATTCCTCGATCAGCAGCGGCTTGCCGAGCTCGTTCGCGAGACGCTCGTGCGCAGCGAGGTAGGCGGCAACTTTCTCGCGGCCCGCGGGCCAGGTGCCTGGGAGATCCTTGCCGTCGACCCAACTCCAGTTGAGCGGCCAGATGTGCGCGGTGAGGTAGTCGATGTTCCGGTGCGCGCGGCGGACTATGTCCTCGCTGCCGTTCGCGCCTTGCGTGCCTTCGTGGCCGAGCGAGACGAGGTGGTTCGGATCGAGCGAGCGGATCAGCGCGGCGGTGGCGTCAATCCAGGTGTAATAGGCCTCGACCTGCCGGGCGATGCCGGCTTCGCTGCCCCCCGGGCGCGGCTCGTTGGCGAGCTGCCAGGACATAATCGCGGGATCGTCGACGTAGCGCGTGCCGGTGACCGAGTTGGTGCGCGTGACGATGGCGCGGACGTGGTCGTGATAGAGCGCAACGGCCTGCTCGTTGGCGTAGAAGCGCGCGGTGGCGTCAGGGTACGCGGGCCAGGGGTGCTCCGGGTCGTTCATGTCCATGTACTCGCCGGTAATCCGGTAGAGCCAGGTCGCGAGGCCACCCGACCACTCCCAGAAATTGCCAAGGCACAGCACTGCGGTCATGCCGCGCTTCGCGATCTCCGCCATGGCGAAGTCGAGCCCGGCGAGCAGATCCGGGTTGAGCGACCCGTCGGGGCGGGAGAAGCCGGGCTTGATCGAGTTTCTGAGCGGGCCTTCCTCGCCCGCGGCCATGATCCGCAGGTTATTGAGGCCGAGCGCCTGGAGCCGGTCGAGCTCGCGGACGAGGCGGGCGCGGTTGCCGTAAGGCGCGTCGGCACCGAGCCAGGCTGCGTACCACATGTTGGCGCCGACGACGCGGTAGGGATCGGGGCCGAGGTGGAGGTGGAGGCCATCGCGGCGGATGAATTGCGCGTTCGGCGCCTTCTCGGCGAGCGCGCCGCGGCACCCGCTGCCGAGAAGCGCAAGGCTGCCCCCGAGCCCGGCGAGCGCGGTGCGACGGCTGAGCTTCACCGCTCGACTGGCAGCTCGAACCCGGGGATCGGCATCGGGCGGCCGTCAAACAGGTTCACCACCGGGCTGTCGGCCCAGGCGTAGCGGATGCGGGTGACGGGCTGGCGGTCCGTCGCCGGGATCAGCAGGCGGTCTTCCCAGATCGCGGCGTGGACGTAGCGGCAGGACTCCTGTGTGTCGCCGCAGACTTCGAGGCCGATCGGGTACGCGGCGCTCCAGGCGTGGAGGCCGTCCTCGATGCCGGTGAACGTGATCGTGATCGTTTCGCCTTCGAGGACAGCGCGCGCGGGCATCGGCATGGCTTCGCCGAGCGCGGCGCGGGCGAGGCGGTCGCCGAGCAGCGTCTTGTTGGCGGGGTGGATGTCGGTGCGCTCGCCGATGTCGATCGCGGTGACGAGCGCGGCGTTCGGGTCGGCCAGGACCGACCGACGCTGGTCTTCGCGCAGTTCGGCCCAGCCCGAAGGCGAGGGGCGCTCGGCGACAGGGCCGTAGTTGGCAAGCTGGACCACGAGCATCTGCATGTCCTCGCCGAACTGGCCGCGCCAACCCGCGAACAGCTCGCGCATGCGGTCGCGATAGCCGGGGATGCCGACGTCGCTCTCGCCCTGGTACCACGCGGCGCCCTTGAGGCGGATTGGTCCGAACGGAGCAATCATCCGGTTGTGCATGATGCCGATGCCGGCGTTCGCGTCCCAAGGGGCGCGGGGCGGCATGTCACGGACTTCGCCGATGGAATAGCCCCAGCCTTCGCCGAGGGGGATGCGCTGGCCACCTTCGACCGCGAAGGCGAGCTTGTCGGCGGTGCTGGTGAAGCCGCCGGCACCCCACGAGTTGCTGACCGCAACCACGATCTCGTTCTCGCCCGCCTTGAGGTAGCTGGCGGGGATCGGATACTCGCGCTCGTAATCCCAGCCGTGAGTGATCCCGATCGGGCGGCCGTTGACCCAGGTGGCGTCGAGATCGTCGAGCACGCCGAGCATCAGCGTGCCGCCGGCCGCGGCCTGCTCGGGCGTAAGCGTGACGGTGCGGCGGAGCCAGACGTTGCCGATCGGGTCGCTGGCGAGGCGGGTGCCGGCCCAGGTCGGCCAGGGGGCGATGGCGGGGACGGGTTGCCATTCGAGCGCGTCGGGATTGCGCCAGGGTTCCTGCCCGCCGCTGGCCTCGCGCCACCAGGCTTCCCAGGTCGGGGCAAAGGTGGTGACCGCGCCGAGCGGGTCCTCGGCGACGCGTTCGAGCAGCGCCATCTGCTCGGCGCCGTAAATCGCGCGGCCACCTTCGGGCGTGAGCCAGGCGCGGATCTGCGAGCCGCCCCAGTTGGAGTGGATCGCGCCGATCGGGATCTTGAGCTCGTCGCGCAGCTTGTCGGCCATGAAATAGCAGGCAGCCGAGAACGGGGCGACCGTCTCGGGCGTGGCGGCGGTCCATGCAACCGGCTTGGCGAAGGCGGCTTCAGGGGCGGGCGAGGTCGCCTTCGGGATCATCAGCAGGCGCAGGCCGTCATCCGCCGAGGACATCGCGACCGCATCGCCGTTGAGCCCGCGCGAGACCGGGAACTCCATGTTCGACTGGCCCGAGCAGAGCCAGACATCACCGACGAGGAGATCGGAAACGGTGGTGGTGCCGGTGGAGTCCGTGGCAGTGAGCGTTAGCGGCTGGTCCGAGGCGGGACGCGCCGCGAACTGCGCGGAGAAGCGGCCCTGCGCATCGGTGCGGGCGCTCTGGGTTTGGGAGCCGAGCTTGACTTCGACGATAGCGTTCGGGGCCGCGGTGCCCTGGACGGTGATCGGCTGGTCGCGCTGAATGACGGCGTGGTCGGTCCAGACTGGCGCGAACTCGGGCGCGGCGAGAGCCGGGGCGGGAGCGAGCGCCCCCGCGAGAAGGAGCGCTGCGTGCCTCATCCGAGCTTGACCCTTGCTGGAGCGACGCCGGCGACGGGGGAGTCGAAGCTCAGGAGGTTGCCGGCCGCGGGGAATTGCCTGAACGCCGCCTCGTCCATGTTCTTGGTGGCGGTGGTGACGTAGGCTGTTCTCAGGTCCGGCCCGCCGAGCGCCATCTTGGTGATATCGCGGGCAGGCATGGTGACCGTGGCGACGAGCTTCCCGTCGGGCGAGAAGCGCGCGACCTTGGCGCCGAGGTAGAGCCCGGTCCAGACATGGTCTTCGGCGTCGACGATCGGGCCGTCGGGGTAAGCGTCGGGGAACAGCGCCTTCGTATCGACGAACGGACGGGCTTCGCCGACGCCGCCCGCCGAGAGGTCGGCGACCATGATCTTCTGACTGCTGGTGTCGGTGAAGTAGATCCGGTCCCCCGAGCCGCTGACCGCGGGGCCGTTGGTGATGGTGATCCCCGCGGGGCCGGCAGGACGAATCTCGCCGCGGTCGAACACGTAGAAGCGGCCGCTGGCGGAGGCTTCGGCGTCGTCCATCGAGCCGAACCAGACGCGGCCCCAGGGATCGGTGCAGGCGTCGTTGAGGCGGTTGCCGGCGGGTTCGCCGGGGACGGACGTCAACTTCGTGAATGTCTGATTGGCGGGATCGAAAGTGTAGAGCCCGTCCTTGAGGCCGCAGAGCAGGAGGTCACCTTCGGCGGGAAGCGCCCAGCCGATCTGCTCGGGCGCTTCGGCGATGGCGTTGCTGCCGGTCGCCGGGTCAAAGTGCCAGAGGCGGTGCCGCTTGATGTCGACGAACCAGACCACGCTGCGCTGCGCATCCCACAGGACGCCTTCGCCGAGCTTGCTTTCGGCTTCGAGAACGCTGCGAACGTCGGCCTTTATCTCCATCCGGCATCCACCCAGTAGTTGTGCGCTGTGCAGTAGCGTGCATCGTCGGAAGCGAGGAACAGCGCCATGGCCGCGATATCCGAAGGCTGGATACGCCCGTCGAGGCACTGCGCCGCGACGATCTCCGCCTCGCCTTCGGGGGTATACCACTTCATCTGCCGCGGCGTCTGCACGTTGCCCGGGACGATCGTGTTGACGCGAATGGCGTCGCGTCCGAACTCGCGCGCGAGGCTGCGAGTGAGACCTTCGATGGCGGCCTTAGCGGTCTGGTAGATCGCGAGGTCTTCCAGACCGAGGTGCCAGGAGATCGAGCCGAGGTTGACGATCGAGCCGCCGCCCGCCGCCTTCATCGCAGGGATCACCGCCTTGGCGGCGAAGAACTGATGCTTGAGGTTTACCGCCATGCGCTCGTCCCAGTACTCGGGAGTCACGTCCTCGACCTTGTGCCGGTCGTCGTTGGCTGCGTTGTTAATCAGCACGTCGCAACCACCGAGCCGTTCGATCAGCTTGGAGATCTTGGCGCCGTAATCGACGCAATCGCGAATGTCGCAATGCACGAAGATCGGCGGTATCGCCGCATCGGCATACCGCTGAAGCAGCGGCTCGCCCTCGAGCACGTCGACGAACGCGACCGCCGATCCCTGACGGACGAAAGCCTCGACGATCCCTTCGCCGATGCCCGAGGCCCCTCCGCTGACGATGACCCGCTTGCCGGCGAGGCTCGGGTATATCGCCGCGTTCGCCACTGGTTGTGAAATCCCCTCCGCCACCAATTCAATCCCCTGTGTAAACCGTCTTGATCTGGGTGTAGAACTCGACCGCGGCGAACCCCTGTTCGCGCGGGCCGTAGCTCGATCCCCGAGTTCCCCCGAACGGCACGTGATAATCGACGCCCGCGGTAGGCAGGTTCACCATGACCATGCCGGCGCGGATGTTCTTGCGGAAATCGCGGATGTGCTTCGCGCTGTTCGAGACGATCCCGGCCGAGAGGCCGAAGTCGCCGCGATTGGCGATTTCCAGAGCTTCTTCGTAGTTCTTGACGCGGATCGTCGAGACGACCGGGCCGAACACTTCCTCGCAGTTGATGCGCATGTCCGGATTGGTGTCGGCGATGACGGTGGGCTGCATGAAGTAGCCAGCGGTCTCGGCCTGGACCTTGTCGCCGCCGGTGACGAGGCGGCCGCCTTCCCCGGTGGCGATGCCGACGTAGCTCATGTTCTGGTCGAACTGCGCCTCGCTCGAGGCCGGGCCGATCTGCGTGTCGGAAGAGAGGGCGGGGCCGACCTTGAGGCTTCCCGCCTTGGCGGCGAGCGCTTCGATGAAGCGGTCGTGGATCGCGTCTTCGACGATGACGCGGCTCGAGGCGGTGCAGCGCTGCCCGGTCTGGAAGAAACCGCCGTCAGCAGCGATCGCCACGGCCTTGTCGAGATCGGCGTCGGCGAGGATGACGAGCGGGTTCTTGCCGCCCATTTCCATCTGCACGCGCGCCTGACGCTTCATTGCAGCGAGTCCGACCTGGGCGCCGACCGTTTGCGAACCGGTGAAGCTGATCGCGGCGATGCCAGCATGGTCGGTGATGGCGCGGCCGACGTCGCCGCGCCCGAGCACGAGGTTGAACACGCCCGCGGGCGCGCCGGCCTCGGCGATGATCTCGGTCAGCGCGGCAGCAATGGCCGGGGTGATGTTGGCTGGCTTCAGCACCACGGTGTTGCCGAAAGCGAGCGCCGGAGCGGCCTTCCAAGCCGGGATCGCGATCGGGAAGTTCCACGGGGTAATCAGACCGACCACACCGAGCGCCTCGCGGTAGGTTGCGACGTCGAGGCCGGGGCGGGTCGATTCGAGCGTACGGCCGTGGCGGCGCAGCGCCTCGCCGGCGAAGTAGCGGAAGATGCGCGCGGCGCGCATAGTCTCGCCGATGCCCTCGGCGCGGGTCTTGCCTTCCTCGCGGGCGAGTAGCTCGCCGAGCTCGTTGGCGCGAGCGAAGATCGTGTTGGCGACCTTGTCGAGTACGTCGGCGCGCACTTCGGGAGAGGCGTTGGCCCAGCCTGAGAAGGCTTCGGTTGCCGCCTCGACGGCCTGGTCGACTTCGGCCCTTCCGCCGTTGGGGAAGCGGGCGACGATGTCTTCTGTGTTCGACGGGTTGCGGCTTTCCAGCGCTCCATCCGCGCCGGTCCATTCGCCGGCGATGAAGTGGCCGAGAGTGCGGGTATCCATGATCTGTCCTAAATCCTGTCGATGAGGCCGCGGCCGGCAAGGTTCCGCACGAATGCGGCGATGCCCATTTCCCACGGCGGCGCGTCGCGCGAGGTGGTGACGGTGTTGACGAGCGAGCCGAGCCGGCGCGAACTGATCGTTACGCGGTCGCCCAGCTTGTGGGTGAAGCCGGCGCCGGGCTCGTCGCGATCCTGCGTCGGCGCGAACAGGGTACCGCAGAAGAGCACGAACCCGTCCGGATAGTGGTGCTCGCTCAATGTCTGACGGACGAGATCGAGCGGGTCCCGGCTGATCTGGCCCATGTCGTTGGTGCCTTCGAGGCGGTAACCTTCAGGGCCCTCGATGGTGAGATCGACATTGGCCTGACGCACGTCGTCGATGGTGAAGCCGTCGTCGAACAAACGGATGAACGGGCCGATCGCGCACGAGGCGGCGTTGTCCTTCGCCTTGCTGAGCAGCAGAGCCGATCGGCCCTCGAAATCGCGCAAGTTCACGTCGTTGCCGAGCGTCGCGCCGACAGTCTGGCCTTTGGGATCGACCACGAGCACGACCTCGGGCTCGGGGTTGTTCCAGACTGAATCGGAGCGGACGCCGATCTCTGCGCCGGGCCCGACCGCCGAGAGCACAGGCGACTTGGAGAACACCTCGGCATCGGGGCCGATCGCGACCTCGACATACTGCGACCACAGACCTTCCTCGATGAGCACGGCCTTGAGCTCGGCAGCTTCCTCGCTGCCCGGTACCACGGAGCGGATGCCCGAGCCGATCTTGTCCTCGAGCGCGGCGCGAATCTCCGCGGCGCGCGAGGGATCGCCGCGCGCGGCTTCCTCGATGACGCGCTCTATGCAGGAAATGGCGAACGTGACCCCGCATGCCTTGATGCATTGCAAGTCGATCGGCGCCAGCAGGCTCCAGCCTTCGGGCAAGCCATCCTCGACCGAACCAAGGAGCGTACCTCCGCCGAACTGACGCCGCGCGACGGCGCCGGAAACGGAGGCGGCCTCTTGCGTCAAATCAAAGACATTCCCCTCGCGAATGGCCATGACGCAGGGACCGGAGGGCGATAGCGCTCTGCCGATGAACTTGCCGGTCGCATGATCCGCCGGCAGGATGTCGATCAATGTGCCGGCCATGTGCCGCTTGTTCTCTCCCGTGATAGCGCTACCATAAGAACAGCGCGGCGATCGCGCAAGGCATTTGAACGCCAGAGGGGAGACGAGATGTTGCGAAGCCTTAGCGCCATTGTCGCGGTGGTTGCAGCCGCCACGGTTCCAGCGGCGGGTTGGGCGGTGCCGGCCGCTCGATTCGCTAGCATGACATACGAAGCGGCAGAGGCGACCAAAGTGCCGGCCGATTCCTTCCGCAACCCGATCGTGCCGGGGTTCCATCCCGATCCTTCGGTTACGCGCGTCGGAAACGACTTCTATCTCGTCACCTCTACCTTCGGCTGGTTCCCGGGTATCCCGGTGTTCCATAGCCGCGACTTGGTGAACTGGCGGCTGGTCAGCCACGCGATCGAGCGGCCCGGCCAGCTCGACTTCTCGGGCGTTCGGGTCGTGACCGACGGCGTCTACGCGCCGGCGATCGAGCATCACGACGGCACGTTCTATATCTTCAACACCTGCACAAGGTGCGGGGGAAATTTCTATGTGACCGCTACCGATCCGGCCGGACCCTGGTCAGATCCGGTCTGGCTCGATTTCGACGGAATCGACCCTTCGCTGTTCGTCGACGAGGATGGACGCGCATGGCTGGTAAACAATGGACCGCCGGTGGGCGAGCCGCGTTACGAAGGGCACCGCGCGATCTGGATTCAGGAGTTTGACCTTGCGACCGGGCGGCTGACGGGCCCGCGCACGTTGCTCGTCGATGGGGGCGTCAACCCAGCCGAGAAACCGATCTGGGCCGAAGGGCCGCACATCTACAAAGTCGACGGCTGGTATTATCTCAATGCCGCCGAGGGCGGCACCGCCGAAGACCACTCGCAGACGATCTACCGTTCGCGCAACGTCACTGGGCCTTACGAGGCGGGGCCGGTCAATCCCACCCTGACCCAGCGCGACCTGCCGCGCGACCGGCCGGACCGGGTCGAGGCCACGGGGCATGCCGATTTCGTCAAACTGGACGATGGAACCTGGTGGGCGGTGTTCCTCGCCACGCGGCCGTTCGCCGATCAGAATACGCTGCTCGGCCGCGAGACCTGGCTGCTGCCGGTGACTTGGCGTGACGGTTGGCCGGTGATCCTCGAGCGGGGGCAGCCGGTTCCGTGGGTAGTACAGAAGCCGAACCTGCCGGCGGACAAACCTGTCGACTGGTCGCGTTGGAGCGACAGTTTCGACGATGCGCGCCTTTCGCCCGAATGGCTGCAGATGCGCAACGTTGCGGATGTGCAGTGGTACGCGCTCGATCGTGATCGCGACGAGTTGGTGCTCGTTGCCGGTGCCGATGCGGCGAGCACGACCGGCCAGCCGCATTTCCTGGGGCGCCGGATGCGCCACCACGAGGCGGAGTGGACCACGCGCCTTGCCTTTACGCCCGAGCGCGAGGGCGATCTGGCCGGCCTGATGGCGTTCATGGACGAGGAACACTTCCTCGTGGCCGGGATCGAGGGAGGCGCTGAAGGGCCAAGGCTCGTCGTCCGCCGCAAGGACGGCGGGGCGGGAGACGCGAACGGCGCGCTGGTGGCCGAGGCCCCGCTTCCAGCAAACGCCAGCGAGCTGGACCTTCGGCTAGCAATCGACCGGGGCGCGGCGAAGCTCGACTGGCGTCCGGCCGGGCGAGGGGCATGGCGCTCGCTCGCGCGCGAGATCGACGTTTCGCACATGGCGTCGGTCAACGCGGGCCTGTTCGCGGGGACGATGGTCGGGCCATACGCGGTGCGGGGGCCGCGCTAGGGGCGGCAGAGCACTCAGTTGCGCGGAGTCAGCGTGAACATCAGAGTATCGCGCGGCGCGACGCGCCGCTCGAGCAGGGTTTCCGTGGTGCCTTCCGTCTTTCCGGTCCAGGCGTTCTCGAGCGTATAGGTGCGCGTGGCGAATTGGGGATCACGGCCGTGCATGTCGTCGCGCAGCTCGCCTTTTGCCCATTCGATGGCGATCCGCTGCTCGCGGTCCGAGCGGTTGAGCAGGGCGATCGCCCAGCGATCGTCCGCGAGTGGCTTGGCCCAGATGTCGTAGTCGTCATAGGCGCGCCAGCGCATCGCCGGGATGCCGAGTGGGTCCTGGTCGATCCCAATCAGGCGCTGATTGGTGAGGATCGCCCGCGTCTCGGAAGTCATGCCGGGCACGTCGGTGCCCATGATAAGCGGTGCGGAAAGCATCGCCCACATCGCGAAGTGGCTGCGGTTTTCGGCCACCGAGGCGAGGTTGCCGACTTCCATCATATCGGGATCGTTCCACCCGTCCGGCCCCGAATACTCGCGGAGCGGCACTTGCCTGTCGAGGATGCGGAGCACGCCGTGGCTCAGCCAGTTGCCGTGGCCGAGCTCGCAATCCCAGCAATTGGTGATATCGCCGGTGGTGCGCCAGAGATGGCCGTACTCCTTGCCCCACAGCCACGGCTGATTGTCGCCCCATTCGCAGATCGACAGGATCATCGGCCGGCCGCTGGCGGTTATCGCGCGGCTCATCGTCGAATAGGCCTCGCGCGGATTGCGCTGCGCGAGGCCGGAGCCCGTGTTGCACCAATCGTATTTCACGTAATCGACTCCCCAGGCCGCGTATTGCCGCGCGTCCTGGAACTCGTGTCCCTGGCTACCGGGCCGACCGGCGCAGGTCTTTTCGCCCGCGTCGCTATAGATCCCGAACTTCAACCCGCGCGCGTGGAGGTAGTCGCCGAGCGCCTTCATGCCCGAGGGGAAGCGTTGCGGATCGGGCTGAATCATCCCCTGCGCGTCGCGCTCGCCGTGCCAGCAATCGTCTAAGTTGACGTAGACATAGCCGGCGTCGCGCAGGCCCGAGGCCACAATGGCGTCGGCGGTGCGTTTGATCAGCGTCTCGTCGATGTTGCAGCCGTAGTGGTTCCAGCTGTTCCAACCCATCGGCGGAGTGAGCGCGAGGCCTTCGGCCTTCCGCGCAGCGGCGGGTGCGGCGAGTAGCAGGGCAGAGAGGGCGGCGACCAGGGCGACAAATCGACGGGTCATCGGGCCTTCTCCCTAGAACGCCGTGGCGAAGCGGCAGAACTCGGCGCGGGGCTTGCCCGCGATCATCCCCGATTTCTCGCCCCCGAAGAACATCTGCCTTGGCCGCCCAGGGATCCAACGCTGCCAGCGGGGGCGGGGCTCGGAAATTGCGGTGCGGCCGTTAGGGTCGCCGGTTATTGCGAAGGCTGCCCAGTAATCCTGCATCCGCGCGCCGCCACCGGCGGGACGGCGGTCGAACACGAAGCCGACTTCGTAGGCGTGCCGGGTGAGCCCACCGTTCTCTCCGACGTCGAATTCGTAGAACCACGTCGGCCAGGCGTTAGCGGCCAGCAGGTCGGCGAGCCGATCGGCAGGACAGTGGAACTCGCCGTCGCTCTGGATGCGCATTGCCAGATGGCCGCGGCGCGGATCGGGCGCGGTTTCGGCGCGGTAGGTGGCGAGCGCCTCGGCCCCACGGCCGGGAAACCATGTCTCGGCGAGCGCGAGCAGGTCGCCGCTGTCGTCGCTGGGGCCGAACTCGACCTTGTCGACGCCGATCATGACTGGCTTGGGCGCGTGGCGCGCGATCAGGCGGTCAGGCGCTTCGGGCAGAACCTTGCCGTCGATGGTGATCCGTAGCCAGGTCGAGCGCCCGCCTTCCGCAGCCGGATCGGCGACTTGCTGCTGCAGGTCGAGCAGCGCCACCGGCGACAACGCGCGTAGCCGGGCGAGGTCGCCGTCTGCCTCGGCCAGCCGGTCGAGCTGGAGCCCAACGGCCTCGGCCTCGGCGAGCGTGCGAAAAGTCATCCCGAAGCCTGGCGTGCCGCTCTGCAGGATCGCCTTGTGAAACAGACCTTGCGCCGTCGGTGCGGCGAGCAGGAGCGAGACATCCTGCGACCCGGCGCTCTCGCCGTAGATCGTCACGTTGCCGGGATCGCCGCCGAAACGCCCAATGTTGTCTTGCACCCAGCGCAGCGCGGCGATCTGGTCCATCAGCGCGTAATTGCCGCTTGTGCCCCCCTGTTCGGCGGAAAGCGCCGGATGGGACATGAAGCCGAGCAGGCCGAGCCGGTACTGCACGCCGACATGGACCACGCCGTGGTCGGTCATGTTCGAATCGGCCGGTCCGTTCGATGACCCGGAGCGGTTCGAACCGCCGTGGATCCATACCATTACCGGCCACTTGCCTTCGAGTGAGGGCGTGCGGACGTCGAGCGTCAGGCAGTCCTCGGAGGCGTAGAGATAGCTGGCGTGGTTCCAGGTCTCACTTTTCTGCAGACATGCCGGAGCCGGCTTTGTCGCATCGCGCACGTCCGGCCACGGGGAGACGGGGCCCGGGGGCTGCCAGCGAAGCGGACCGGTTGGCGGGGCGGCAAAGGGAATGCCGCGAAAGACGTAATCGCCGCCGTCCCGCGCACCTCGAACCACGCCGCCCTGCACTCGCACATGGTCGTCGAGACTGACGGTCGCGGTCGGCTCGGAGGCTCTCGCTGGTGCTAGCGCGAACAGCAGCGCCGCGGCGCAGACCGCCAGCCTTATTGGCAAGGCAGAACCACCTCGGCGTCGGTGCCGAGCCGGACTTCGGCGAGGGCGATGTCGGTGGGGCCCTTGGTGGCGAGGACGAACGGGGTGCCGACCTTGGTCATGTCGACGCCCTTGTCGCGGAAGCACTTGAGCGAGACTCCGTAGCGGACGAAGTTCTCGTT
>JAEZCZ010000017.1 GCA_023433305.1 Pseudomonadota bacterium | reverse complement strand
GGATTTGACGATCGCTTCGGCCGAGCCAAGAAGCTTTGCCTCGCTGATGTCCAGCGCGAATGCGTTCCAGCTGTTCCAACCCATCGGGGGAAGTTCGGCGGCGCCGCGCGAGTAAGCGCTCCATTGTGCGCTAGGCGAGAGCGTGTCCGATTGTGCGGCCAGAGGCTGCGGCAAAAAGAGAGCGCCTACGGCAAGAAGCGTTGGGAACCGGACCGTCGCCGTGGGAACTTTGTGTAGCCGGGCAGATCTCATCAACGCTGTCTCTCGTCGTTTACCGGGCGTAAAGACCCATCGCTTTTTTGTCGGAGTAATTTTGCGCAGTCAATTGCGGGTCGCTAGGGCGGTGACCAGCCATGGGCTTTGGTGAGCGCCTGTTCGGGTTGATCTATGAACGGAACTTTCATTGCGGTAGATTGGGGCACGTCGAACCGACGTTGCTATCTCGTCGACGCCGGTGCGACCGTCAGGAGCGCCGATTCCGACGATCGGGGTATTCTGGCCGTGGCACCCGGTACGTTCCCGGAGGAGGCCGCGGCTATTCGGCGGCGATACGGCAACCACCCGATGCTGATGGCGGGAATGGTGGGATCCGATCGCGGTTGGACGAAAGCGCCTTACGTGAACTGCCCGGTCGCCATCGGCGATCTCGCGAGCGCCTTGACCTGGATCGTGCCGGGCGAGATCGCGCTAGTGCCAGGGGTTAGCGACGCCGCCGCGGGTCGTGCGGACGTTATGCGCGGCGAGGAAGTGCAATTTCTCGGCGCAATGGTCACCGACATGGCGCCTCCCAATGCGCTGATCTGCCAGCCGGGCACCACTGCAAATGGGCGCGGATGGAAGACGGACAAATCGCGGAGTTCACGACCACCATGACCGGCGAGATGTTCGCTCTTCTGGCTCAGCACAGCCTGCTCGCGCCGCAGCTTCGCGATCCCGTCACAGCCGATGCCGACTTCCTCGCGGGCGTCGAGCAAGCTCGAAAAGGGGATCTCTTGGCCTCGCTGTTCGAGGTGAGAGCGACCGCCGTGCTGGACAGGGTTGCGCAGCGCGGAGCTGGCTTCGTCAGCGGCCTCCTGATCGGGGCCGATGTCGCGGCTCGGCCGAATATCGCAGGCCGCGATGTCTTCGTCCTAGCCGACACGGCACTTGGCGCGCTCTACAGCACAGCCATCGTGGCCGTGGGCGGAAAAGCGACAAAGTTGGACAGCGATCGCGCCTTCGTTGCCGGAATGGCGGAGATTTGGAGGACGCTACGATGACCGTTTCCGCCGATTTCAGGCAGGCGCTGGAGACTTGCCCGCTCATCGCAATTCTGAGGGGTGTGCGGCCTCAGGACGTCGAAGCGATTGGCCATGCGCTCGTCGAAGCCGGATTCTGCATAATCGAGGTGCCGCTGAATTCGCCCGATCCACTTAGCAGCATCGAAGCACTGGCGAAGCATCTCGGAGACCGGGCGCTGGTCGGCGCCGGCACCGTACTCACGCCGGCTCAGGTCGATTCGGTGCGGGATGCCGGTGGGCGCCTTATCGTCTCGCCGAACAGCGACCCCGAGGTCATTGCCCGCACCGTGCACGCGGGCCTGCTGTCGCTACCAGGGTTCATGACACCCGGTGAGGCATTCGGGGCCCTCGCGGCCGGCGCGCACGCGCTCAAGCTCTTTCCGGCCGATGTCGCGGGCCCGCGCATGCTCAAAGCGTTGCAGGCGGTGCTGCCCTCCGAGGTTCCCGTGCTTGCCGTCGGCGGCGTCGACGTTTCCGCCGTCCCTGCCTGGCTCGCTGCCGGAGCTGCCGGCCTCGGGCTCGGCTCCGCGCTGTATCGACCAGGCATGGCGGCCGACTTGGTCGCCCGTAACGCTCGCGAATTCGTCAGCGCGATCCGTGCCTGATAGGGGTCGAAACCCGCCGGTCGTAGCGGGCCACGCTAGCTGAGGCGTGCGTCAGCGGATCCTGGAAATGCGCCGTCCAAGCTTTGCTGTGGTGCCGCTCTGACCTTATGACGGCCGCATGGATCTCGCGACCATCGGTATAGGCCAGGAGCCGATGGAACTGCAGGGGAGCGCGCGCGCCCGGCGGTTCGCTGGATGGTTGGATTCGTGCTGGCGACGCGGACTTCTGCCTCGGCCTGACCTTTCTGTCCTCCGGCGCAAGGCTGCGGAGCTGGGCGCGAACGCCTCGGACCACTCCTGGCGGGAAGCGCTCGATCGGTTGATCGATAGCCTCGTCGAAGAAGCCCGGTTGAACGAAATCGGCCTCACGTTCGCCTATGTGCAAATCGCGGCGCTGCTTCGGCAACGCGAGATGGCGCAGCGGCTCTGGCGGCGCAGACCGGAGATTCTTGACTTGCCGATCGAGCGCCCGGTGATCGTGCTCGGACACATGAGATCTGGGACGACGCGGCTGCAGCGGCTGATCGGGTGCGACCAGCGCTTCGAGCATACGCGCTTCTACGAGGTCATGAGCCCAATGGGTTCCGCGCCCGATCTGCGAAAGCTCAAGGCCTGGTCGCAGCTACAACTGTTGAACTGGCTCAACCCTGAAATTCAAGCCGTTCACCCCACCTCGCCGACGGCCGTCGAAGAGGCGTTCGGGCTCTTGAGCTTCTCATTTTACGGCGCTCAGCTTGAGGCGCAGTGGCGTGTCCCGACATTCGCCCGTTTCTGGGAAACGCAGGACAAGACTTGGGTCTATCGCGAGTTCAGGCAGCTTCTGCAGACCATTGCCTGGCAGCGCGGCGTGACCACAAAGCCGTGGGTTCTGAAAGCCCCGCAATTCATGGAAGACCTCGAGCCGCTACTCGAAGTCTTCCCGGATGCGCGGTTGATCTGTCTGCACCGCGACCTGAGCGAGGTGGCGGCGTCCTCGGCTTCGCTGGTCTGGAACCAGATGAAGCTGCAGTCGGACTCGGTCGACCGGCGCTGGATTGGGGCCGAGTGGCTGCGCAAGACCGCGCGGCGCGAGCGAATTTCGGCATCGGTGCGGGCGGGACGGACTGAGGTGCCGCAAATCTCCACCGAGTTTGCCGCTATGAATCGCGATTGGCGCGGAGAAATGCGGCGCATTTACGACTTTCTCGATGTCGAGCTGACCTCGGACGTCGAGAGGCGAATGGGGCGCTACCTTGCCGCCGCGGAGAGGAGCGGGTTTCGCCGACACGCCTATCGGCCCGAAGATTTCGGCATCGATCCCGAGATCGTGCGAAAGGCCGTTGGGTGCTGAGCCCGCGCGTCCTATATGCGATGCGTGACTTTGCTCGGCGGCCTCATCCTCCTGGTCCTGACCATCCTGGCGATGGAGGGCGTCGCTTACGCCGCGCACCGCTGGATCATGCACGGGCCGGGCTGGTTCCTGCACAAGAGCCATCACCGGGAGCGTAACGGTCCGTTCGAAGCGAACGACCTTTACGCGCTGATCTTCGCGATCCCCTCGATCGTGCTGCTGTATGGCGGGGTGAACCTCGACTGGGGAAGCTGGACCGTCTGGGTCGGAGCCGGCATCGCCGCTTACGGGGCGATCTATTTCGGGTTCCACGACGTGATCGTGCACCGGCGCCTCAAGCACCGTTACGTGCCGCGCTCGGCCTACATGAAGCGGATCGTGCAGGCCCACCGACTGCACCACGCGACCGAAGCGAAGGACGGGTCGGTCAGCTTCGGGTTCATCTGGGCGCCTCGCCCCGAAGCGCTCAAGGCGGAGCTGGCCCGACGTGGACACGCCGGGCTCAGAGCGCCGTCAGCGCGGCCGCGTCCAGAGGCCTGAGCGGCTCACGGCCGACGGCGGGGTCGACACCTCCCACGCGGCGGCGATCACGTGTCGTAGCTTTTCCGCTTTGGGGACCGTGGTGCGGCTGTCCCATGCCGCCGCGCCTCGCTCCGAGACTTTGACGGCGATGGCGCCGTAGATGCGGGCGGCCGAGAGCACGGCCCAGCGGGAACGAAACGGCAGCCGCGCGGCTCCCACTCGGGCTGAGGACTGATAGGTCTGCACGTCTCGGCACAACCGCTGCGCCAGCGGCAGGAGACGCTCTCGGTTTGCCGAATCCATGTAGTCGGCCCGGGTGAGGCCGGCCTCGCCAAGCCAGTCCGCGGGCAAGTAGCAGCGCCCCATCGCGTGGTCGTCGGCGAGATCGCGAACGATGTTGGCAAGCTGAAACGCAAGCCCCAGGTCGGAGGCGCGATCGAGCGTCTCGTCGTCCTCCGGCGAAACGCCCATGATCACCGCCATGAGCCCACCGACGGCTCCCGCCACCTGGTAGCAATAGGACAGCAGATCGTCCTCGGTTTCCGGCCGCCAGCCCGCACAGTCACGGGCGAAGCCGGCGATGTGGTCATGGACGAACCGGGGCGGCAACCGGCACTCGGTGGCGACCATCCGCAGCGCGTCGAACGGCGGATCGTCGCAGCGCTCGCCCGCGAGCGCGCGCTCGGTTTGCTGCGTGATGTGAGCGAGCCGGCGTTCCGGGTCGGCGACCGCTTCGGCGTCGTAGCCCAGCGACTGGCCGTCGGCGAGATCGTCGCAGGCGCGGCACCAGGCATAGAGCAGCCAGGCGCGTTCGCGAGTGACCGGATCGAATAGGCGGCTGGCGAAGCGGAACGACTTGGAACCTTGCTCAATCGTCGCCCGCGCATAGGCGACGAGCGCCTCGCGCTCAGCCGCCGAGGTCATCGACCATCAGCCCTGCGGTGGCCTTGGCGCTGCCGACCACGCCGGGAATGCCCGCCCCGGGGTGGGTGCCCGCGCCGACGAAGTAGAGGTTGCGCAGAACGTCGTCGCGGTTGTGGACACGGAAGTAGGCGCTTTGCGTCAGCAGCGGCTCGAGGCTGAAGGCCGAGCCCTTGTAGGCGCCGAGATCGTCGGCAAAGTCTTGGGGCGTGTAGTGGAACGACAGCTCCACCCGGTCCCGCAGGCCGGGCACCAGGCGCTGCTCGACGATCGAGAGGATGCGCTCGGCATAGGCCGGGCCTTCGACCGACCAGTCGACCGGCAGCTTGCCGAGGTGCGGCACCGGAGCGAGCGCGTAGAACGTCGAGCAGCCCGCTGGCGCCATCGAAGGATCGGTCGCGGTGGGATGGTGGATGTAGAGCGAGGGATCGTCGGCCAGGCGGCCGCCGGCGTAGATGTCCGACAGCAGACCCTGGTAACGCGGGCCGAACAGGATCGTGTGGTGCGGCACATCCGGGCATTCACCGCGCACGCCGAAATGCACGACGAAGAGCGACGGTGAATAGCGCTTTCTGCGCAGCGAAGCGGCGGCTTTCGTCCCGCGCGGATGGCGGCCGAGCAACTCGTAGGTGCGCACGACATCTCCGTTCGAAGCCACCGCGTCGAAATCACCCTGCCAGCCGCTCGCGCAGGTTATGCCGGTTACCCGGGCGCTGCGCGCTTCGATCAAAGCGACAGGATCGCCGAGCCTGAGCGTTCCGCCGAGCCGCTGGAAGTGCCTGGCCATGCCTTCCACGAGCTGGTTGGTGCCGCCCTTGGCGAACCACACGCCGCCGTCTCGTTCGAGCTTGTGGATGAGCGCATAGATCGCGCTCGTGGTCATCGGGTTGCCGCCGACCAGCAACGTGTGAAATGACAGGGCCTGGCGCAGCTTTTCGTTGCGGACGAAGCTCGACACGATCGAATAGACCGAACGCCATGCCTGATAACGCGCCAGTTGCGGCGCAGCCTTCAGCATCGATCCGAAGTCGAGGAACGGCACGGCGCCGAGTTTCTCGTACCCTTCGACGTAGACCCCGGCCGAATAGCGCAGGAAGCGGCGGTATCCTTCGACGTCGGCCGGATCGAGCGCGCCGATCTCGCGCATAAGCGCCGGATCGTCGTTGGTGTAGTCGAAGTTCGTACCGTCCGGCCAATTCAGGCGGTAGAACGGGCTCACCGGGACGAGCTCGACGTCGGCGGCCATGTCCGCTCCTGACAGGCTCCAGAGCTCCTGGAGGCAGGCGGGGTCGGTGATGACCGTCGGTCCCGCATCGAAGGTATAACCCTCGCGGTGCCAGACATAGGCGCGGCCGCCCGGCCGATCGCGCGCTTCGAGGATAGTCGTGTCGATGCCTGCGGACTGGAGGCGGATGGCAAGCGCCAATCCGCCGAACCCGGCTCCGATAATCGCGGCGCGCTTCATTCCGGAAGTCTTCCCTTGCCCAAGAGCGCGCCTATAGCCGGTCCGACGGGAACCGGCGGTTTGCCGCTGAGGATGCGAGCCTTGTCCGTCAGCGTCGAGCGCCCAGCGTAGAAGCGATCGACGAGCCCCGCGTCCAGCCGGTAAAAGTGCTCAAGGACCTTGTAACGCTGCGGCGGCGGAGCGGCGCGGAACAACATGCGGTCGAGCAGCCGGTAGAAACGGCGTTGCTTCCAGAGGCGAGTGGCTTCCTGCTCGAGAACGCGGTGCAATGCCTTGCTGGACAAGTCCGCCTGGCGGGCGACCAGCAGCGCCATCCGCACCGCGTCGGGGAGCGAGTAGCCCGTGGTTGGATGGAAGAACCCGCCCCTCAGGCCCAGCTTGGCTATGCCGGGCTGCTGGTTCCATAGCGCTGCGACGTCACCGCCCATCGCCACCGGAAGCACGCCCGTCTCCTGGCGCTCGATCTCCGCCGGCTGCCAACCCCGTGCCGCGACATAAGCCGCGATCCGGTCCTGCAGCGTCGGCACATCGAGGTATGGTGACAGCGAGTAGTAGGTGTCCTCCACCAGCATACGGGTCGCGGAGAACGGCAGGCAATAGACGAAGCGGTAGCCGTCGGTCTGGTCGACGTTCGCATCCATCACTATCGGCCGTTCGAGCCCATGCGGCTGATCGAACCGGTACTCGCGGCCGACGAACTTCTGCCAACCGAGGTCCAGTCCAGACATGTCGTTCGGACCTCGCGCGTCGATGACGCCCAACGCCGGGATAGTCTCGCCGCTCTCCAATCGGACGCCGTCGGGCATAATGGTATCGATGGCTGCGCCCAGACGGTACTGTTCGGGCCGCAACATCGTCCTGACCGTGCGGTCGAGTTGCTCTGACGAGGCGCTGTTGTACGCGGTCGACAGCGTGCGTCGGCGTTTCGGGAAGTGCACGTCGTACGAATCCCATCGCGCCATGACGATGGAATCGACCAGCCAGCGATCTTGCTCCCGAACGTCGGGATCGAAGAACGACCAGATGTGGTTCCCGCCGAAGCTCTCGCCGCTTTCGACCAGTATGATCGGCACCTCGGGCCTGAGCTTCGCCAAAGCGAGTGCCGCGAGGCTGCCGGCGAGGCCGCCGCCGGCGATGACCAGTCTGTTCTCGGCGTCCGGCATTCGCGTGCTTTAGGGAAGCGCATCGCGCCCGGCCAACGATTGTTGTAGGAGCGCGAGCATGGACCTCGCTGCCGCTGCCGTAATTTCGATGCTGGTGATGACCGCGATCGTCGCCGTTCGCTATCTGGCAGTAAGCGGGGCCTTCGCCTGGCTCACGGCGCGGCGTGTTCCCGGGCTCTACGACGGGCAGGAGCGCCAGATGCGACGCGAGATCGCCTGGTCACTGGCCAGCGCGGCGATCTATGGCCTTCCTGCCGGGTTGGTTGCGTGGGGGTGGCAGGAGCGGGGCTGGACGCAGATCTATTCCGATTGGAGCACCTATCCGCTGTGGTGGATGCCGGTGTCGATCGCGCTCTACCTGTTCCTGCACGATACCTGGTTCTATTGGACCCATCGCTGGATGCACTGGCCGAAGGTGTTCAAGGCCGCCCACGCCGTACACCATGCCAGTCGACCGCCGACGGCATGGGCGGCGATGAGCTTCCATCCGCTCGAGGCGGTGACCGGAGCGGTCGTGATCCCGGCGCTCGTTTTCATCATCCCCATTCATGCGGCCGCGCTGCTGATCGTGCTGACGATCATGACGGTGATGGGGGTGACCAATCACATGGGATGGGAATTGTTTCCCAGCCGGTTGGTTAATGGGCCGGCAGGCAATTGGCTGATAACCGCCAGCCATCACCAACGACATCATCGCGAGTACAGGTGCAACTATGGGCTCTATTTCCGGTTTTGGGATCGGCTTTGCGGTACTGACCGCGGCTTGGGCAGCTTCGATGACCCCCGTCCTGGCCACCCCGGCACCCAAGAACGACCTCCAGATTCGGCTGAGCCAGCTACGTAACGCCAAAGGCATGATCCACGCATGCCTTACGCGTGACAAAGCCTACTTCCCCGATTGCAAGGCCGATTCGCGCGCGATCCGGCTGAGCGTGCCGGCGCGTGAGGCCGGGGAGTTGCACTTCGTCGGCGTCCCCGAGGGCCGGTACGCCCTTTCGATCATTCACGACGAGAACGGCAACGGAAAGCTGGATACGTTCGCCAAGATTCCGCGAGAGGGATATGGCTTCTCGGGCAACCCGCCGATGCGTTTCGGCCCACCTAAGTTCGATGAAGCGAAGTTCGATTTGACCGCCGGCTCGAACGAGCAGGAAGTGCGCTTACGTTACCTCCTTTAGTCCATGTGGACTGCGCTCGCCGTGCAACGTAGAAGCGAGCGTGAGGGCGGGTGGAGAGGAAGCGTGATGCTCGATCGCACCGTCGCCCCGTCCGTGCCCTCCAGGGATCAGCGAGAGCGCCCTCGCGCCAAGGTATTCCTTGCGGCGCCTCGCGGTTTTTGCGCCGGCGTTCGAAGAGCGATAGCCGCTGTGGAAGATGCGCTCGAGGCTTTCGGGGCACCGGTCTACGTCCGCCGGGCCATTGTTCATAACCTGGCGGTGGTCAGAGCCCTGGAGCACAAAGGGGCCATATTCGTGCACGAACTGGACGAGGTCCCCGATGATTCGGTCGTAATCCTGTCCGCGCATGGCGTGGCTCCCGGCGTGAGGGCTGAGGCCGAACGTCGGGGCTTGCGATATCTCGACGCAGTCTGTCCGCTCGTTGCGAAAGTTCATCGCGAGGTCGTGAAGCATCACGGCGATGGCCACCACATCGTGCTGATTGGACACGAAGGCCACCCGGAGATCGACGGAACTCTGGGCCAAATCCCTCCTGGCGCGGCAACCGTGGTTGCAACGCCCGAGGAAGTGGCCGCGCTTCCGTTCCCCCGAGATGCCGAAATCGCCTATGCGACTCAGACGACCTACTCGGTCGACGACGCCGCTGCGATCATCCAGTCCCTGAAGGCACGTTTCGCCCGTGTACGGGCGCCGTCCAGCAGCGATATCTGCTATGCCACCACCAACCGCCAGGCAGCGGTTCGGCAGATGGTGCCGAAGGTCGATGCCGTCATCGTAGCCGGGGAGACTTTCTCGTCGAATGCCTGCCGGCTTGTGGAAGTAGCGCGCACTGCGGGTTGCCGTTCCGTGCAACTGGTGGGAGAGCCATCCCATATCGACTGGACATCTCTGCAGGGATGCCGGTCGATCGGCATAACTGCTGCAGCGTCCACGCCGGAATCGAGCGTTTCGGCGATAATCGAGCGGCTGCAAGAGGTTTTCGAGTTGGAGGTCGAGCAGCTCGGCGAGCAACACGAGAGCGCCGTCTTCAAACCTCTAAAAGTGGAAGCCCATGCTGCAGCCGCGTGACACCGGAGATTTCCTGGCGGCATCCTTCGGGCGAACCTGCGCCGATATAGACGAATTGCTGGATAGCGCGCTGGCCTTGCCCGGGGATGGTCGCGATCGTCTCTATCAAGCGATGCGTCATGCCGCGATCGCGGGTGGGAAAAGGCTCCGGCCCCTTCTCGTGATTGCTGCGAGCGACTTGTTCGGAGTGCCGCGGGCTTCGGCGCTGCGCACTGGTTTGGCCGTGGAATGCATCCACGTTCATTCGTTGATCCATGACGACCTTCCTTGCATGGACGACGATGACCTGCGGCGGGGCAAGCCGACGGTTCATAAGGCCTTCTGCGAGGCCACGGCCGTTCTGGCGGGCGATGCGCTGCACGCGCTGGCCTTCGAGATACTCGCCGACATCGCGACCCACGCAGACGGTGCAGTCCGAAGCGAGCTTGTGCGTAACCTCGCGTTTGCAGCCGGCGGCGCGGGAATGGCTGGTGGACAGATACTTGACCTATTTCCGCAGGAGGGGGCCGAAGTCGACGCGGTGATCCGCCTCCAACGCCTCAAGACCGGAGCGCTCATCGAATGGTGCGTGGAAGCAGGTGCGATCCTGGGCGGCGCATCTCAGCAAGCGAGGATGAGCCTCCGTGGCTATGGCCAATGCCTAGGCCTCGCCTTCCAGATCGCCGACGATCTCCTCGACGTCGAAGGCAGCGAAGCGAAAGTCGGCAAGCGCTTGAGGAAGGACGAGGTAGCGGGGAAGGCCAGCTTCATTTCGCTGCTAGGTCGCGACCGCGCGCGGGCGCAGGCCGATCTCCTGATCGCCCAGGCGAAGGACCATCTCCATCCTTTCGGGCATGACGCCTCGTTGCTTCACGCCATCGCCGATTTCGCGATCGCCCGCGACCGTTAGCCTAGAGGCCTGCTTCCACGGCTATCCTTACGGCATCGGTCGAGGAGACCGCGTTGAGTCGCGCAAGCATGCTGCTGCGGTGCATCTTCACGGTCTTCTCGCTGACTCCGAGGCGCGGAGCGATCTGCTTGTTGCGGTATCCGAGCATCATTTCCCGCAACACCTGGCGTTGGCGTGTCGTGAGTCGGTCCACCAGTTCGCGGGAGGTCTGCCTTTTCGCTTCGAACGATTGACCGACGACCTCCATCTGCGATCCCACGAAGTATTCGAGCCGACCTTCGCGGTCGAACAGGGGGGCAACCATGATCGCGTTGCGAAACGCGGTACCATCGCGCCGGTAATTGGTGAGCTCTACAAGCGCCGGGCGCTCCGACCTGATGGCATCGCGCAAGGTCTCCGTTTCCGGCTGAGTTCGATCCGACCCTGCCAGGAACCTGCAATTACGGCCGATCACCTCTGACCTGGGATAGCCTGTCAACGTCTCGAAAGCCGTATTGACCGCAACGACCGGATTGTCCGGAACTCTGGGGTTGGTGACGACCGTTGCGATGGGAGAGCTACACAGTCGTTCCAGCAAAGTATCGTCGGATTGTTGGATCACGTGCCCCAGTTAGCGCCTCGCCGACGCGCGGGCAAATTCACGCGTTGGATGCAAATGAATGGTTCGGACCAGCTGCCACTTCCGATCCGCGGTCCTACTTCGGTCTCAGGACAATTCGACTCGGGTGGCTTCGATCAACGTCCACTGATGTCGAGAGCTCCAGAAACGCAATGAAGGAGTTCGGATCGTTGGCATCGAAAACGCCGGAGAGACGCGTTCGGCTGAGCGACCGATCGGCGAGGACTATCGGTGTGCGGTTATAGCGATTGAACTCGGCGACGATTTCATCGAGCCCGGCATCATCGAACGACAATTGCCGCATTCGCCACGACGTGGCGGTGACGATGTCCGCTTTCGCCAGGAGCGGCGGACGGCCGTCCGAATTCAACCGGGCTTCTTGTCCGGCCACGAGCAGGGCTTGATCCGCCTCTAGCGGGCCATTGCCGACGTCTCGCGCTACCGCTTCGCGCGCCTTTACAGTCTTGCTGTCGACGAGAACCTTGCCTTCGACGACGACGACCTGAACGCCCGACGGGGTGCGGCGTACGTTGAACTTCGTGCCGACCGCTTCGGTCATCGTACCAGCGGCCATGACTCTGAACGGTCGGAACGGCTCGTGCGCGACCTCGAACAGCGCCTCGCCGCGGGAGAGGTCGATCCGGCGCTCTCCCGGCGAAAGTCGCACCTTGATTTGCGAACTGGTGTTGAGGAAGACGACCGACCCATCGGCCAGAGTTATCGAGCGCTGCTCTCCCAGATCAGTGGTGTAAGTTCTGGAGGTTATCTGAGCGATTTGTTGAGGCAGCGCCTGGCTGTCTTGCGAGGCGCGCGGGGTGAGCAACAGACCGACGAATGCAATCGCTGCCAGCGATGCCGCCACCGCCACGCTTCCTCGAGGCGCGGCGGCGCCGGAAGACTTTCCAGGTCGTCCGTGCACCCACTTGGCCGCCGCTGCAGCGACGCGCGGCCGGCGGTCCTGGAACAGCGGGATCACGCCCGAAGCAGCCTCGGCCAGGCAGGCATCGAGCGACAGTTTTCGCTCACGGTCTACGTCTTCCAGACCTGCCAGGATGGACGCGGAATAGAGCAGTTCATCGACATGTGCCGGCGAGGCTCGCAACCAATCGGACAAGGCCTTGCGTTCTTCCGGCGCGAGCGCACCGCCGTCGATGCGAACGGCCCACTCCGCCGCCTCTTCGGCGATCTGCCTGTTGGGAACCGCCCTATTCATGATTGCGCTCTGCCCACAGGGCGCGGCAGCTGAAAAGCGCCCGCGACAAATATTTATGCACCGTGTGTGGCGAAATTCCCAGGCGCTCGGCGATCTCCTCGTGCGAATAGCC
Organism: Pseudomonadota bacterium; assembly: GCA_023433305.1. Classification (GTDB taxonomy): domain Bacteria; phylum Pseudomonadota; class Alphaproteobacteria; order Sphingomonadales; family Sphingomonadaceae; genus Croceibacterium_A. The sequence goes on along the minus strand of JAEZCZ010000017.1, from coordinate 9,562 downwards.
GTCGCGCTTTCGCATCAGCAGGACAGTCCGATAGAGCGCCGGCATCTCGGCCAGGATGGCTTCAAGCTTCTCGATGCTCGATCGGCTCTCGAGCATGCTGGCGAAGGAGCCGCCGTCGCCATCGGCGGCTTCCGATACGGTGGCCTCGAGTTCAAGGGTCGCGGGTTGGGTTCCTTGTCGCAGAGCCAGCTCGCTGGCGAGATTGCAGGCGATTCGAAAGAGATAGGACTCGGGTTCGCGGATCAGTTCCGGATCGGGTACTCGGCAAAGGCGGAAATAGGCCTCCTGCGCGAGATCCTGTGCATCCGAGCGGCTTCCCGTACGCTGCTCGAGAAAGCGCAGCAGGCGAGGCGCGTAATTCTGGATGACGGAACGAAAGCGCGGATGTGTTTCTAGGCGCCGTGCTGGCGGCGGCGTTGAGTCGGCAAGCCGAGAGGGAGCCGCCTTGGCCACTTCAGCGCAGCCACGGCCCCGTGATCGCGAGCGTCCGCGTCGGGCTGTATAGGTTCACGAATAGAACATGGCCGTCGGGCGAGAAGCAGGCTCCCGCGAGCTCTGTGTCGAGCCGGCTTAGCGCCAGCGGGAAGACTTCGCCCCTCGGGGTGATCCACCGCAGATGGTTGGCGACGTTCTCGGTATACTGATCCTCGCAGACAACCAGGTGGCCACCCGGAGCGATAGTCAGGTTATCGCCGAAGTTGAACTGCTCGATCGAGGTGCTCTCGAAGAACAGCTGCAAGCGGTCGGGTCCGGCTGTACCCGGGCGGAAGCGGAATATCTGGCCCAGCTTGGCCCTACCGCCGCCGGTGCAGCAGAAGTAGAGCTCTCCGTCTCCCATCCACATGCCTTCGCCGCGAGCGAACACCGCGGCTCCGGCTGTGGCACCACGGGCACGCAAGTCGTCCTCCGGCGCCTCTACATTGTCGAGATCGACCCAACGCGCCTCATACCAACTCTCGACCGGGAACGCCGGCGCGTCCCAATTTCGGCTATCGGCCAAGCCCTCAAGGACGAGGGCCTGGAGCCTCCCGCCCTCGGCAAGCCTTCCGTTCACGTTCGGAAGGAAGCGATAGAACAACCCGTCGTTCTGATCCTCCGTCATGTAGATCACGCCCGTCGCGGGGTCGACGCATGCGGCCTCGTGATTGAAGCGGCCCATCGCCTTCAGCGGTACCGGGTCGACGAGGCCCACGGCCGACGCCGGAACTTCGAACACATAGCCATGCTCGGGCGCTCGCCGGATCATGAATCCGGGTTCCTCGCAAGTGAGCCAGCTTCCCCATGGGGTGATCCCGCCGGCGCAATTGCGCATCGTGCCGGCGAGCGAGCGAAACTGGCGCTCGACGCGCAACGTGGCGGCATCGAGCACCAGCGTGGTCGTACCTCCAGGCATCACGTTTCCGTCTGCATCGCGGCGGTACCCGCTCTCTAGCGGGCCGCCGCCATTGCGCTGGCCAGGGCTAAGCTCGTGGTTGCGCACGAGCGCGAGCTTGCCGGCGCCCAGATCGAAGCAGCCCATGCCGTCGGCAGCATCGGGCACGGTGCCTCCGTCTTCCATCGGTTCGCCGAGGCTGGATAGAACGCGATACGTGAAGCCTTCGGGCAAATCGAGCAGGCCCGCCGGGTCGGAGAGCAAGCGACCGTAACCGGCGACCGCAGGGGTGGGACGGAGTCTCGTGCGCATGCAGCCGCTGGCCGCCAGCGCCGCGAACGCGCTCCCCGTGGCCTTGAGGAAGAGGCGGCGATCCGCGATCATGCGAATACCGCGGGAGTGCACTGGCGAGGCGGCTCGTCCCCGTCCGACGCGAACCGAATTCGCTCGACCGCGATCATATGACTTCCTCCTTCCTCAGAAGCGCCCTCGGAAACCTACACGGAATTCGCGCCCGTTGAAGGACACATCAGAAAAGGCCGTTCGTGATCGACCAAGTGTCTTCAGATCCGCTGGGTGTGTTCCTTTGTCGAGGATGTCGCCGACCTCGCCGAAGACCTGGACTTCCCCTCGCGCCACCGGGATCGTGTACCCGACGAACAGGTCGAGCTGAGTGTAGGCACCGGTGAACTCATCGAGGCCGTAGTCGCCCGAGGAAGAGAATGATTCGGACTGATAGTTCACGGACAGCGCAGTCTCGAAAGAGCCGTCGTCGTAGAACAACGATCCGTTAGCAGTGATCTCTGGCGCCCGGAAGAAAGTCGATCGGCGGATGAGCTGATCCCCGGCGTCGTAGTACCCCAAGACCACGAGAGCCTCGTCGGCATCGAGGGCTTCATCGACCACGAAGTCGGCTTTGCTGTCGGTGTAGGTCAGGTTGCCGTTGAAGCCGACGTGACGGAGCAGACCGGGCGCCCAGCTCAGGCGATGGTTGATCCCGAGCTCCACGCCCTTGAGCGTTGCCGTGTCGCCGTTGGTCGGGCGCGAGATGCTCAGCGTGGAATCGTATTGCCCGCTGATCAGTCCCGCGATGCCGCCCACTCCCTCGAGCAGTTCGAGCGCTTCGGCATTCAGCAGGGATTCCACGAACGGGATGTCCACGCTGCTATCGTCGGATTCAGAGCCCACGAAGATGAAGTCGTCGATCTTCTTGTAGAACAGCCCCACCGAGAGCATCGTCCCGCGCATCGGATACCATTCGAACGAAGCATCGAGGTTGAGCGATTTCGCGTTGTCGAGCTCGGGATTGCCGCTCGATACGCTCACGACGACTTCCTGCACTTGGTCGGGTGACAGCCCGCCCGCGGCCAAGGCTTCGGCCACGGTCGTGACGCCGGGCAGGATTACGCCCCCGTTCGGGTCTTCCGCCGTCAGCGAGATATTGACCGTGGTCGCGTTGCCGAGCTGGTTGTAGCTGGGCCGGGCAATCGAGTACCCCGCGCCAAAGCGCATGCGGAGCTTGTCGGTCAGATCGTAGCTCGCCGCGATACGAGGCAGGACCTCCGTATTGCTCGCGTGGGTCGTGACGGCGTCGAGTTGGGCGCCCGGAGTGGTGAGTTGCAGCCCTCGGTCGTCCTGGCCCTCGGCGGTGAGCGTGACCTGGCCTTGCAGGTTGAGCGGCGCGGTGAACTTGCCCTCGTACCGCTCGACCCGCGCGCCTGCGATCAGCTTGAACCGGTCGGATTCGATGTCGACTTGCGCGTAGCCTGCGTAAACGTCCTCGCGGCCATCGAAAAACAGTTCGAAGACCGAGGGGTCCCCTGAGGCCAGGAAGCTTTCCCGGAAGGTCGAGCCAAACCTCGCGAACGCGCTCGTGTCGAACTTGGGAATGGCCGTGATGCCGAGCGGGGCGAGCGGCGACTTGATCGGATCGAGGTCGATCGTTCCGAGGCCCAGGCCGGTAAACTCGCTCAGGTAACTTCCCGGAGCGTCGCCGCCACCCGACGAATAGGTCCCGTCCATGTTCAGGCCGGCCGTGCTCTGACTGTAGTAGTCGAAGAAGTTGGAAACTTCGGAGCGTTCGAACTTGCCGCCTACGGCCACGCTGTTGAGCACGCCGCCCGCTAGCTCCGCGTCAGCTTTGTAAGTGGCATCGAAGCGCGCCTGATAGCGTTCGTTGGCAATGTCGATCTGGAAGATGCGCAGACCGAACGGATCGAGCAGCAGCGTACTCGGGATGTCGGCCAGCGCCGCCGCGAACTGCGGATTGTTGAGGACGCTGGTGTTCGGAACGGGGAAGTACGTATTGGCGAAGCTGTATGGCATGTAGTCGAGGTTGTCGGCCGCGTCGTCGAACTCGGTATCGGTGTCGAACACCAAGTCGGTCTGCGGGTTCGAGGTTTTTGCCTTCGAGTAACTCACCTGGTACTTCAGCAGGAGCTTGTCGGTCTCGGTCACGCCCCTGAGGAAGGCGCTTGCCATCGTGTCGAGCGAATCCTCCAGCTGCGCGTTGTAGTCGAGTTCGAGGTCGCCGAACGTCGCGACGAGCGTGTCGCCGACGAGGTCGAATCCGGTGTCGTCCTGGTCGAATCCTAGGTCCCACTCGCCACCGCCGATTTCGGTGCGGTTGTAGCGGCCACTCAGGGTGATCAATGTCGTGTCGCTGGGCCGCCAGTCGATCGCGCCTGACGCGGCATAGGTGTCACGCACCTGTTCCTGGATCTGGTAATTGTAGGAATCGGTGATGAGTTGGTCGGGCCCGAAGTGCCCTACGTCGAAGTCCTGGTAATCCGCCTGGTCGACCAGGCCGAGGGCGGCCAAATCGGCTCCGGTCAGCGTTTCGCCCGCGGCATTCTGAAGGGCGTCGATCGACCTCAGCAGGATCGAACCCGCACCAATCTCGTAGTTGCGGATGTGGCGGCGGCGGAAGGAGCCCGCCAGGTTGATACCGAAGCTGTCGCTGAAGATCTTGGTAAAGTTGACGCCACCATCGAAGCCGACCTTGTCGGCGAATTCGCCGTAGCGGCCGGACCCGTCGAAATTGAACCGGTCGCGGTCGCCGTCTAGCGGAGTCCGGGCGATGATGTTGACCGAACCGCCGATGCCCTCACCCTCGTCGGACGGCAGTAGCGACTTGGCAACGCGGATTTCCTTGATGTTGTCGGCGACGATCGACTGCAGTGGGACGCTGCGGTTGGGCGTGTAGCGCCGCGCACCGCCGATCTGGCCGGTGTTGACCCCGTCGAACTGGATATTCGACAGTGCCGAATCGAGCCCGCGGATGGAGATGTATTCGCCGTCTCCGCTCTCGTTGTTGCGGATCATCGATACGCCGGCGATCCGCGACAGCGACTCAGCGACATTCTGATCGGGGAGTTGGCTCGCCTGGTCCGCGCTAAGGACGTCGACGATCTGGTCGGCATCACGCTTGGCCTGGATGGACAATTCGGCGTCGAGCAGTCGCCCGCTGACGAGGATCACATCGCCGTCAGGTACACTTCCGGCCGGAGAGTCCGTCTGGTCCGTTGTCATGAATCGCCCATTGGCGTCGCGGCGACCGATGCCAATCGTTCTGTCGTTCACATAGACGAATTCAAGCCCCGAGCCGCCGAGGATACGCCGGAGCGCCTCCTGTTCGGTCATGCGGCCGTTCAACGGTCCCGCGCGGAGGCGCTCGGCATCGTTCGAATAGAACACGATCTGCTTGTCGACTTGTCGGGCGAACGCCTTCAGAGCGTCCGCCATCGATTGCTCGGGAATGGCGATGTCGACCGATCGCGATGCGCTGGCCTCCTGCGCCGCAACGCCGGCCGGCAGCGTGGCGATGCCGACGGTCGTAAGGCTCGTGAAGCTCATTAACGCGGCGCGGACGAGACTAACCGAAATGCCAGATTGGCGCTTGCTGCGCATGTTCCTGCCCCCCATGTCAATGGCCCCGTGTTCTGTGATCGGGGTCCAATGCTATAGAGCGTCGGTTGCGTGCATATTGGGTACAACTTCCGAACCGGGTGTTCCGAGTATGGATGCCGGGCACCAGCCTATCCCAGATGTTCGGGTGCCCAGCGAACGTGGCAGACGAACGCCGCGGGTGCGAAGAATCAACGGTTTAATGAGGCCCGTCTCGACCCAAAGTTGGCAAGTACTGACGGATTTCGGAGGCCAGCCTCATGGGATCGAAGGGCTTGGCAATCACGCCTTTTGCTCCGAGATCGAGGAACTTGGCCTTGTCGCTCACGCTGGCGCGCGCGGTTATGAAGGCTATCGGCGGGGCTGCGCTTCCTGTGGCTTCGCGAATCCGGCGGAACGTGGTTTCGCCGTCCATTCCCGGCATCATCATGTCGAGGAGCACCAAGTCCGGCCGCCAGGCCAATACCGCCTCGATCGCATCGCGGCCGTTCGAGCAGCAGCGAACTTCGAGGTCCGGGTCCAACTCTAGGCTCATCTGCGCGACTTCTCGCAAGTCCGCCTCGTCATCGACGTAAAGAACGCGCCAGCTCATGCTGTTCCCTTGAGTTCCGCCTTGCCGGCCAGCGGCAACTCGATGCGAAAAGTGGCCCCCTGTGGTTCGCTCGGCTCGAAATCGATCGTCCCGCCGAGTTGTTCGACGATGTTCTTCGTGATGACCAGCCCCAGCCCTGTTCCGGGGTGAGTTCGGGTCGCGGAAGCATCCTGTTGAGAGAACCTCTGGAACAAGCGGTGCCGGAATTCCTCCGCGACGCCCATTCCGTGATCGATCACGCTGATGCAGGCCCTTTCGTCATCGCATTCCAGGCGGACCACGACCCGCTCACCGGGTGGTGAGAACTTGATGGCGTTCGAAAGGAGGTTGGCGAGCACCTGTAGCAACCGGAATCGATCCGAAACAACGAATACGGGAGTGGGCGGAAGCTCTTGGGCAATCGTGATCCTTGCCTCGCCGAACGTCTGGTTCTGTTCAATGGAAGCGTGGACGAGTTCGACCAGATCGATCGGCTCGAGCTGGTATTCGACCTTGCCAGACCGCAGCTTGTCAACGTCAAGCAGGTCGTTGACCAAGGCTATGAGGCGCTCTGAGTTGCGCTGCGCGATCTTGATTAATCGATCCGCCTTTTCCGGCAATTCGCCCGCTGCGCCGGCTGCAACCATCCCGAGCGCCCCGGCAATGGCCGTCAAGGGGGTGCGAAGTTCATGACTCACTGTCGAGACGAGTTCGTCCTTCAGGCGCGCGGCCTTGCGTTCGTCGGTCACGTCGCGGGATACGAGAAGCTGGCGTCCGCCGGTGAGCTCTCGGCGGTGAAGGCACAGAGCCATGTCGTTCGCGCGTTCGATTTCGATGTCGCGGACGGGGGCGCTTCTGATCGATTGCACGAACGATGCCACGATTGCCCCCGGGTCTCCTGGCCCTAGGTCCCCTCTCTGGGCGGTTTCATAGATGAGCTCGGCAGCGTTGATCCCCACGCGGAGGCGGCCGGGCTCGTAACCGAAGTGCTGGCGGAACGGCTCGTTCCAAAGCACCAGCGTGAAGTCGCTTTCTACAAGCGCGACGCCTTCCGTGACGTTCTCCACCGTGAGTGCGAGAATCTCCCGTTCGAGCTTCACCGATTGAGCCGAAAGGTACCTATCCGTCACATCGGTCGAAATGCACAAGGCGGCGACCACCCGCTCACTGTTCTCGTAATCATAGATGGGCGAATAGCTGAAATCGAAGTATCGGGGCTGGCCGCCGGGTTCGCCCACGATCGGGAAGTCGGTCTTCAAGAACGATTCGCCGGAGAAGACCCGTTCCACAAGAGGCGAGAAATTTCGCCAAGCCGCTCCGGCTACCTGCTCGATCGGCTGGCCGAGATTTTGAAGCGAGTCGATGTCCCAAATGCGCTGATAGGCCAGGTTGAACACTAATGCGCGCTCATCGCCCCAAAGCAGGAACATCGGCTGCGCGGATCGGAGCAGGAAGTCGCAGAGGAAGCGCAACTGCTTGGGCCACCCTCCGGATGGTCCCAGCGGAGTTCCTTCCCACTCGTGAGCTTCGAAACTCTCGCGATCAAGCATTCGTCACCGCCTCCTGCATAAGACCCCGCGCAACAACGCCCGACATGAAAGGAAGTGTCGAAGGAGGCTCGACGAGGATCAGGTGCCGGACTTGAACGCAATGACGTCCATGTCTCGGAGGAGCTTGCCGAGCTCACCCTCTATAATGGCATCAATGGAACCTGAATCGAGCGCCTCTTCTATCTGACGCGCCGAGGCGCTCAGCGCGGTATAGCCGAACACCCCAGCGTTTCCCGCCACACTGTGGAGAACTTGCCGCAGTTCCATAGCATCGCGCTCCTCCCAAGCCTTCCGCAGTATGGCGGCGTCCGACGAACATCGCTCCGCGAAGCGAGAGCGGAGGGCGGCCATTCGCTGTCCGAACTTTTCGTTCCCACTCACCTCCTCAAGAACCCGTGGGAACGCCTCTTCGTTCCGTGGGTATCCGTGTGGGAGGGACGGCGAAGCTTGGGGTCATGAATGACGAAAGTGCTGGTCGCAGACGACGATCCGTTGACGCTCTCCGGGATCGAACTGCTGCTTGCTGACAGCAACTTCAGGGTGATCGGAAGGGCGCGTTCCGGTCTCGAAGTGCTAGACAGCTTGGGTTCCCTACGCCCTGAAATGCTTATCCTCGACATCCGCATGCCCGAACGCAGCGGTCTCGACGTCTTGCGAACTCTTCGGAGCCGCGGAGATTTGCGCCCGATCGTGCTGCTTACAGGCAGCATCAACGATCAGAGCGCGAAAGAGGCGATGGACCTTGGCGTGAACGGACTCGTCATCAAGGCGAGCGCACCGCGCGATCTCCTGATTTGCCTTGAGGCCGTGGCACAGGGTCGCCGCTGGTTCGACCAGGACGTGATGCAGCGCGCCATGGAACTCGTCGGCGGACCGACCCAACACGATCCTCTCGAACCGCTCTCGCCGCGCGAACGCGGTATCGCGGGGCTGGTTCAGCGGGGCTTGCGGAACAAGGAGATTGCCGACGAACTTGGCCTGACCGAGGGCACGGTCAAGGTTCACTTGCACAAGATCTTCGAAAAGCTCGACCTGCGCAGCCGGACCGAGCTGATCCTGCTCACCCGCAGTGAGAGCGATGAGGACAAGGCGCTATAGCCAAGGATATACTATGGCTAACCGCCAGTTAACCGAGTTCTCGCCGGGCGATGAATAGAAGCTTCCGGCCACAACCTTCATGTCCGCATCGCACCGGCGCGACGATTCCGCCGCACGCGATGGAAAGAGATGAAGGCGATCAGGTTCCTTGTTGTTGCACTGGCGGCGTTGGCGGGATTGCTCGCGCTGCCGGCGCACGCGCAAGCGACGGCCTACGCCGCCGGGCAGGGCGCCTTGAACCGCATCGAGGTGGGGATAGACGTGCGCGCGTCCGTCCGCGATCGCTGCGGCTTTGCCGATTCCGGCGCACCGTCGGGTTCACTCGATCAGCCAGATTTCGGCGACACTGGACTCAACAAGCAGTTTGCGATCCGGCTCAACTGCACAGGCGCATCACGCGTCGCGGTCAGTTCGCGCAACGGCGGCCTGGCCAATGCCACCCAAGTTGATGGCTACGCGTCGACGGCGCCTTACAATGTCGAACTCCGTCTCGCGGGCGACAATGGAACTACAAGCGCAGCCGTCTGCTCGTCGGCGAACTTGCATCAACCGGGGTCGTGTGTCTTCTCGGGCACGGCCGGGCCCAGCACCGGGCTGCGGCTGGCGGCGGCGTCGACGAAGGACAATGGCTCGTACTTGAAGGTCACCGCGTCACCTTATGCAGGCGTGCAGCCCCTGCTTGCTGGGGACTACTCGGACACGCTGACGATTACGGTTAGTATCGCCCCCTAGGTCGGGAACTTGTTTACGAATGGAGCCGTAGTCCATGGCAGATGAGGTCCCCTTCAACTTGCCCGCTTCGGGTCAGCGAAACGGCGCGTTGCGTGTCGGCCATAGGGGTGTGCCTGACGATCTCTGCTATCGCATCGCAAGCGGTCCACGCATCTGGGCGGGTTCCACTCTCAGGGCAAGTGTCGCCCCGCTGCTGGGCAGCGGCGTCGGCTGCGGCGGCGCCCGAGGCGGGCGCAGCCGTCACCAACCGGGCTCTCGCGAACCCGGTTCGCTGCACGGGGACAGGCTCGCAAGTGCGAGTCGAGAACCAGTCACGCGTCCCGAGTCGGACGC
>JAEZCZ010000007.1 GCA_023433305.1 Pseudomonadota bacterium | reverse complement strand
GCGGGGGGCCGAGGTCGGCAGCGAAGGATGGGCGCGCGCGAGCGTGGCGGTCGCCGGCCTCGAAGGCACGCGCAGCCGCGCGATGATCGCGCTCGCCGACCTCGACCGCCTGATGGTCGACGCGGCGGTCGCCGGTGGCGCGCTCGAGCGCATCGTGGCGGTGCGCGACACGGTGACCGCGCAAGTCGCCGAACAGAACGCCACGATCGAATCCCTGCTTGGAGCCATGCGTTGACCGCCCTGCCTTGCCATACCTGCCCCGTTCGCGACCACGCCGCCTGTTCGGTGCTGACCGAAGAGGAACGCGACGCGCTCGCGCGCGCCGGGCGGATGCGGCGCTTGAAACGCGGGGAGCTGCTGTTCGCGGCGGGCGACGACAACGATGCCTGCGCCACGCTGGTCACCGGCGCGCTCAAGGTCGCCGCGGTCGACGAGGAAGGGACCGAGCGGATCCTCGCGCTGATTCATCCGGCGGGCTTCGTCGGCGAGTTGTTCGCCCCGTTCGCGCATCACGACGTGGTCGCGCTGACCGACAGCGAGCTGTGCGTATTCGCGCGCAGCGACATGAACCAGGCGATCGAGAAACACCCCAAGCTGGCGCGTGCGCTGCTGCGGCGCTCGCAGGAGGACCTGCATCGCAGCCGCGAGCTGCTCGAGCTGAGCGGGCGGCGCAGCGCCTCGAACAAGCTGGGCGCCCTGCTGCTGGCCCTGGGCGAAGCGGCCAGCGATTCGACCTGCACGCTGGCGCGCGAGTTCGAGCTGCCGCTGACGCGCGGCGAGATCGCCGGCATGCTCGGCCTGACGATCGAGACGGTGAGTCGCGCGCTGACCAAGTTCGAGCGCGACGGCGCGATCCGCCGCAAGGGAGCGCGCGGCATCGAGCTGATCGAACCGGAGATGCTCGGCCAAGTGCCCGAGGACAGCTCGTTCGATTGAGCGCGGCGCCGCCGCTAGCGGCTCCAGCGCTCGAGGTCGGCGTGATCCTGTCCGCGCGGCTCGATCCAGTGCCAGCCGTCGGCGCGTTTCTCGCGCTTCCAGAACCAGGCGTCGGACTTGAGGTGGTCCATCGCGAAGTCCGCCGCCTCGAAGGCGTCGCGGCGGTGGCGCGCGGCGGCAGCGACCAGCACGATCGGAGCGCCGGGCTTCATCGCGCCGGTGCGGTGGTGGAGCAGGATGCCGTCGATCGGCCAGCGTGAGAGCGCGGCGTCGGCGAGATCTTCCATGCCCTTCAGCGTAAGCGGCGCGTAATGCTTGAGCTCAAGCTCCTCGACGTTGCCGTCGGGGCGGACCTTGCCGAGAAACGAGACCACGCCGCCCGATTCGGGATGCGCGGCGGAGAACGCGGTCATCGCGATTCCGGGTGACAGCTCGCCGTGGAGGATGCGCACGTCCTTCATGCTCAGCCTCCGCTGACCGGCGGAAGGAGCGCTAACTCGTCTCCATCGCTGGCCGCTAGCGCGGTCTTGTCCGTCAGCACGGCACCGTTGAGCGCAAGCTTGACCTTGTCGCCCTTCGTCGCTTCGCCGAGTGGCCCCGGCAGCGCTTCAAGAAGCCCCTGCCAATCGAGCGGCGCCGGAACGTCCTTCTCGGGTGCGCCCGCGAGGTCGGCCAGCTTGCCGAGGAAGACGAGCGTGACTGCCATGGCTCAGCCGCCGGTGCGCGACATGTGGCGCGGCTGCGCAGGCTCCAGGCCGCGGCCGATTCGGAAATGGTGCTTCTCCGGCTTGATGCGCATTGCCTCGTCGAGCGCGGTGGCGAGGTTGGCGTCGGGCGCGGCGGAGCGGAGCGCGGCGCGAAGGTCGACCTTCTCGGCGCCGCCGAGGCAGGCGTAGAGCTCTCCCGTGGCGGTGACACGAATGCGGTTGCAGCCCGCGCAGAAATTGTTGGTGAGCGGGGTGATGAAGCCGAGGCGGCCGCCGGTCTCCGCAATGTCGACATAACGCGCCGGGCCGCCCGAGCGGTGCTCGCTCTCGGTCAGGGTCCACATTCGCTCGAGCTTCTCGCGCACAACGGTGAGCGGAAGGTAGTGATCGACCCGCTCACCCTCGATCTCGCCGAGCGGCATGACCTCGATCAACGTCAGCTCGTGGCCCTGGGCGTGCGCCCATTCGACGAGATAAGGAATCTCGTCCTCGTTGAGGCTCTTGAGCCCGACGGTGTTGAGCTTGACCTTGAGCCCAGCCTCCTTGGCGGCGGCAATGCCCTGGAGCACTTGCGCGAGGCGGTCGCGGCGGCTGAGCCGCTCGAACAGCTCGCTGTCCATCGTGTCGAGCGACACGTTGATGCGCTTCACGCCCGCGGCGGCAAGATCGTCGGCAAGGCCAGCGAGCTGGGTTCCGTTGGTGGTGAGCGTCAACTCATCGAGCCCGTCGCCGAGCTTGCGGCCGATCGCACGGACCAGCTCGATCACGTCGCGGCGCACCAGCGGTTCGCCTCCGGTGAGGCGGATCTTGGTGATGCCGCGGTCGATGAAAGCGAGCGCGAGCTTGTGCAGCTCCTCGAGGCTGAGCACTTCCTTGCGCGGCAGGAACTGCATCTTCTCGGGCATGCAGTAGGTGCAGCGCAAATCGCAGCGATCGGTGACCGACAGGCGCAAATAACTGATGCGCCGGTTGAACGCGTCGACCAATGGGGAGGAGCAGGACATTTCCGTGCTCTCTAGCGCATTTCGCCGGATTTGCCATCCGCGACGAGGAGTTGGCCGGTAACGCCCGGGGCAGCGGCGAGGTAATCGGCCACCTCGGCGATCGCATCCTCGTCACCTCCGACGATGCCGTTGACACGGCGCGGCGCCATCTCGCGCGCCAGCTCCTGCACCGCGGCGAGGCGCCATGCACGATGATCGTGTCCGGCCGGCTCGAACACGATGGACAGGACCGAACGGCCTGCGCTGACCATTTCGTCGCGAATCGCGGGGACGTGATCGGCGAAGAACTCGGCCGCGGCGTCGAGCGGACTGTCGGGCAGCCCGGCAATCACCATGACGCCATCCGCCATCAGCGCCGGTCCCGGTGCAGCGTGATGCCGATCTTTTCGTCGGCCTCGCTGAGCGCCAGCTTGACGATCTTCACGGTGACCGCCTCGACGCGCGCGTCCTGCAGGAACAGCGTCTCGCAGACGTGGTCGGCCACAGCCTCGATCAATTTGAAGTGCGTGTCGCCGAGCGCGTCCGAGCAGGCGAACTTCAGGTCCATGTAATTCTTGCTCGCGTCGAGCGAGGTCTCGGCATCGTAACGCGCAATGGGCTTGAGCGAAACCGCGACGGAGAAGCGCAGCGGCTGTGGCTTGCCGGTTTCCTCCGAGTAGATCCCGGTGTGGACCATGTGCTCAAAATCGGCGAGCTCGAGAAGGAGGCTGTCGGCCATATCGGTGTCCCTGATACCGGTCGCGCCGATGGCAGGGCGACGTGCGATTGTCCACCGGCACCGTCGCGCGCTAGAAGCCCCGCGATGATCCGGACGAGCCCATTCTCGCTGTTGCGCCTCTGCGCAGCCGTGGCGACGGTGCCGCTGCTGAGCGGCTGCGTGGCGGCCGTCGCCGTCCCCCTCATGACCGTGGTCGGTGCCGCGACCGAACGCAAGCGCACGCGGGAGGAGGTCGTCGCCGACCTTCCGGCGGCGAATGCGGCAACTTTGGCAACCCCGCCCGCCCCCGGCACGTCCGTGCAACTCACCGGCCTCACCGCACTGCCGCCCCCTTCCGCAGCCGACACGGCAGAACGGCGGCCGTGGGAAAGCTTCGCGACCTATGCATTGGAGCGCGCGACCGCGCTCGCGGGCAAAGGAGACGCCGTGTCCGCGCTGCTCACGGCCGACAGCGCGACCACCTTCCGGACAGAGCTGCGGCCCTGCCTCGCGCGCGAGCCCGCGGTGGTAATCGATCTCGACCCTACGGATGCGGCGTTCGCCCCCGAAACGGCCGGAACCGCCCTGCCTGCGGTCGCCGCCGCAGCCGCCCGGTTGCGCGAAGCCGGTGTCATCGTGCTTTGGGTGTCGCAGACGAGCGCCAATGAAGTAGCCGCCGTGGCCGAAGCGCTGCAATCGTCCGGCCTCGATCCGACCGGTCGCGACCCGATCCTGCTGGTTCGTAACGACGAAGAGCGCAAGCAGGTGCTCCGCGAGGAGGCCAACCAGACGGTCTGCGTGGTGGCGATGGCCGGCGACGAACGGAGCGACTTCGACGAGTTGTTCGATTACCTGCGCGATCCCACGCTGGCTTCGATGTACGACGGGCAACTCGGCGCCGGGTGGTTCCTGGCGCCCGGCCCATTCACTCCCGCCCCGCCCGAGCCGGCCCTATCCGTTGCTCCAGCGAGCGAAGATGGCGGTGGGTAGCAGGCGGCCGCCCTCCCCTTCCTCCTGCACGGTCAGGTCGCCGTGCTCGATCGTGCCGGGGAGGTCCGCGAAATGCTCGGCAAGCAGGCCCGCAAGCGCCAGGCTGCTCATGCGCACTGCGTAAACCGTGAGGAACAGGAAGCGGCTCTCCGCATCGAGCAGGCGGCGGCAGTCGGCGATCAGCGGCGGCAGGCCCTCCTCGAGCCGCCAGACCTCGCCCTCGGGACCGCGTCCGAACTTGGGCGGGTCGAGGATGATCCCATCATAGCGCTTGCCGCGCCGCACCTCGCGCGCGGCGAACTTGGCCGCGTCATCCACCAGCCAGCGGACCGTGCGGTCTTCCATGCCCGAAAGCGTGGCGTTCTCGCGCGCCTGGGCGACCGACTTCTTCGAGGCATCGACATGGGCGACCGGGCCGCATCGGCTCAGCGCCAGCGTGCCGACGCCGGTGTAGCCGAACAGGTTGAGGGTCAGGGCGTCCATCTTTCCGGCCAGCCGCTCGCGCATCCAGTCCCACACCGGAGCCATGTCGGGAAAGAAGCCGAGATGGCGGAACGGGGTACACTGCGCCCTGAAACGAACCTCGTTCCACGCGAGCGGCCAGCCGTCTCGCGGTACTTCGCGGTCGAACTGCCAGCGACCACCCCCGTCCTCGTCCGAGCCTGGCACGAACTCGCCGTCGGCGTCCCAGTCGGCAAGTCGCGGTGCCCACAAGGCCTGGCTCTCCGGACGGACGAACCGATAAGGACCGTAGCGCTCGAGCTTGCGGCCATGGCCGCTATCGATCAGCCCGTAGTCGGCCCACGCCTCTCCCCGCATCAGGACGGGGTCGAGCCGCAGCTTCACCATCAGTTCGCCGGCGTCGCGTGCTCGGCGACGTAGGCGGCCACGGCGTCGTAATCGCCCGGTAGCTCGGCGTACCGCTCTTCGCGGTCGAAAAGGTCGCCTACGCGCGCAGGCAGGTGCGGCCGCTGGCCGGTGGCGCGCTCGACCGCGTCCGGGAACTTGGCGGGATGCGCGGTCGCCAGCGTGACGACGGGCACTTCGCGGGGAAGCTCCGCGGCGCGGGCGGCGTGGAGGCCGATGGCGGTGTGCGGATCGACCACTTCGCCGCACTCGCCCGCCGCCCAAGCCATGGCTCGCGCCATCTCGTTCGCGTCGGCGCGCGTACTGGAGAGCAGCGCGGCCGCGCCCTCGCGCTGGGCATTGGTGAGCCGCATCACCTTGCTCGCTTCGAACCCGCGCATCTGCTCGGCGAGAGCCGCGCCATCGCGACCGCCGCAATCGAACAGCAGCCGCTCGAAGTTGGAGCTGACCTGAATGTCCATCGAGGGAGCGGCGGTCGGAGTGACCTTGCCCGCCGAATAATCGCCGGAGGAAAGCGCGCGGTGGAGGATATCGTTGACGTTGGTCGCCACGATCAGCCGCTCGATGGGCAGCCCCATTTGCGCCGCAACGTAGCCCGCGAAGACGTCGCCGAAGTTCCCCGTCGGAACGCTGAAGGCGACCTTGCGGTGCGGCGCGCCGAGCTGGAGCCCGGCGGCGAAGTAGTAGACCACCTGCGCCATCAGGCGCGCCCAGTTGATCGAGTTGACCGCGCCGATGTGGAACCGGCCGGTCATCTCGCGGTCGCCGAACATCCGCTTCACCATCGCCTGGGCATCGTCGAAGCTGCCTTCGATGGCGATGTTGTGGACGTTGGGAGCCAGCACGCTGGTCATCTGCCGGCGCTGGACTTCGCTGACCCGGCCCTTCGGGTGGAGCATGAAGATCTGTACGTTTTCGCGTCCCGCCACCGCGTCGATCGCTGCCGAGCCGGTATCGCCGCTGGTCGCTCCGACGATAGTCAGGCGATCCTCCCGGCGCGACAGGAACTCCTCGAACAGCCGCCCGAGCAATTGCAGCGCGACGTCCTTGAAGGCCAGCGTCGGGCCGTGAAACAGCTCGAGCAGCCATTGCTGCGCGTCGAGCTGCTTGAGCGGGGTGACGGCGGCATGGGCGAAGCGGCCGTAGGCCTCGCCGCAGAGCTCGCGCAGCTTGTCTTCGCTGAGGCTATCCCCAACGAAAGGCGCCATCACGCGCACCGCCAGCTCGGCATAAGGCAGGCCGGCGAGCGCGGCGATCTCGCTGTGCGAGAAGCGCGGCCATTCACGCGGCAGGTAGAGCCCGCCATCGGAGGCCAGCCCGGCGAGCGTGACGCCTTCGAAATCGAGCGCCGGTGCGCTGCCGCGAGTGGAGACGTATTCCATGGGTAGCGGCGGTTAGCGGCGGCCCGCGGGCCGCGCAAGCAAACGGCGCTAGGCGACCGGCTGCTTTTCCTTCTCCAGCTCGCGCTTCAGCCGGCCCAGCCCCGCGGCAGCGGCAGCCGCGTGCGGCCCGATCCAGCGTTCATGGATGGCCTGAATGGGCATTGCGTCGAGATAGTTGAACCGCTCCCTTCCCTTGCGGACAGGCACCACGAGGCCGGCGCGCTCAAGGGCACCGAGATGCTGCATGACGGTGCAGCGGTCCAGCTCGGGAAAGCACAGGCCTAGCTGGGAGGTAGTGAGCGGACGCAGCTTGAGCTCGTCGCAGATCCGGCGGCGGACCGGGTTCGCGAGCGCCTTGAACACCCGGTCGAGATCGTGCTCGGTTGACATGTTATGTTTTTATAACATAATTTAGGGCGACTCAAGGGAAAGGATCGCGCGATGGAGCTGAAATTCAGGGTAGCGGCGCGGATCGCGAAGCCCGTGCACGAGGTGTTCGAAGCCGTTGCCGATCCAGAGCGGCTGTCACAATACTTCACCACCGGCGGCGCCAAGGGACGGCTCGAAACCGGGGCAACGGTGACGTGGGACTTTCACGACTATCCCAGCGCCTTCCCGGTCCATGTCGTGGAGGTCGTCCCCAACGAGCGGATCGTGCTGCAGTGGGATGCCGCCGAGGGCGAACCGCCCAATCTCGAGGACGCGAACCGCCCCGAGTCTGCCGCTACCGGCTACAAGACGACCGTCACGATGAGCTTCAAGGCACTCGACGACGGCCGCACGCTGGTCGAGATCGCCGAGGAAGGCTGGCGCGAGACCCAGGGCGCGCTCGTTGCGAGCTACGGCAACTGCCAAGGCTGGAGCCAGATGCTCTGCGCGCTCAAGGTCTGGCTCGAGCACGGCATCAACTTGCGCGAAGGTATGTACAAGTAAGGTCTAGGTGCGATTGCCCCTGCGCCTACGCAGTGCGAGGACGTAAATCACGACCGCGGTGATCGCGAAGAAGAACCACTGGCCGGCGTAGGCGAGGTGGTTGTTCGGCAGATCGCCGGGATTGGGCGTCGCGAGCGGCTGCAGCCCGGCGGGCCGCCGCGCCGCATGGAGTACGCCGCCTGCCTCTCCGCCCGGCGCGATGATGCCGCTGACTTCTCCGCCGCTCCATTGCGGCTGGTTGGGCGCGCTCGACCAGCCGAGCGCGACTTCGGCCTCGCCGCCGCCGTCGATCGCGCAGCGCGCGATGTGCGCCCAGCCCTTCTCGCCTTGCGCGTTCGTGCCGGCGCCGGAGCGGACAGAGAGCACGCGATCGCAAGTGAAACCGCTCCAGCGGAACAGCGAATCTTCCATCGCGGCCTCGTCGCGCGGCCAGGGGACGTCAGACGATAAGGTTTGCGCCTGGCGATAGCGGGCGAGCAGCCCTTCCTTCCACTCGGCGCGCTGCAATTGCCAGACGCCGAGCGCGATCATCACGATCACGGCAGCCGCGACGACCAACGTCGGCACGATCGGCACACGCCGGGTCATCGACCCTTGCGGCCCTCCCCGGCCCGGTTGCGGTACTCGGACTGCAGCAGCGCGGCCTTGGCGACCCGCAGCCCGAGCACGACGCCGAGCACGGTGACCGGCGGCCAGATCAGGACGTGCAGCCACCACGGCGGCTCTGCTGCGAGTTGCAGCCACAGCGCTAGGGCGACGACCACGCCGCCGACGATCAGCGTTAGGAAGGCGGCCGGCCCATCCCCCACGTTGAAGCCCTGCAGGTCGAGCGCGCAGACGCGGCATCGCGGGGCGAAGCGCGTCCAGCCCGCGAACAGCGTGCGGCTGCTGCACTTGGGGCACAAACCGAAAAGGGCAGCCTCGGTCATCCCGGGCTGCCCCTTCGAAGGTTCAGGCGTGTCAGCCATCGGTCCTAGTGGAATTCGGCGCCCCAGCCGCCCCAGATGTAGACGACGATGAACAGGAACAGCCACACCACGTCGACGAAGTGCCAGTACCACGCGGCCGCTTCGAAACCGAAGTGCTGGCGCGGGGTGAAGTGGCCCAGGTAGGCGCGGCGCAGGCAGACGATCAGGAAGATCGTGCCGACCAGCACGTGGAAGCCGTGGAACCCGGTCGCCATGTAGAAGGCCGAGCTGTAGGTGTTGCCACCGAAGCCGAACGGCGCGTGCGCATACTCGTAGGCCTGGATACTGGTGAACAGCACGCCGAGCAGGATCGTCAGCCACAGGCCCTTCTTGAGGCCGTCGCGGTCGCCGTGGATCAGCGAGTGGTGCGCCCAGGTGACCGTGGTGCCCGAGCACAACAGGATCATCGTGTTGAGCAGCGGCAGCGCGAACGGATCCATCACCGCTTCGATCGCCTTGGGCGGGAAGACGCCGCCGACCACTTCGCTCAGCTCGTTCGGGAACAGCGCAAAGTCGAACCAGGCCCAGAACCAGCCAACGAAGAACATCACTTCGGAAGCGATGAACAGGATCATGCCGTAGCGCAGATGCAGCTGCACGACCGGCGTGTGATCCCCGGCCTGCGCTTCCGCGACGACCTTAGAGAACCAGGTGTAGAAAGTGGCAATCAACATGGCGATGCCAAGCCCGAGCACCAGCCAGTGGCCCGGCAGATCGTGCATGTAGAGCACACCGCCGCTCGTGGTCGCCAGCGCCGCGAAGGCGCCAATCAACGGCCAGATATCGGGCGGCAGGATATGATAATCGTGGTTCTTGGCGCCGGCCATGTTGCTTTCCTGATCCTTGCTTGGCGATCGCCCTTAATGGGGGCTGGCTTGCGGGTCCAGAGGGTTGGTAGCGGGGTTAACTCGTCCTGTGGAAGGTGTAACTGAGCGTGATCTGCTCGACACCCTTCATGTTCGGATCGTCGAGCGCCTTGGGGTCGACGAAGTAGAGCACCGGCATCGTCACTTCCTGGCCCGGCTGCAGGGTCTGCTCCGTGAAGCAGAAGCACTGGATCTTGTTGAAGTAGGCCCCGGCCTGCTCGGGCTCGACGTTGAAGCTCGCAGTGCCGGTAATCGGCACCGATGAGAGGTTCTTCGCCTCGTAGATCGCCATGTCGCGCTGGCCGATCTGGACCGTGTCGGTCACCTGGCGCGGGCGGAACTGCCAGGGCATGTCGCTCGCGGTGTTGGCGTCGAAGCGAATCGAGATCGTCGGCGCACCCGCGCTCATCGCGAAGGCGGCCGCGGTGTCGGCCTCGGCTTCGGTCGCGACCTGGGTGGTGCCGCCGAACCCGGTGACGCGGCAGAACAAGTCGTAGAGCGGGACCGCCGCATAACCCAGCCCAAGCATCCCAAGCGCGGCGAGAACGCCGAACAGCGCGACGCGGCGGTTCTTGTCGTCGAGCGGGGCGCTGGCCATCAGTCGAGCAACTTCACGATGGTGATCGCGTAGAACAGCACGACGAAGCCGACGAGCACGAGCCCGAGCGCGATGTTGCGCCCGCGTCGCGAGCGCTTGAGCCGTTCGCTTTCCTCGGGCGTCATGCCGCGGCTCCCAGGATCATGCGGTCCGCCACGAGCGCGGTGAACAGCGCGAAGAGATAGAGCACCGAGAAGCTGAACAAGCGCTTCTCTGGCTTCATCCGGTCGACCTCGCTGGCGCGTCGTAGCGCCACGGGCACGGCTAGCGCCACGAACAAGCCAGAAAGTGCGGCTGCCGCAACGCCGTAGATCGCGCCGGCTCCCCCGATCCACCAGGGTGCCAGGCTGACCGCGAAGAGGATCAGCGAATAGGCCAGGATCTGGCGACGGGTCGCCACCTCGCCTGCGACGACCGGGAGCATCGGGATGCCGGCCTTGGCGTAATCGCTCTTCACGAACAGCGCGAGCGCCCAGAAGTGCGGCGGGGTCCACATAAAGATGATCGCGAACAGCAGCACCGGCATCAGCGTGATTTCGCCGGTAACCGCCACCCACCCGATCAGCGGCGGGAAGGCACCTGCTCCCCCGCCGATGACGATGTTTTGCGGCGTGCGCGGCTTGAGCCAGATGGTGTAGACGACGGCGTAATAGACGATCGACACGGCCAGGATTGCGGCCGAGAGCCAGTTCGCCGCCAGTCCCATGATGCCAACCGACGCGGCCGCGAGCGCGATGCCGAAGTCGCGCGCGTCGGTGCGATGCAGCCGGCCTTGCGGCAGCGGACGCTTCGCAGTGCGCTTCATGCGCGCGTCAAGATCGGCCTCCCACCACTGGTTGAGCGCCCCGGCCCCGCCCGCGCCGAGCGCGATGCAAAGGACCGCGGTAAAGCCGATCACCGGATGGATCGAACCGGGCGCGGCGAGCAGGCCGCAGAGCCCGGTGAAGACCACGAGGCTCATCACCCGCGGCTTGGTCAGCGCGAAGAAGTCCCGCCATTCGGCCGGAAGGGGGCGAACGTCGGACGGGCTCTGGACGGTAGCGGTCATTGCAAACTCAAATCCCCTCCCGCCGGGGCGGGAGGGGGATGGATACGAACTCAGTGCGCGGGCTTCTCCGACGCCGGCCCGATCGCGTCGTGGTGCGAGTGGTGGTCCTCGATCACGGGCAGCGTTTCGAACTGGTGGTACGGCGGCGGGCTCGACAGCGACCATTCGAGCGTGGTCGCGCCTTCGCCCCAGTAATTCGCCGGGGCCTTCTTACCCGCGGTGAACGCGTAGATCATGTTGGCGAAGAAGATCAGCAGCGACGCGGTCATGATCGGGAAGCCCCACGAGGAAATCTCGTTCCAGAACGTGTAGGCCGGGGTGTAGTCCGGATAGCGCCGCGGCATCCCCTGCATCCCGAGGAAGTGCTGCGGGAAGAAGATGATGTTCACGCCGATGAAGAACACCCAGAATTGCAAGTGCGCCAGGAACTCGCTGTGCATCCGGCCGCTCATCTTCGGGAACCAGTAGAAGAACCCGGCGAACAGCGAGAACACCGCACCCAGCGACAGCACGTAGTGGAAGTGCGCGATCACGTAATAGGTGTCGTGCAGGTTGTCGTCGACGCCGCCATTGGCCAGCACGACGCCGGTCACACCGCCGATGGTGAACAGGAAGATGAAGCCGAGCGCCCAGACCATCGGGCTCTTGAACTCCAGGCTGCCACCCCACATCGTCGCGATCCAGCTGAAGATCTTGATGCCGGTCGGCACCGCGATGACCATCGTCGCGGCGGTGAAATACATCTTGGTATTCACGTCCATCCCGACGGTGAACATGTGATGCGCCCACACGATGAAGCCGACCACGCCGATTGCGACCATCGCGTAGGCCATTCCGAGGTAACCGAACACCGGCTTGCGGCTGAACGTGGCCACGATCTGGCTGACCATGCCGAAGCCCGGCAGGATCATGATGTAAACTTCGGGGTGCCCGAAGAACCAGAACAGGTGCTGGTAGAGCACGGGATCGCCGCCGCCCGAGGCGTCGAAGAACGTCGTACCGAAATTGCGATCGGTCAGCAGCATCGTGATCGCCGCGGCGAGCACCGGCAGCGCCAGCAGCAGCAGGAACGCGGTCACCAGCACGGACCAGGCGAACAGCGGCATCTTGTGCAGCGTCATGCCCGGCGCGCGCATGTTGAAGATCGTGGTGATGAAGTTGATCGAGCTCATGATCGAGGCCGCACCAGCCATGTGGAGCGAGAAGATCACGAAGTCGACCGAGGGCCCGACAGACCCCGAAGTCGATAACGGCGCATAGACCGTCCAACCGGTGCCTGCGCCCATACCCGTGCCGCCTGGAAAAACGGTGGACAGCATCAGCGAACAGAATGCCACGAACGTGAGCCAGAACGCGATGTTGTTGAGGCGCGGGAATGCCATGTCCGGCGCGCCGATCATCAGCGGCACGAACCAGTTGGCGAAACCGCCCATCGTCGCCGGCATGACGACGAAGAACACCATGATCAGGCCATGTGCCGTGATCAGCACGTTCCAGGTATGGAGCTGCTGATCGAAGTCCGCCCCGCCGTTGTTCAGCCAGGCCGAAACCTGCCCCAGAATCTGCAGGCCGGGCTCGGCCAGCTCCCAGCGCATCAGGCCGGAAATCGCGCCGCCGATCACCCCCGCGAAGATCGAGAAGATGATGTAGAGCGTGCCGATGTCCTTGTGGTTCGTCGACATGAACCAGCGGGCGAAGAAACCCGGCTTGTGATCGGCATCGTGGTGATGCTCTTCAGCGTGGGCCTGGAATGTGTCGGCGGTCGTGGCCATCTCTGCGTTACCTTAGGATCTGAAACTGTTCTGCGAAATCAGGCTGCGTCCGGAGAGGCCGGAGCTTCGCCGGCGCCCGGGGCGCCTTCGACCGATGACTCGGGCTCCTGCGCCGGCGCGGCGGCGGGCGCCGGGGCCGGCTCCGCCGCTTCGTCTCCGGGCAGCGTGCCGCCCTTCGAACGCACCCATGCCTCGAACTGCGGCCGCGGCACCGCCTCAAGCGCGATCGGCATGTAGCCATGGCGCGCTCCGCACAGCTCGGAGCACTGGCCGTAGTAAATGCCCGGCTCCTTGACCGTCAGCATGCGCTCGTTGAGGCGGCCCGGCACGGCGTCGATCTTGAACCACAGGCTCGGCACCGCGAAGGCGTGAATCACGTCGGCGCCAGTGACCTGGATGCGCAGCGGCTCACCCACCGGCACGACGATGCGGTTGTCCGCCTCGAGGTGCGAGGGGAAGCCCTTCGCCACCGCTTCTTCCTCCGGCATCATGTTCGAGATGACCTCGAACCCGCCGTTGTCGGGATAGGTATAGCCCCAATACCACTGGTAACCGGTGACCTTGATGGTCAGCGCATCCGCGGGCGGGCTTTCGTACTGGCGCGCCAGCAGCGTGATCGACGGGATCGCGATCGCGACGAGGATCAGCACCGGCACAACCGTCCAGATCACTTCGATCAGCGTGTTGTGGCTGGTCTTGGACGGCACCGGATTCGAGCGGCGGTTGTAGCGGACAATCACCCACAGCAGCAGCGCCAGGACCAGCAGGCAGATCACCGTAATGATCGGCAACAGGATCGCGTCGTGCATGAACAGCGCGAACTCGCCGTCGTCCGAATACTGCGTCTGGAAGGTCAGGCCGCCGTCTTCCGGAGCACCCTTGATCCATTCCGGCCCGAGCGGCGTGTAGCCCGCGCCATCCGCCGGAGCGGCCTCCGTCGTCGAGCCTTCGGCGGCTTCCGCGGCGGGCGCCGTCTCGTCGGCAACGTTGGGCGCCTCCGCATCGGCAACCGAAGCCACCGCGCTCGATTCCGTCGCCGGGGCGGCGGCCAGCGCGGCCTGCGGCGCCGCGAACAGGGCCAGCAAAGCAACGATCGGGGTGAGAATGTGCAACCGCTTTTGGGCGAATTCGCCGAGATTCATTTGTCTGCCGCTTTCCATTCTGACGGGGCGCGCGGGGCCGTGAGGCCCTGGGGAAGGGCCTGGATTTGCCGGGCCTATACGCCCGCTTGCCCCCTGCCTCAAGCGCTTCTAGGGAGAATTTATCGCATCGCCCATGCCGGGGACGGCCAGACTATCCCCAGGCCGCTTCCCGGAGCGGGCATCGATTCATCGAAAGGCTACTTTCCCGCCATGACCGAAGACGAGGTTCTCGCTGAATTCCGCGCCAGCCACGCGCTGCTCGAAGGCCACTTCGTACTGTCGTCGGGCCGACACAGCGCCTTCTACCTGCAGTGCGCGCGCGTGCTGATGAACCCGGAGCGGGCCGGCCGGCTCGCGCTCGCCCTTACCCACAAGCTTCCGCGCGAGTTGCGCAGCCAGATCAAGAAGGTCGTCTCGCCGGCCATGGGCGGGATCATCATCGGCCACGAGATGGGCCGCGCGCTCGACGTCGACGCGGTCTTCGTCGAGCGGCCCGAGGGCGTGTTCGAGCTCCGCCGTGGATTCGACATCGCGGAAGGCGAGAAGGTCCTCCTGGTCGAGGACGTGATCACCACCGGCCTTTCGAGCCGCGAGGCGATCAGGGCCATCGAGACATCGGGCGGCGAAGTGGTCGCCGCCGCGGCACTCGTCGACCGGACGGGTGGCTCCGTCGATCTCGGCGTGCCGTTCCACGCGTTGGTGACGATCAACTTCCCGACATATGCCGAAAACGATTTGCCCGCCGAGCTGGCCGCGCTTCCTGCCGTGAAGCCCGGGAGCCGCAAGAAGTGAGCGGAAGGCTGCGGCTGGGCGTCAATATCGATCACGTCGCCACGATCCGCAACGCGCGCGGCGGTGATCACCCCGATCCCGTGCGCGCGGCCGAGATCGTCGCAAGGGTTGGCGGCGACGGCATCACCGCGCACTTGCGCGAGGACCGGCGCCACATCCGCGACGAGGACCTCAAGCGCATTCAGGCGGCCACGAACTTGCCGCTCAACCTGGAAATGGCCGCGACCGAGGAGATGGTCGAGATCGCGCTGCGCCACAAGCCGCACGCCGCCTGCATCGTGCCCGAGAAGCGCGAGGAGCGGACCACCGAGGGCGGTCTCGACGCCGCCGGCCAGCACAACCACCTCCAGCCGGTCGTGTCGCGGCTCAAGGATGCCGGCATCCGGGTGAGCCTGTTCATCGCGCCCGACGAGCGCCAGCTCGAGGCCGCGCTGCGGCTCGGCGCGCCGGTGGTCGAGTTCCACACCGGCGAGTATGCGCACGCCGAGGGCGAACAAGTCGCCGTCGAGCTGAAGAAGGTCGCCGACATGGCCGCGCTCGCCGCCAAGAACGGCATCGAGCCGCACGCCGGGCACGGGCTGACCTACGAGAACGTCCAGCCGATCGCGGCGATTCCGCAGCTCGCCGAGCTCAACATCGGGCATTACCTGATCGGCGAGGCGGTGTTCGTCGGCCTCGAACCCGCGGTGCGGCGCATGCGCGAGCTGATGGACGCGGCGCGGTGATCATCGGCATGGGCTCCGACTTGTGCAGCATCGTGCGCATCGAGGCGGCGCTCGAGCGGCACGGCGAGCGGTTCGAGCGGCGCTGCTTCACCGAGGTCGAGCGAGCCAAGGCCGCCAAGCGGCCGTTCACCCGCGCGGGCACGTACGCCAAGCGCTTCGCAGCCAAGGAGGCGTTCTCCAAGGCGGTCGGCACCGGGTTCTTCCAGGGCGTCTACATGAAGGACATCGGGGTGGTGAACCTGCCCTCCGGCGCGCCGACGCTGAAGCTCGAGAACGGGGCGGCGAAGCGACTCGCCGAGATGACGCCCGCCGGCCACGAGGCGCATGTGCATCTGACCCTCACAGACGATCATCCGTGGGCCCAGGCCTTCGTCGTCATCGAGGCGCGCCCGAAATGAGCGACCCCGAGGAAGGCCCTACCCCGCCCCCGGAAGGCAAGAAGAAGGTCGACTGGATTGCGGAGATTCGCGGGCTGGCCCTGATGCTGCTCGGCGTGCTGGCGTTCCACACGCTGGTGGCCAAGCCGTTCTACATTCCGAGCGCGTCGATGATGCCCACGCTGCTCGTCGGTGACCGGCTGGTGGTGACCAAGTATCCCTACGGCTGGAGCTGGGTCTCCGCCTCGTTCCACCTGCTGCCGCGCAGCGACTGGCGAATCCTGCCCAAGGACCCGGAATACGGCGACATCGTCATCGCCGTGCCGCCCGACCGCGCCGAGGACTACATCAAGCGCGTCGTGGCGCTGCCGGGCGACAGGATCGCGCTGGTGCGCGGGCAGATCATCCTCAACGGCGAACCCGTGCCGCAGGAGGCCGAGCCGCCGGTGCGAATTCCCGCCGACGACGAGCAGATGTGCGAAGGCATCCCGTGCCTGACCACTTTCGCCGCGTATCGCACGCGTCTGGCAGACGGCACCGCGGTCTATGAACCGCCCACGCTGCGCGAGACGCTGCCCAACGGGGCGAGCTACCTGATCATCGACCACACCCACTCCGCGGGCGACAACTATCCCGAGACGCTCGTCCCTGAAGGCCATGTCTTCCTGATGGGCGACAACCGCGACCACTCGGCCGACAGCCGGTTCGAGGAGGCCCCGATCGGCAATGGGCTCGGCGGGCCGGTCGCGATCTCGAGCATCGGCGGCCGCGCCGAGATCATCACCTTCTCGCTCGACGGCACCGCCGGATGGAATCCGCTGAGCTGGTTCGAGGCATTGCGCCCCGACCGCGCGTGGACCACCTTGCGTCCAGAACTGCGCCAGAGGAATGCCGAAGCGGCAAGGGGGACGAATGGCCGAGACTGACCTGGACGAGCGCGCGAGCCCGACGAGCATCACGAGCCCGGAGCTGCGTTTCGAAGCCAAGCGCGCGCTGGTGTGGGTCGCGATCGTCGGGCTCGTGGTGCTGGCGATCTACATTTCGCAGGCGCTGCTGGTGATTTTCGGCGCGCTCGTGTTCGCCTCGATGCTCGACGGAGGCTCGCGCCTGCTCGGGCGCGTCCTGCCGATCGGGCGGGGCTGGCGCCTCGGCCTCGTGCTGCTGCTGTCGGTCGCGTTCCTGACCTGGCTGGTCCAGTTCGCCGGCACGCAGATTTCGCGCGAGGCGGCACAGTTGCCGCAGATCGTCGAAGCGCAGGCAACTCGCGCTCTGGCGTGGCTCGATGCCCAGGGCTTTTCGATCGACATTAGCAGTGTCCAGGACGTGGCGGGGCAACTGGCGTCGGGCGTCGGCACGGTAACGCGAGCGATCGGCGGCATTTTCGGCGCGCTGACAACGCTTTTCCTAATCGCGATCATCGGCATCTACGTCGCGATGGAGCCGCGCCTGTACGAACGCGGCGTCGCCTGGATGCTGCCGCGCGAACAGCGGCAGGACTTCCACAAGACCGCCTCGCGCATGGCTTATACGATGCGCCGGCTCATGGCGGGCCGACTGGTCGGCATGGCTTTCGAAGGTGTGTTCACCTACTTCATGCTCAAGATCTATGGCGTGCCGATGGCCGCGTTGCTCGCGATCCTGACCGGCCTGCTCGCCTTCATTCCTAACGTCGGCGCGCTGATGGCGGGCGTGCTGATGGTGCTGGTGGGCTTCTCGGGCGGGCTAGAGATGGGGCTCTACACGATCCTCGTCTATTTCGTGGTCCAGACGTTCGACGGCTATGTCGTGATCCCGCTGATCGCCAAGAAGACCGTCGACCTCGCACCGGCGCTGGTCCTCGGCGCGCAGCTCATCATGGGCGTGCTGTTCGGGATCATCGGCCTGTTCCTGGCAGATCCGCTGATGGCCATGATCAAGGTCGCGCTCGAGCGGCGCTCCGAGCAGAACGAGCAGGAGGAGCAGCGGCTGGTGACGGCGGAGGCCGATGGCCCGTAAGTTTCTCTATGTCGTCGCAATCGTGCTGGTCCTGGCCGTAGCCGCGGTGTTCGCGCTGCGGATCTGGGGCGATGACCTCGCCGAAGTCGCTTTCGTGCCGACCGAATCGTTCGTGGAGCAGGACCCGCTGGCGCAGAACGCGTATCGCGACACGGCGATGTGGATCTCGCATCCCGAGCTGCCCCGCGAGAACGACCCCGCCCGCTGGCTGCCGGAAGGCGCCGAACCGCCGACCCAACCAGCGCCGGACTTCGCGCTCTTCTTCGTCCACCCGACCAGCTATCTCGAGCGGCAGCACTGGAACGCGCCGCTCGAGGATGGCGAATCGCGCAGCCGGGCCCGCACCTTCCTGCGCGGGCTGGCGAGCCCGTTCGCCGGCGCCAGCGAGATCTGGGCGCCGCGCTATCGCCAGGCGACCTTCGGCGCCTTCCTGACCAGGCAGCCCGAAGGGCAGAAGGCGATCGATGCGGCTTATCGCGACGTTGCGATGGCGTTCGACTACTTCGTGGCCAACGTGAGCGCAAACAAGCCGATCGTGCTCGCCGGCCACAGCCAAGGCGCGCTCCACCTCATCCGATTGCTTCGCGAGAAAGTCGCGGGCACGCCGCTGCAAGGGCGGATCGCTATGGTCTACGCGGTCGGCTGGCCGATCTCGATCGAGCACGACCTGCCCGCGCTTGGCCTGCCGGCCTGCGAGAGCGCGGAGCAGGCAGGGTGCATCGTGAGCTGGTCGAGCTTCGCCGAGCCCGCCGAGCCCGGCCAGTGGCTTGAACACTATCGCGAGTCGGCCGGGTTCGACGGCGAGCTGCGCGGCGACAGCCCGATCCTCTGCATCAATCCGATTACGGGCACCCGGGGCGGCGAGGCCAAAGCCACCGCCAATCTAGGCACGCTCAGGCCCAATGCCGATCTGACTCATGGCGAGCTGATACCGGGCGCTGTTCCCGCGCGCTGCGACGGGAGCGGCCTGCTCCTGATCGGCGACCCGCCCGATCTCGGCCCCTATGTGCTGCCGGGCAACAACTATCACGTTTACGACATCCCTCTGTTCTGGCGAAACGTGCGGCAGGACGTCACTCGCAGGCTAGGCGCATGGGCGGCGCGCTGATCACCGAACTGGCGGCCGAGTTCCGCGCAGCCCTGCCGGCAGGGGGCGTGCTGATGGGGCTCGATCTCGGGACCAAAACGATCGGGACGGCGTTCTGCGATGCCGGCTGGAGCTTCGCCGGCGCGGGCAAGACGTTACCGCGTGGCAAGTTCGCCCGCGACCGCGCGGCGCTCGAGGCACTGGTGGTGGAGCGTGGAGTTAAAGGGGTAGTCCTCGGCCTGCCGCTTAACATGGACGGCACATCCGGATCTCGCGCTCAGGCGAGCCGCGCGTTCGCCCGCAATCTCTCCGAAGCGCTGGCCCTTCCCGTGCTGCTGTGGGACGAACGCTGGTCCACCGCGAGCGCCGAACGCTCCATGCTCGATCAGGACATGAGCCGGGCCAAGCGCGCCGAGCGCATCGACAGCCATGCGGCGGCGGTCATTCTCCAGGCCGCGATCGACCGGTTGGCCGGCGGGATCCTCTAGCTTCGAATTCCTTCTGCGCCGGGAAGCCGCCACTCGCCTGAAAAATCAGCGCGCGAGCGTCACCATCAGCACCAGACCCTCCGGCGGTTTACCATCGTATGGAAGTTCAAGCCGCACGGCGTCGGCACGCGCGCGGTCGAGGACGTCCGCCGGCACGGCTGGTTCGAACAGGATGCAGTCGGCGCGTCCGAGAAGGCGTGCCTGGCGCAAGGTCAAATCCTCAGGATCGGTGCTGGAAAGCACGATCGAGACCGCCTCGCCCTTCGTGTCGTGCTCGCTTGCGCCAAGCCAGGCGTCGACCCGGTCGGCGCTGGTTTCGACCAGCGGATCGAGCGCGCCGCCCTCTTCAAGCGCGGCATCGAGCACCCGGCGGCGGTCGGCGCCACCGGGCCACCTGGCGCGCAAAGCGCCGCGGGCGGCATGGAGCGCCTCCGCGAGCCGACCGAGGCTTGCCGGAAGCAGAGTTTCGAGCCGCAACCGCAGATGCTTGGCCAGCCCGGCGGAGGTTCCGTCAGTGCCGACGGCGATCAGCACAGGATCGCGATCGACGATGCTGGGGGTGGTGAAATCGCACAGGTCCGGCCTGTCCACGACGTTGACCAGCAGGCCCGCTTCGCGAAGCCGCGAAGCTTCGGCCTCGCAAAGCGCGGGATCGGCATGCGCCACGAAGGCCAACCCGGCGCCTCGCTCGACCTCCGCAACGGGCCGCCCCCCCGCGCGTTCGACCAGCCGCCGCTTGGCATCTGCCGCCTCTCCCTCTCCCAGCACGACGACCGGTTTCCCAGCCACGCGATGGAAGAGCGGTAACGCGCGCATCAGTCGAGCCAGTCGGGCACGCGCTCGGCGGCGGTGATCTCTTCGGGAAGGATGCGGTCGGCCACCACGGCGAACTTGTCACCGTCGACCATCACCTCGGCGACGAAGCCGCGGCTGTTGTAGCTGGAGGCCATCGTGGCCCCATAGGCTCCGGCGGTGCGGAACACCGCCAGGTCGCCTGCCTCGACGCCCTCGATGTCGCGGCCCATCGCAAACGTGTCGCCGGTCTCGCAAATCGGGCCGACGATGTTGGCGCTCATCCGTCTGTTCGAGGGCTTCACCGCCTCGAAATCATGCCACGCTCCATAGAGCGCCGGCCGCGCGAGGTCGTTCATCGCCGCGTCGACGATCACGAACGGATCGTGCACGCCTTTCTTTACCCGGATGACGCGCGTCAGCAGCACGCCGGCATTGCCGGCTATCACGCGACCCGGCTCGAACATCAGCGTGACGTCCCATCCTCGAGTCACCCGCGCGACCATGGCACCGTACTCGGCCGGGCTCGGCATCACGTCGGTCGCCTTGTACGGCACGCCGAGGCCGCCGCCGAGATCCATGTGCGTGACGCTCTGTCCCGCGCTGCGCAGGTTCGAGAGGAGCGCTCCGAGCTTCTCGAACGCCAGCTCGAGGGGACGCAGCTCAGAGAGCTGGCTGCCGATATGAACCGCGAGCCCGCGCATCTCGAGCCCCGGCATCGCCGCGAGCCGCGCGTAGATCTCCGGTGCGCGGCCGATCGGAACGCCGAACTTGTTGTCGGCCTTGCCGGTCGAAATCTTGTCGTGCGTGCCGGCGTCGATGTCGGGATTTACCCGAAGGGCACAGGGTGCGCGCAAGCCGCGCGCCGCCGCGAGCTCCGAAAGCTCGGCGCCTTCTTCCTCGGACTCGATGTTGAACTGGCCGATCCCGGTATCGAGCCCCTGGACCAGCTCGCGCGAGGTCTTGCCCACGCCCGAAAAGACGATGTCCTGCGCCGGCATGCCGGCTGCCAGCGCGCGCGCCAGCTCGCCGCCCGAGACGACATCGGCCCCAAAGCCCTCGCGCCGCATCACGCGCAGCACCGCGAGGTTCGGGTTGCTCTTTACCGCGAAGGCAAAGTGCGCCGGGCCCACGTCCGCCAGCCCTTCGCGGAACACGCGAGCATGACGCTCCAACGTGGCGCGCGAATAGACATACACGGGCGTGCCGACTTCCTCGGCGATGCGTGCGAGTGGGACGGCCTCGGCGTAAAGCTCCCCGTTAACCAGGTGAAAATGGTCCATGACTTGTCTTGTTCAGCCTTCCGGCGGGAGGTCGAAGGGATCGTCCTCGCGCTCTTCGGATTCGCGCCGCAGCTCGACGTTGCGCTCGGGCGCGGCCTGCGGATCGAGCTCGAGCAGTTCCTCGGCGCTCGGCGGATCGCTGCGGCCGTAAGGCGCAGGCGGCAGCGAGGCGCCGGCGACCGGCTCGAGATCGCCCTGGCTGCCGCAGGCGGCGAGCGCAAGCAGGAGCAGCAGGGCGGACGCGGCGCGAGTCATCGGGCGTTCCCTAGCGCCTCGCGGGCTTCGGCGATACGCTTGCGGACCTGGTCGGGCGCGGTGCCGCCGTGGCTGGCGCGCGCGGCGACCGAGGCCTCGACCGAGAGCGCGCGGAACACGCCCTCGCCGATCCGACTGTCGATAGCCTGGAGGTCGGCGAGCGGCAGCGCCTCGAGCGCCACGCCGCGGCTTTCCGCCAGCTTCACCGCGGCGCCGGTGATGTGGTGCGCCTCGCGGAACGGAATGCCCGCCTCACGCACCAGCCAGTCGGCAAGATCGGTGGCGGTAGCATACCCGAGCTCGGCCGCCCGGCGCATCCGCTCGGTGCGGAACTCGCTTGCCTCGACCATCCCGGTCATCGCCGCGATCGACAGCCCGAGCAGCCCGGCCGCCTCGAACACCGGCGGCTTGTCGTCCTGCATGTCCTTCGAATAGGCGAGCGGCAGGCCCTTCATCGTCACCATCAGCGAGACCGCACAGCCGACGATCCGCCCGGAATGGCCGCGCACCAGCTCGGCGGCGTCGGGGTTCTTCTTCTGCGGCATGATCGAGCTGCCGGTGCTGAGCGCGTCGGGCAGGCGGACGAAGCCGAACGGCTGGCTCGCCCAGATCACGAACTCCTCGGCCAACCGCGACAGGTGCAGCGAGCACTGCGCCGCGGCGGTCAGGTAATCGAGCGCGAAGTCGCGGTCCGACACCGCATCGAGGCTGTTCGCCGTCGGCCGGTCGAAGCCGAGCGCCTGCGCAGTCATCTCGCGGTCGATCGGAAAGCCGGTGCCGGCGAGCGCGGCGCTACCGAGCGGGCTCTCGTTGAGCCGCTTGCGCGCATCGGCAAAGCGTGACCGGTCCCGCCGCACCATTTCGTAGTACGCCATCAGGTGATGGCCGAGCGTCACCGGCTGCGCGGTCTGCAGGTGCGTGAAGCCGGGCATGATGCTGTCGGCATGCTCGTCCGCCCGAGCCACAAGCGCGCGCTGCAGCGCCTCTAGTCCGGCATCAGCCTGGTCGATCGCGTCGCGCACCCACAGCTTGAAATCGGTCGCCACCTGGTCGTTGCGACTGCGCGCGGTGTGCAGGCGCCCCGCCGCCGGCCCGATCAGCTCGGCCAGCCGGCTCTCGGTGGTCATGTGAATGTCTTCGAGCGCCCAGTCTTCCGGCACCCCGTCGCGCTCGTACTCGGCGGCGACCTGGTCGAGCCCGTCGGCAATCGCGACCGCGTCGTCGCTCGAGACGATCCCGCAGGCCCCGAGCATCGCCACATGCGCCTTGCTCGCCGCGATGTCCTGCCGCCACAGCGCCTTGTCGAACGGGATGGAAGCGTTAATCTCGCGCATGATTGCGCTGGGCCCTTCGGCGAAGCGCCCACCCCACATCTGGTTGGAGCCTGTAATGCCCCGGTTGCCCTTGGTTTCGCTCACGTGCGCGTTCGCCCTCGTTCTGGCGGGGTGCGATAGGGAAAGCGCCCAACCCGCGCAACCGGAAGGCGAAACTGCCGATGCCGCGGGCGAATTGACCGGCAAGGTCGATCGCAGCTTCGCGGGCGAGACGATCCCGGCGGTCGCCCTGACCGACCCCTCCGGCGCGACGCTCGATCTCGCCAGCCTCGGCGGCAAGCCGGTGCTGGTGAACCTCTGGGCGACGTGGTGCGTGCCCTGCGTGACCGAGATGCCGCTGCTCGACGAGCTGGCGGGCGAGCTGGGCGACAGCGTCGAGGTGCTCACCGTCAGCGAGGACCTCCAGGGTGCCGAAAAGGTCGTACCGTTCTTCGAGCAGCGCAAGCTCGCCAACCTGCCGCAATGGATGGACCCGAAGAACGAGCTGGCGGTGGCCTACGGCGGGGGGACGGGGCTGCCGCTGACCGTGCTCTACGACGCCGAAGGCAAGGAAGTCTGGCGCGTGCTCGGCGGCTACGACTGGTCGAGCGCCGAAGCGCGCGAGCTGGTGGCGGAGGCGACCGCAACATGATCAGCCAGCTCGAGGTCGACCGGCGGCAGATGCTCGGCGGGATTGCGCTCGGGCTCGGCGGCGCAGTTCTGGGGGCGTGCGGCAGCCGCGCGGGGGCGCAAGCCGACGGCCAGGCCTGTGCCGCGACGCCGACCGAGATCAAGGGCCCCTTCCCCGCCGACGGCAGCAACGGCCGCCCGCGCCCGATCAACGTGCTGGCGACCGACGAGGTGGTGCGCCGCGACACCCGCCCGAGCTTCGCCGGCATGACCGGCCGCGCCGAAGGCGTTCCGCTGGAGCTGGAGCTCGAGATCGCGAGCGCCGGCGCCGCCTGCGCGCCGCTCGGCGGCCGCGCGGTCTATCTGTGGCAGAACGACGCGGCCGGTGCCTATTCGCTCTACGACCTGCCCGGCGAGAACTACCTGCGCGGCCTGCAGGCCGCCGACGAGGCAGGTCGCCTGCGCTTCACCGCCATCGTCCCGGGTTGCTACGGCGGGCGCTATCCGCATTGCCACTTCGAGGTCTTCGAGAGCGCCGAAGCCGCGCTGGCCGGCGCACGGCCGCTGCTGGTCTCGCAGCTCGCCTTCCCCGAGGCCGAATGCCGCGCGATCTACCGCGACGACGCCCGCTACGGCGACAGCCTGCGCAACCTTGAACGCCTGCCCCTGTCGCGCGACTTCGTGTTCGCCGACACCGGGGGCGCGGGCCAGGTGGTGACCATGACCGGCGATCCGCAAACCGGCTATCGCGGCGCGGCGCGGATCGTGCTCACCGCCTGAGCGCGACGAAGTCGGGCCTCGCCAGCCCGAGCTTGGCAAGCGGGCCGCCCGTCAGGCCGGAAACCATGTCCGCCTGAATGCGCGGACCCGGGCCGACACGCGAAAGCGGCGCGAGCGCGACGTCGCGCAGGAGCGCGGGCCAGATCGAGTCGCTCTGGTAGGCGGGCGTGAAAAGCGCGGTGAGGCGCTGGTAGAGCGCGACGTGCGACCTACGCAGAGCCACCGCGCGTTCAAGGCGGCGCTCCAAAGGCTCGCCACCGCACAGAGCCATCGAGAGCGCCCAGGCGTCGAGCAGCGCCATGTTGGCGCCCTGCCCGAGCTGCGGGCTGGCGGCATGCCAAGCGTCGCCGATATGGATCAGCCGCGGCTCGACGGGCGTGCGGTGGGTGCGATGGGCATAGCGCGCGAAAGTCAGCTCGGCGGGATCCGACACCTGGTCGAGCAGCCGGGCGCACTGCGGCCAGAGCGCGAGAAATTCGTCTTTCCAGCGGGCCACGCCGCGGTCCCGCCATGCGGCGAGCCGGTCGGCGCGCAGCGACCAGAACAGCGCCAGCTCATTTCGCCCCATGCCGCGCCGTCGGCCGGTTGGCAGGACGCCGGCCATCTTGCGCGCCCGTTCGTAGCGCTGCTCGAGCCGGCTTCGCTCGAACGGACCGTCATCCGGCCACTCGAGCGTGGTCCACAGGGCTCCGAACGGCAGCCAGACGTTCGATCTCGGAAGGAGCGGGCTTGCCACGCCCAACGCGTCTACTACCAGATCATGCGTTGGGGATGCTGCGCCGCCGGCGATCAGGAGACGCCGTCCATCGGGAACCAACTCGGCCCCGACGACCTCGTGGCCGGTGCGAAGCTCGATGCCCGCCGCCTCGACCGCATCGTGCAACACCCCGAACAGGCTCGCCCGGTGAATGCCGAAGCCGCATGCCATCGGCCAGCCGAGGTCGGCGTAACGGGCGTCGAGCACGGTTTCCCCATGGGCATTCAGGCCCAGGATGCGCTCGATGCCGGCGCCGTGCGCGACGACATCGCCGGCCAGCGCCAGCTCGAACAGAACGGCGAGGCCGGTCGGCTGGATCATCAGGCCCGAGCCGAGCGGCCGCGGCGCCTCGAACCGCTCATAGAGCGTGACGGCATGGCCTTGCCGGCGAAGCAGCAACGCGGCCGCGAGCCCGGCGATGCCGCAGCCGGCGATGGCAATGTCGAGACCCCCCATGCCGCCTCATGTAGCGGCGAAGGGGGGCGCGGCCTAGCGCCCGGACAGGCTCAGGCCGCGGCCTTCTCGCCGTCGCGGAACTCGATCGGACAGGCGCCGGTGGTGCAGTCGAGGTGCTCGCGGCCGATGTCCTCGGAGACGTCGGAGCGCTGGATCGCGCGCGCGATGCCTTCGAACTCGGCCTTGGAAACGGGCTGCTCGGGCAGGTACTCGTAGGCCGAGAGATCGTCGTCCTGCGGCATGACCGAGCAGGCGCGCACCGTCGGCTGGTGCGCGCGGATCATCGCCTCGAAGGTGGCGAAGTCGGTCACGTCCGAACGGTACTTGAGCGTGTAGCTGATCTGGTTGCCATAGGCCGGCAGCGCCTTGGCACCGGCCATGTGCTCGTCTGCGGCGAAGCCTTCCAGCCAGAACCGCTCGCCGAGCCGCAGCCAGGTGAACTGGTCTTCCATCGTGGCCTCTCCCGCGGTGACGAGATGCGGCTCGATACCCTCGAGCCGGGCGATGGTCGGCGCGGTCGGGAAGCCGACGATCGTGTGGCCCTTGTAGACCTCGAGCGTGCGCACCGGGTACCCGAGCCGGCGGTATTCCTCGACCAGCGGGTCGTCGTTCCGATACTGCACCCAGCGCAGGTAGTGCAGCATCGAAGGCAGGTGCCAGCCTTCGGTGAGCCCGAACAGCTTGGAGACCGAGCCCGAAGGCTTGATCGTGGTCATCGTGTGGGGGACCGAAACGCCGAGCTGTTCGGCATAAGCGGTCGCCTCGGCATAGACCGAGCGCGACATCGCGCCGAGCGTGTCCCAGAAGGCCGCCGCGCGGATCGCCGGGAGATAGGCGAGCACGGCCCCTTCCGAGAGGTCGTCTCCCGCTTCCTTGGCGCGCTGGTATCCGGCGAAGTCGGGCGCGACGAGGTCGCGGAAGCCGACGCGGAAGAACTTCCAGGCGAACTCATGGACGCCGGTGAGCCCGACGCCGATGCGGTTGGTGCGGCGCACTTCGGTGGCGTAGAAGCTGTCCATCAGGTTGACGCGCATCAGCGCGCGCACCGCGGCGCGCACGGCTTGGTGCGCTTCGTCGAGGCTGTCGCAGTGGAACGGGGCGACGTCGGCGATCACGCAGAACGCGCCGAGGATCGACAGCACGATCTCGCCGCACGGATTGACGATGTAGCCGTTCGACTTCGACGCGACGATGCGCGAGAGGCGGGCGAGATAAAGCCGGGTGTCGTCGGACACCTGGTAGAGGGCGGAGCCGACGTATTCGCCGCTGCGATAAGCGGGCGCATCGAGCCCGGCATCGTTGCGGACGAGCTGGTCTTCGTTGATGAAGCCGGGCTCGCCGGTGCCGTCGCCATAAGCGCACTCGGCGCCGCGCTGGAGGACCGCGCGGGCGTGGCGGGTGAGCCGGTCGTTGTATTCGGGATGGTCCTCGGCCAGCTCGACCCGGCGCCAGAAGTCGGCATCGACGGTGATGCTGTTGTTGCTCGACCACAGGAAGGCGAGCGGCGGGTTGTTGCAGCCGCTGCGGAACGCGGCGACTTCCGCCATCGGCTTGTCTTCGTATTCGATCGGGCGCTTGACCTCGATGAAGTCGATCGCCTCGAAATCGGTCCAGTGCTTGGTGGACATGCGCGCCGCGCGGCGCGCGCCGCCGACGAGCACCGGTTCCGCCAGGTAGTGATCGATATTGAGCGTCTGACGCCATGCCGAGAGGCCGGCGCCCTTGATCTTGGCGATCTTTTCGAGCGCGTTCATCAGCGGCACGGGGCCCGACGAGGGCCGACCCTGCATGCCCATGATCGGCTCGCCGCGGCCGCGCACGCGCGAGAAATCGAGCACCAGCAGGTGGTCGCGATAGACCTTCTGGTAGGTCATGATCTCGAGCAGCTCGATCGCCTCGGCCCAGCCCTCGCGGCTGTCGCCGACCTCGTGCCAGGTCACGTTCGCGCCCTTGCCGTAAAGATGCCGGGCATCGCGCACCGAGGTGTGCTGCGAGTGGTCGAAATCGGGATGCACGTCGTCGAGCACGACGCGGATCGTGGGCATGTTGTCCCAGTTCACCAGCATCATGTCGTCGTCGTAGCAGCGGCCCACGCCCGAGCCGTTGAGGAGCAGGTAGAACAGCGCGAAGCTGGTCGCGGCGGTGCTGCAGTTGGTGAAGACCTCCTGGTTGCGGAGCAGCTGGTGCTGGTCCCCGTGCTGGAGGTGGCGGCCCGACATCAGAACCGCGCCCTTCGCGATCAGGCCGCCCAGCTCGTCGCGCTCGCGCGCCTCGGTGTCGGGTGCGCCGCGCGGCTCGCCCCTGCCGTTCTCGAGGCGGAGCAGGCTCGCGTTGCCATAGGCGACCCGGGCGGCCAGCTCGCCCCAGGTTTCCCAGCGCGTTTCAGGCGCATACCCACGCATCGCGGCCCGCTCGTCGAGCGCGACATCGAATCCGCCGGTGTTGTGCAGCGCGACCAGCCACGGCTTGAGATGCGGATCGCGCGGGTGGAGCCGAATCTCGGGATCGAGCAACGCCGCCGCGCGGTCGGTGAGGATGCGCCGCAGATAAGTGCGCTCGGCGACAGCCACTCCCATGCCCGGATCGAGCGGGCGGTACTCTTCTATGGCTGCTGGCGGCATCAATTCTCTCCCTGCGACGAAAGCCCGATGACTACTATAGATAGTATGCGGAGCGATTGATTGCCATCAATATCTGGATGAGACGCCTTCCTGAGGCGGCAGCTGTCCGATGCGAAAACCGACCCTCTGGACAGGGCGAACGGGGGCGAACCATGTCGTTTTGAAGGCTTTGGGAGACCCTGGTGGGCGGTGACGGGCTCGAACCGCCGACCCTCTCGGTGTAAACGAGATGCTCTACCAACTGAGCTAACCGCCCGCCTCGCGGGTGCGGCGCCTTTAGCGAACCCTTTCGCGCGGCGCCAGCCATCACACGAGCTGCGCGGCATCCTCCCCGATTTCCTCGAAATAGCGCGCGATCGCCCCGGCTGCTCGGTCGCTGAGGGCGATGAACGCGCGGCGGCGGTCGCTTTCGTCCTGCACGCGTTCGAGCAGCCCGGCCTCGGTCATCTGCCCGATCCAGCGAAGCGCCGTGGTCGGCGGGACTCCGCTGGCGATGCACAGCGAAGTGACCGAGACGCGCGCGTGCTCGGCGCGGGCGACGGCGAGATCGAGCAGGATGTCCCAGGCGGGATCGGCAAACAGCTCGCCGTCGAAGAAGCGCGCTCGGAGCTGGCGCTGGCGGATGATCTTCCGCACCAGGCGCGGATCGGGAAGCGGCGGACGCGGCGTGCGGATCGAGCGGGAGTCCCCCTCGGCGCGCGGCGCGCCCATCCATCGCGGCGCAGGGCTCTCGAAGCGGAATGCCCTGTCGTCGCCGCGGATCCCGGCGGGGCTGCCGTCGATCCGTTCGAGCCGCTGTGCGATCTCGCCCACTTGCTCGGTCAGGCGCAACAGCGCGAGGCGGTCGGTCTCGGACAGCTCGCGAAAGCGCAGGTTCGGCACATGGGCGAGAACCCGACCGAGCGCGAGGACGCGCTCGGCCCGAGTCGGGTCGACGAGAATCTGCGGCGCGCTCTGGTCGCAGCAGGCGAACACGTCCTCGAGCGCGGCGACCGTCGTCGAGATCACGAAATGCGCGCCCGAGCGCGCGGCGCGGGAATCGAGCCGGGCCAGCGCCGCAAGTGTGGTGCCATCGACGCGCGGGCAATCGAGCAGGACCACTTCGCCGAGAGGCCGCGGCGCGCCCTCGACCAGCGAGGCGACCGGCCCCGACTCGCGGATCGCGAGCCCCGCCGCCTCGACATCCTCGCGCATCTGCGCGCGCAAGTGCGCGCGGTCCGCGAAGATCGACACCGCCAGCCGGAGGCCGGAACCGTCCGCCGTCGCGTAAGTAAAATCGGCCTGGGACATCGCTCCCTCTCCTGATTCGCCACGCGAACAGGATGGGAACAAATGGAGATCAGGTCAAGAAAAGACCGTGTTAGACCTTTGCGCGGCGCTGCCCGACCAGCGTGCCCTTGGCACCCGGCAGCAAGGTGAAGTCGAAATCGGGCCAATCGCGCTTCCAGCGCTGCGCCACGACGCGCTCTCCCGGGCGCGCAGCATCGTCGAGCAGCACCATCCCGCCGGGCGCGATCCGCTCGAACAGCACCTCGGCACGGCCGCGCACGAATGGATTGAGCGTCCAGGGCGGCCCGTCGATCACCAGCAGATCGATCTCCTGCGGCAGCGAGGGTAGGTCGTACCAGCAATGCGACCAATGGCTCGGGTCCTCGCTGATCGGCGCGTGGCGCAGCGAAGCTTCGAGATCGTGGCTCGCCAGCCATTTGGCGGTCGCCTCGAC
Source organism: Pseudomonadota bacterium (assembly GCA_023433305.1). Taxonomy (GTDB): domain Bacteria; phylum Pseudomonadota; class Alphaproteobacteria; order Sphingomonadales; family Sphingomonadaceae; genus Croceibacterium_A. Next base: position 5,733 of record JAEZCZ010000007.1, on the reverse strand, counting down.
GAAGCCGGCGTGCTGGTCGAGGCTGGTCAGCCGACCGTCGCCATTGAGTTCGAGCGACTTGGCGATCACCAGCGTCGAGGCGCCGCAGCCCAGCTCCACCACTTCGCGCGGGCGCAGCTTTTCGATCGCTCCGACGATCCGCCACAGGAAATAGGTGTCCGCTTTCCAGCTGCCGAGGTGTGGAAGCGCATCGTGCGGTAGGCCGAGGCGGTCGAGCAGGGCCGTCTTGTCGGCAAGCTTTCCGCCCCACAGGCTGCGCGCCAGCCACGGCCACTGGATCGCGCCCCAGGCCACGGTGAAGAGCTTCTCGGCGAAGGGACGGTCGGGGCCGCTGTCTTCCAGCGCCAGGAACGCCGTCTTTTCACGCGAGGTCATGGGTGGCGAAATCTCCGTGAAGGCGGCGGGTTCCCATAAGCCGTCGCGCATGGCTCGGCAACGCCTCTCGGCTTCGGGGATGCCCGCTTGGTCGCCGGTGTCGTGCCGATCTAGTCCGCGAACGGGTCGCGCACCAGGATCGTGTCGTCGCGCTCGGGGCTGGTCGAGACCGAGGCGACCGGGCATTCGATAAGCTCTTCGATGCGGCGGATGTACTTGATCGCCTGCGCCGGGAGATCGGCCCAGCGCCGCGCGCCGGCGGTCGATTCGCTCCAGCCTTCCATCTCTTCGTAGATCGGCTCGCATTCCGCCTGCTCGGCGGCGTTGGCGGGCAAATAGTCGAGCACCCGGCCGCGCAGCCTGTAGCCGGTACAGATCTTCAGCGTCTCGAATCCGTCGAGCACGTCGAGCTTGGTGAGCGCGATGCCCGTCACGCCGCTGATGGCGCAGCTCTGGCGCACCAGCACCGCGTCGAACCAGCCGCAGCGGCGCTGGCGGCCGGTGACGGTGCCGAACTCGTGCCCCCGCTCGCCAAGCCGCTGGCCGACCGCGTCGTCGAGCTCCGTCGGGAACGGGCCCGAGCCGACTCGCGTGGTGTAGGCCTTGACGATGCCGAGCACGAAACCGGCGGCGTTCGGGCCGAGCCCGCTGCCGCTCGCGACGGTGCCGCTCACCGTGTTCGAGCTGGTGACGAACGGATAAGTCCCGTGGTCGACGTCGAGCAGCACGCCCTGCGCGCCTTCGAACAGGATCTTCGAACCCTTCCTGCGCTCCTCGCGCAGGCGCATCCACACCGGCTGCGCGTATTGCTGCACGAACGGAGCGATGCCCCGCAGCTTCTCGAGCAGCGCCGCGCGATCGACCGGCGCCTCGCCGAAGCCGGCCCGCAGCGCATCATGGTGCGCGCAAAGCCGGTCGAGCAGCGGCTCGAGCTCGTGCAGGTGCGCGAGGTCGCAAACGCGGATCGCGCGGCGACCGACCTTGTCCTCGTAGGCAGGGCCGATGCCGCGCCCAGTGGTGCCGATCTTGCCCTTGCCCGCGGCCGCCTCGCGCATCACGTCGAGCTCGGAGTGGACCGGCAGGATCAGCGCGCAATTGTCCGCGATGCCGAGGTTGTCGGGCGTGATCGAGACGCCCTGGCCTTCGAGCCGCTCGATCTCGGCCTTGAGCGCCCACGGATCGAGCACCACGCCGTTGCCGATGATCGACAGCGTGCCGGTGACGATGCCCGAAGGCAGCAGGCTGAGCTTGTAAGTCGTGTTGCCGACCACGAGCGTGTGGCCGGCGTTGTGCCCGCCCTGGAAACGAACGACCACGTCGGCGCGGCTCGCGAGCCAGTCGACGATCTTGCCTTTGCCTTCATCGCCCCATTGGGCTCCAATCACGGTGACGTTGGCCAAAGTCCATTGCCTCAACTGTGCGGGAAACCGCGCGCGCCCTAGGCGCTGACGGCGGCGAGGGCAAGGCGCGCCGAGGATGACCGGCGGCAATCGTCCGTTAAGGTCGCGGGGTTTCTATGAGGCCGCAGGGACGCCCGGTGGAGATTGCGATGGCGCGTGCCTTCTTCCTGTCCCTTGCGTGCGGTGCATTGGTCCTCTCGGCCGGTGCGCTGTCCCAGGGTTCGCTTCCGCAGGCCCAGAGCGTGGCGGACGATCCCGTGGTACTCTCGTACGGCCCCGACCCGCTGCAGACGATCGATGTCTGGCCGAGCGCCGCGGTCAATCCGGCGCTCGTGGTGTTCGTTCACGGCGGCGGCTGGTCGCGCGGCGACAAGGGCATGATGCACGGCTCCGACAAGCTGCGGCACTGGCAGGGCGAGGCCTACGCGGTCGCCTCGCTCAACTATCGGCTGGTGCCCGAGGCGACGGTCGAACAGCAGGCGGAGGACATCGCCCGGGCGATCGCGCGGCTCAAGGCTGAGGCCGATTCGCTGGGCTTCGACCCGACCCGCATCGCGCTCGTCGGCCATAGCGCCGGCGCCCACCTCGCGGCGCTCGTCGGCACCGACGAAACCTACCTGCTCGGCGCCGGGATGACGTTTGACGACATCGACGGTGTCGTCCTCATGGACGGTGCGGCGTACCACGCCCCCACCCAACTCGAGGAAGGCCCGCGCGTGATGCGGCGCGTATATCGCCAGGCGTTCGGCGCGGCTCCGGAGCGCCAGACGAAGCTTTCACCGACCGCCCAGGCCGCCGCGCCCAATGCTCCCGCATTCCTGATCCTCCATGTCGATCGCGAGGACGGCACGCGCCAAAGCGAGGCGCTCGGCGCGGCATTGCGCCAGGCGGGAACGCCCGTCGAAGTGCGCGGGTTTCCGGGCAAAGGCATGCGCGGCCATGCGGAAATCAACCGAAAGCTCGGTGATGAAAGCTATCCGCCGACCCAAGCAGTCGACGCGTTTCTGGACCGGGTTTTCGACTAGAGAGCGACCGGGCCTGCCGCTTCAAGGCGGTGGGAGCAGCCGAGCGCCGCCGCATCCTCGCTGTCGGACAGCGCCGCGACCGTGCGCCAACCTTCGCTGCGGAGCCGGTTCGCCGCTTCGGCGTCGTGGCCAAGTGGCAAAAACACGGTCTTGCGCCTCGGTTCCTCGGCCTTGACGGCCTCGACCAATTCTTCGGGATAGAGCGAAAAGCCGGTCGCGACTTCGTCGGTCCCACCGATGAGGTAGGTCCCGCCGCGCCCCAGGGTGCCGCGCACGCCTTCGGCGTAGACCGTGAAGCCGAACCAGGTCTGGTATTCGAAGCCATGCCGCTCGGCCGGATCGAGCGTCAGCCGCGTACGGCCCGCAACGCGGGAGGCGATCTGCCGCAAGCCGGCAATGCGACTGGCGAGGGCTCCTTTCGCGTCGATCAGCGCGAGCTTCTCGATTGCCTCGTCGAACGGGCCGCTGGCGTAAAGCAGCGGCACGTAGGCCTCGCCCCCCGCTTCGCGCAATGCGCCAGCGTCCTTCGCGTCGAGTTCGCGCCGCACTGCGCCAACTTGCGCGGCGTCGAGCGGAAACTCGCTGGCGGCCAGCGTGTCGACCAGATCGGGGAGCGCAAAATCGACCGAGATTCCCTTTGCGCCGGCCGCTTCGAGCGAGGCGATCGCCAATTCGACGATCTCGGCGGCGGCGGCCACCGTGTCGCTGCCGATCAATTCCGCACCGACCTGCAGCGCCTCGCGCCGCGGATCGAGCTGGTCGCCCGCGATCCGAACAACCTGCCCAGCGTAGCACAAGCGCAGTGGGCGAGGCTTGCCGGCGAGGCCCGTTGCCGAGATCCTCCCGACCTGCGGAGTCATGTCCGAACGCAGCGCCAGCGTGCGCAGGCTGCGCGGGTCCACGAAACGGAACAGCTTGCGTGTCTTCACGCCGTCCATGCGCCGTGCGATCGACTGCATGAACTCGATCAGCGGTGGCCGCACGCGGTCGTAGCCGTGCGCGTCGAGCACGCCGACCAACGCACGCTCGATCCGGACCGCCGCCGCGGTGCTTTGCGGCAGGCGGTCCTCGAGCCCCTCGGGCAGAAGGTCGGCAGCGGGATCGATCATCGGTGCCCCCTAGCGCGGCGTTTGCCCGCTGTCATCGTCATCCCGGCAAACGCCGGGAACTCGCGCCTCAGGCCGGAAACCGTCGCGCGAGTTCCCTGCTTCCGTCGGGATGATGATCCGCGATGCGGATGGTCAGAACGCCAGCGCCTTGACCACCTTGACGCCCTGCAACTGGCAGGCGCGATCGATGACCACCGGCGGGATCGGCTGGTCGACGCTCAGCAGCAGCACGGCTTCCCCGCCCGCCTCGCGGCGCCCGAGATGGAAAGTGCCGATGTTGATGCCTTCCTCACCGAGCAGCGAGCCGAGACGACCGATGAAGCCCGGGGCGTCTTCGTTGACGATGTAGAGCATGTTGCCTTCGAGGTCCGCCTCGATGCCGATGCCGAAGATCTCGACGAGACGCGCCTGAGTGCCGAACAGCGTGCCCGCGACCGAACGATCGCCGCGGCTGGTCGCCACGGTGACGCGGATGAGCGTGTGGTACACGCCCTCGCGGTCGTGACGCACCTCGCGCACGTCGAGCCCGCGTTCCTTGGCGAGGAACGGCGCGTTGACCATGTTCACGGTGTCCGAATAGTTCTTCATCAGCCCCGCGAGCACCGCTCCGGTGATCGGCTTGGGGTTGAGCTCGGCCGCGGCCCCTTCGACCTCGATCGAGATCTTGTCGAGGTTGCCGTGCGCGAGCTGCCCGACGAGGCTGCCGAGCTTTTCGGCGAGGCCCATGTAGGGCTTCAGCTTGGGCGCTTCCTCGGCCGACAGGCTCGGCATGTTGAGGGCATTGGTCACCCCGCCGTTGACGAGGAAGTCGGCGATCTGTTCGGCCACCTGCAGCGCCACGTTGACCTGCGCCTCGTTGGTCGAGGCGCCGAGGTGCGGGGTCGCGACGAAGCCCGGCGTTCCGAAGAGCGCGTGCTCCTTGGCCGGCTCGGTGGCGAACACGTCGAGCGCGGCACCGGCGATGTGGCCCGACTCGAGCCCTTCCTTGAGCGCTTCCTCGTCGATCAGGCCGCCGCGCGCGCAGTTGACGATACGCACGCCCTTCTTGGTCTTCGCGAGATTGTCGCGGCTCAGGATGTTGCGGGTCTGGTCGGTCAGCGGCGTGTGCAGCGTGATGAAGTCCGCCCGTGCGAGCAGATCGTCGAGTTCGACCTTCTCGACGCCCATCTCGATCGCGCGATCGGGCGACAGGAACGGATCGTAGGCAATCACCTTCATCCGCAGGCCGAGCGCGCGGTCGGCGACGATCGAGCCGATGTTGCCGGCGCCGATCAGGCCGAGCGTCTTGCCGGTGACTTCGACGCCCATGAAGTCGTTCTTGGGCCACTTGCCCGCCTGGGTCTGTTCGTTGGCTTCGGGCAGCTGGCGAGCGAGCGCGAACATCAGCGCGATCGCGTGCTCGGCCGTGGTGATCGAGTTGCCGAACGGCGTGTTCATCACCACCACGCCCTTCGACGAGGCGTAAGGGATGTCGACGTTGTCGACACCGATGCCCGCGCGGCCGATGACCTTGAGGTTGGTGGCCGCGTCGATGATCTCCTTGGTCACCTTGGTGGCCGAGCGGATCGCAAGGCCGTCGTACTGTCCGATCACCGCCTTGAGCTCGTCGGGCGTCATGCCCGGCTTCACGTCGACCTCGCAGCCGCGCTCCTCGAAAATGCGTGCGGCGTTGGGGTCCATCTTGTCCGAGATGAGGACTTTGGGCTTGGTCATGATTTCGTTCCTTCGTCATCCCGGACTTGATCCGGGATCCCGCTCTTTTCGCGGGCGGTAAGGGAGCAGCGGGACCCCCCCCCCACCCCGGGGGGCGCCCGTGGGGGGTTT
>JAEZCZ010000109.1 GCA_023433305.1 Pseudomonadota bacterium | reverse complement strand
CGCGTACCCGACGCGACATGATCGCATGCAGGATCGGCCGCATGATTCCGCCGCTGCGGGCGACAGGAGGGGCGTCGGTGGGTATCGGCGGCGTTTCCATGATGACGCCGCCGTCGGCTGCCCTGAGGCGAATTCCGGCGCCGACGAAGCCCTTCTCGCGCACCTCATCAAGTATGCCCAGATCTGCGAAAGCGCGCAGCGATAGCCCCGTTACGCTGATTCCCGCTCCGTAGGAGCGCCAATCCGGATCCGCATCGGCCAGCTCGACTTCCACGCCGCGGCCGGCCAGCGCGAGCGCCGCGCTCATTCCGCCGACGCCGCCACCGATCACCAAAGCCTTCCCGATCATTGCACCCCTCCGCGACCCGTGCTCAGGCCGGTACTTGCCACAGGCCCTTGTCGGGGCTCATCTCCGCATGCGGAACGTTGCCGGTGATTATGCGCCCCGTGCCCCACTGGTCGGTGATGGCAGGCGTAGCCTCGTAGACCGTCGGCTGCCAGGTATCCTCGTCCACTTCCTCGAGATCGGATGTGTACTCCACGGCATTGCCGTTGGGCGTCAGGTAGTAAGTGAAGGTGTTGTTGCCGGCCGTATGGCGCCCCGGTCCCCACGACAACTTGACTCCCTTCTCGTGCAACCGGGCGAGCCCGCGCATTAATTCGTCGACCGAGCTGACATCGAAGGCGACGTGGTTGAGCGCTGGCGGCCCCGGCAGAATCGCGAGGCGGTGGTGAGCCGCGTTGCAGCGCAGGAATACCATGAACTGGCCGATCCAGTCCGACAGCCGAAACCCGAGCGCGTCGCGGTAGAAGGCTTCCAGCTTACCAATGTCGGGGGTGTGCAGCACCACGTGGCTGAGCCCGATGGGAATGGCCTCGCCCTTTTCCAGCAAGCGGTGCTGGCGCTGCTTGGTGTCGCAAATCACCTCGACCGCGCGGCCGTCGGGGTCGAAGAAGCGGAAGGCGTACCCACCCGCGGGCCCCTCGGCCGGAGCGGGTTCCGAAATTATTTTCGCCCCCGCCGATTGGACTTGGCCAAACAGCGCGTCGACGTCGGCGCGAGAGTCCGCGGAGAAACCGATCAGGTCGGTCTTCTTTTCGGCGTCCTGCCGCAGCCGGATGACGAAGGGATGCGGCGATCCTTCCGCGGCGAGGTAGACCTTGCCGTCCTGCTCGCCCACTTCGACGAGTCCCCAGGTGCTCGAGAAGAATTCGCGTTCCGCCTCCAAGTCCGGCACTGCAAGCCCCACGTAGTGGAGGTCGCTTACTCTAGCCGTCATAGCATTCTCCGTTTCCGCCCGCGTCGGGCGCTTGATTCAGAACTTTCCGCCGAGCCGGATGCCGTAAGTGCGGGGCTGCTCGACTGCGGAGGCAATCAGCCCGCCGGCATTGGCGGTGCCACCGAGTTGTCGCTGGCTGTCTTCGATATTGCGAACATACAGGCTCAGGAACATCGAGTCGTCGTGGTCGGCGAAGGTGATCGATGCATCGCTGACGAAATTGGCGCGCGAGCGAAGGTAGGGCAGGTAGTCTGCGGTCGAGTAGCTCGTGCCTCGATAGCGTGTGCCGGCCTGAAGCACGACGCGGAACGCATCGAATGGAATCGTTTGTTCCGCATTCAGGTTGAACGACCAGCGCGGCGAGTTGAACGCCCGTTTCCCCGAGCAATCGATCTCAAACACATTGATCGTGGTTCCGTTCACCGACTGGGTCGTCGGAGCATAGCCACAAGTCGTGTTGGGCGGCAGGCCCTGGTTGGGCACGAAGTAAGTGAAGCTGTCGTACTCGGTATCGAGATATTGCACGGCGGCCGAAAGCCTCGTGTTGCGGGTCGCCCTGAGTTCAAGGTCGAGATCTACGCCCTTGATCGTGCTGTTGCCGATGTTGCGCGTAAGGAAGACCGTCGCTGGCGGCGTGCCTAGGTCGTATCCGAACTGGCTGAACTGCTGATCCTTGTACTTCCAAAGGAACGCTTCGAGGTTGAGCTGCAGCGTGTTGCCCAGGAAACGGTTCTTGCTGCCGATCGTGTAAGCCTTGATGCTTTCAGGCCGGTAGGTCTCGACGCCCCGAGCGAACGAGAAGCCGCCGGCGTGATAGCCGGTCTCGAAGCTCGCGTAGATCATGTTCCGCGGCGTGAGATCGTATTGAGCGGCCAGGCGGTAAGTGAACTTGTCGTTCTTGATCGCCGAATCGATCACGATGGGGGAGCGCAGCACGAAAGGCGCCGTCTGCGATCCGCCCGCTACCGGCGGCAGCACGAAGAGCGGAACCGGTGTAATCGGGATGCCGCGCGAAGTGTAAAAATCGACCAGTTCGGCCTCGGTCTCGGCGAGCGGGATGAACGGCAAACTGGGACAGAAATCCTGCGGCGGCGCGGGATTGCCGCAGAACAGGATGTACACGTTGGAGGTTCCGTCGAACCGCTTTTTGTCGGACGTATAGCGGCCGCCAACCGTGAAGCTCAGTGCATCGGTGGCGTGAACGGTGAACTTGCCGAAGCCCGCCCACGATTCCGTACCGGTGGTGAAGCTTTGGTAGGGGGACAGCGTCTGCTGATTGTAGATCGCTCGCGCGGAGATATCCTCATCGAAATACATCGCGCCGACGAGGTAGTCGATGGACGAGCCAAGATCCCCGGCCCAGCGGGCCTCCACGCTGGTTTGCTTGTCCTTCTCAGCGGTGAAGCCGGCGCGGAACACGCCATTGAACAAGTATTCCAGGTCAGCCTCGCGATAGGCGGGCTGGATGGTCAGGGTGCCAGCATCGGTTTCGTAGTTGAGCTCTGCGGTGACGCCCCAGTAATCGTTGTCGTTGTACGGGACACCATCGACCACAGCGCCTGTGCGCCCCACCGACGAGATGAAGCGTGAGGCAAGCAAAGCATTGGAGGCGGGGTCGAGCAAGCCCTGCTGCGGCGAAAAGCCGGTGGGCGTGAAGTTGTAGCCGGCAAACCCCGTCGGCCCGAAGATCGGGTCGACCGCTCCGAGATAGAAGCCGCTGACGCTGCTCCCGCCTTGGTGCGACATGTCGAAACCGAGGCGCAGGTTGAGCCGGTCGGTGGGCTCGGCATAGATTTGAGCACGACCCGCGTATTCGCGCTGCTTCCCGGTGCCGTCGCTTTGGAAGCCGTCGCGATGGGACATCGATCCGGCGACGCGCACGGCGACGTTTTCGCCAACGGGGAGGTTCATCGCCGCTTGGCCCGTAAGCCAGTCGTAATTGCCAAATCCAGCGGAAAACTCGGCGCCGAGCTCTCCGATTTTCGGGCGGTTGGGAATCACGTTGATGGCGCCGGCGGTGGCGTTCCGGCCGTAGAGCGTGCCCTGCGGGCCTTTCAGCACTTCTACGCGCTGTAAGTCGTAGAACACGCCCGAGGTCGAGCTGGGCCGCCCGATATACACCCCGTCGTAGTTGAAGGAGATAGCAGGGTCCGAGTAGGCGTTGACCGTGGTGTTGCCGACACCCCGGACGAAGAACACCGTCGTCGGTCCGCCGGTACTACCGGTGGCGGACAGCGCGGGCGTCGTTCGCGACAGATCCTCGGCCCGAATGACGTTCTGACGAACCAGTTCCTGCGGCGTGACGACGTCGATCGCCAACGGAGCGCGCTGGCTGCTCTCTTCGACGCGCTGGGCGGTGACGATGATGTCGCCCAGGCCGGTGTCTTCCTCGGGTGACACTGGAGACACTGCCGCACCCTGGGGCGCGTTCGCCTCGGGTGTGGTTTGCGGAACCGGCACCGCTTCCTGGGCGTGGAGGGTGAAAGGCCACGCAAGCGCTGCGACGGCCACCGTTGAACCTAGTAGAGCTTTCATGCGAATCCTCCCCATCTGCGGCTTTTGCCGTTCGGATATTCCTACCGTAAGGAATTAAATTCGAACGGGCAACAGCGAAGGTGCGAGGCAGGTCGCGGCGACGAACGAAGGTCGACGCAGAGTTGATGGGAAGCTGAAATTCTCTAGTGTAGGAATAATGCGACTCGTTCGCGCATTCAGCCGGCGAGCGCTACCGTTGAGAGGGGATACACGATGCGCAAATTTACCACGGCATTCCGAGCGGTCCTGCTCGCTGGGCTTGTTCCCGCCATGGCCATGCCAGTCGCGGCGCAAGAGGCGGCAGCAACGAAAGCGGCCCACTACTCGGTAGCGGACACTTTGGTCGGCAAGCTGCTTGACGACCCGGCGGCCGCGGAGGTGCTGAAGAAGCTGATCCCGACCGTCTATGCCAACGACATGTTTCAGTCCGCTGGTCGCTCGCTGACACTCAAAGCCATTCAGCAGTACGAGCCCGTAGCGCTCAGCGACGAAAACCTGGCCAAGATCCAGGCCGAATTCGACAAGATTCCGGCCAAGGATTGATTGCTCGCGGGAGCCGAAGGGGCCGTCACTCCTTCGGCTTCAGCATTCCGTGCATGTCCAGCCAGCTCACGAAAGCCTCGAACCATCCGGTGCTGGTCGTGTCCTTCGGATACATGCCGAAGCCGTGGCCGCCCTGTTCGTAGTAATGGAATTCCACCGGGCGCTCCGCTGCTCGCCAGCTCTGGATTAGACCGAAGTCCGTTTCGGGAAACAGCGGATCGTCAGCTGCAAGCGCGACGAACAAGGGTGGCGCGTCGGCTGGAACCTCGACGGCGCTCAACGGGCCGTAGATGTCGCCCAGGAAAGCGGGCGCGGCTTCGCGCACATTCAGCGCCGTCGTCATTGTCAGCATCGCGCCGGCCGAGAATCCGATCATGCCGATCCGGTCGCGATCGACTTTCCATTCGTCCGCGCGCGATCGCACCAGCTCGAACGCGGCGCGGGCGTCGGCGAGCTGGGGAGCCATGCCTGCGGCCGCGCGGTCGGGCGAGGCGCGCGGGGGGCGGGGCGCGGCGCCCGGCGATTGTGGCGGCCGGGCGAATTCCTGGAGATCGGCTGGCGTCTGGTTCAGCCGATACTTGAGTACGAAAGCAGTCACACCGCGGTCCGCAAGCGCGCGGGCGACATCCCAGCCCTCGTTCTCCATCGAAAGGCTGCGAAAGCCGCCACCGGGCGCCACGATCACCGCCGCGCCGCTCGCTTTTCCTGGTGGCGGCAGGAAGGGCGTGAGCGTGGCCTCGGTCACGTTGCGTGCGAACATGCTGCCGTACTGGCTGTGCCACGATTCAGGCGTGCGCGCATCAGGTAGAGGGCCCGTGCCGAGTGGGATCGCGTCGGGCTGTGCGGGAGCTTCGATTGCCGTCATGGCATCGTCTTGCGCAACCGCGGGAACGGTAGCGAGGCCGACAAGGAGGGAAGCGAAGGCGCCGAAGCCGGCGAGCCTAAGGGTGGAAATTCGCCTGTTCATCATGGCAATTGCCCTTTCGGAGCTGGACAAGTCATTCGGGGGAGTGGAAGCGCCATCGCCCTGCGGCGCTTGCAGGGTCGAAGCGGGTCAGGCTCGGCGTGCTGGTCCCGATCGCGACGAGGGCCAGATCAGCGCCGTCGTCCTGCTTCTTCGGTGTAATCCGGTAGGTGCCGTCGGTGAGTTGATCGATGCGCCACAACTGCGCCTCCGATCCGCTGAAGCTCGGCACCGTCTCCACCTCGAGACCGTCATCGCGCACCGCAAGCGCGCGGTCCGTCCCCGCCACCTTGATGCTGTAATAGGGCGCGCCGAAATAGCCCCCCGCGCCTTCCACGGGCCCTATAGTCCAATGCTGGTTCGGGCGGACCATGTAAGCCGAGAGGTCGACTGGTATAGCCCCTTCGGGCCAAACGGCGCTGTTCTGCTCCAACGTCTGGTTGGGCAAGGGCGCAACGGGGTCGTCCGGACCGGCCATGAAGCTGCGCCGCGCGTCGAACTGAATACGGACGAAGTCGGTTCTCAATTGCAGCGCGTTACCGCTGCGCTCGGACTGGATTTCGTACGTTCCCGGCTTCACATTGCTGCCGCCCACGGGCCAGCCATCTCGCCAGAGAAGCGGCTCGATCGCCAGCACGCTGCGCCCGCTGCGATCCATGTCCGCTTCGTAATGCATCGAGAATTTCTCGATGCCGCCGCCGAGATCGATGAGTCCGAAATGGCCGGCGCCGATCATGCGGCCACGGGCCGCCGCGACGAGCTTGCCGCCACCGCGAAGCAATGGAATGCCCATGTGGTCGACATACGGACCCAGCACGTTGCGCGATCGCCCCACGCGGATGTTGTAGGTGGAGTTGGGGCCGTCGCAGCAGGTGCCGTGAGTGCCGAGGAGATAATACCATCCGTCGCGATGAAGAAGCGCGGTAGCCTCCATGTCGATCGCCACGTCGACAGGTTCGTTGCCCGCGATGCGCTGGCCGGTCGCGGGATCGAGTTCGACAATGCGGATCGTGCCGAAGTAGGTGCCATAGCTCAACCACAGCCGGCCATCGACCAACAGAAATGCGGGATCGATCGCATCGTTGCTCTCGACCCCGTCGCTCGATGCCACCGTTCCGACCTCGTGATATTCGAAGTCGGGGGAAGTGGGATCCAGCGTCTTGGTCCACATGATCTTGACGTCGCTGGCGTGTCCGCCGTTCAGCCCCCCGCCGCCGATGGCGTAGGCGACGTAATAGCGATCACCGATCTTGATCACGTCGGGGGCCACACCGCCTCCCGGACGCACCGGGCCATCCGACCATGTCCAGCCGTCTTCCGACACCAGGCCGCCGCCGCGGGTGCCGAAGGTGTACCATTTGCCATCCGACAGGACGACGGTTGACGGATCGTGGATGAACACGTCGCCTTCGAGCTGGGCCGCCGCGGGCGATGCAAGCGCTTGCGCGAGAGCCCCGATGCTCGCGATCGACGCGGCACGGCGCGCTGCCTTGAGAGCTCGCTTCATGCGTTTTCTCCCGACCGCAGTATGTCGATCTTCACGTCGCGGATCGGTTCGCCGCCTTCATCGAGCAACCGCACGCAGAAATCGCTCAGGCCCGGACCGTTGATGACGGCGCCGCGGATAACGTTGCGCCCCTTGCGCAAGGTGACACGGTCGGACAGCACGTCGTCCATCACCATCCGACGGTCGTCGAACAATTCCGCTGCCACTTCACCGTTGAGCCACCAGCGGGAAGCCGAATTGGACCCCACAGCGAGGCGTACGTTCTTCATCTCTCGCGGGCTGTCGATCACGGTGACGGCCCAGAACACGACGCCGTATTTCTGCTTTCCGAGCGACTGCGCGAAGTTGAACAGCTTCACGTCCCAAAATTTCGAATCGAGCGCGTGCCACTTCAGGGGAGCGGCCGGCCCGGCGGTCTGGCCCGCCCGAGGAATGGCGGTGAAGTCCTCGGGGTAGGTCTCCGGCGATAATGCCTGGCGGACATAGCTTCCGGTGAACACAATGTTGGTCGGATTGGGCTTCACGATGGGCTCGAGGACGAGCCAACGGCGAATGAAGCCGTCTTGGTCGGGAGACGAAGGCCCCGTTGAGGCAGGGGCGAAATACTCGGACAACGGTGGAACCGGCGCAGCCGATTGCGCAGCCGCGATTCCACCCGGCCAGGCGAAGCTCAACGCGAGCGCTGTGGCGAGCCGGCCAGAACGCGAACGTGCGCCGATGCGCGAATGCGGGTTTCCCTCGGACAAACTCGACCCCCTCAGGCTCGACGCCAATGGTTTGTCCGCCCTCTGCTGGGCGGCGGCGTCATTTCAGGGTCAAGAGTAACCGGGCGATTTGGTGGCCGTCAATTGTCCTACAAATAAAAAGATAGTGAGCTGGTCATTGTCGCAGTTGCTTCATGATCATGGCTCTCAATTGGGCGTACCTGTCGCGGTCTATCCGCCCAAGAATGCCGTGGTGCTTCTCCGGCAGATGGCGAAGCGGGTGCCCATCGGGCCTGAAGACATAATGCTCGAAGAAAGATTGCCAGGCGGCGCGTTCACCCGGTGGCCGTTCGGCCAGGGCGATCATCGCCAGCATCATGACCGTGAAGGGGGCGTCCGGACCTTGGCGGAAGGCATCCCACCAATAGTTGACCAAGACATTCACGTCGCCCGTTGCGACCACCTCATGCCACCATAACTTGGGCAGGTAGAGCGCGTCGCCCGGTGCCAGCTCCACCGTAAGAGCGCAGTCACGGACCGCTTCGAAGCGCGAGTAGCGGGTATCCCCCTCCAAGCTCGACACCGCCAGCGCGACCGGCTGGCCGGCCATCGTGTTGTCGATCGGCCCGACGTAGAGGTCGCCGATCAGCTCCGGCGGATAGAGTGTGAAACGGCGGCGCCCCGCGATGATGCAGGCCAGGTTGTCGTATGTGTCGAAATGGCACGAGACATGGGACCGGTTGCCCAGCCAGATCCGCGGCTCGACCTCGGCTGCCATCACGTCGAGCGCGTTTTCGCGCTCGAAACCGGGAAGGTGAAGCGCGACCGGAACGGAGCCGAGATAGACCGATTCGCTGCCCCCCTGCCGGGCTCGTTCGAGGGCGCCGGAAACGGATATCGTCTCGCGTCGGAAATTGAATCCTTCCATGTCGTCGGAGTAGAAATAGCGACCCGCCACTTCCGGAGGCGCGATGAAGCCCTGCGCTTGATGACCCGCCTCGAAGCGGGCCAGATAGGCGGCGAGCGCGTCAAGAGAGCGCTCGGCTTCTCTCACCACTGGCCAGTCCTTGCACAGACCTCGGAACACGACCGGCGCGCATGACGCCAGCAAGCGCTCGTCCAGCGCCTCCTCCGCCGGCGCCTCGCGAACCGAGCGCGAGAGCCGCGATGTCATCGCTTCGAAAGCCGGGCGTTATGGCGAGCCGCCATGACCGGCAGTTGCCGAGAAGAAAGCGCCACGGTGTAGGCAAGTTGCAGGTGGCCGGCACGGAACAGCGACAGCACGGTCTTGTCGTCGAGATCGTTCAACCCGTCGAGGCCGATCGTATAGAGGCCTTGCAGCGACAATTTCTGTCCGTCGTCGAAGCTGAGCGATATGTCGATGGGCTCGATCAGTCGCAGCGTCATCATGGCGTCTATGAAAGCGGTCGTCTCTAGCTTTCCGGTGTGGAGCTGCGTGAGAACGCCCTGAATCGCCCGCAGCGCTGGCGCCGGGGTTCCGTCGGATTGGAAAAGCGGCTCGCCTCCCGTGCGTGTGAACCGGGGGTGCGTCTCGTCGATCGCGATACTGTCGCCGGCGATGAAAAAGCCCGCGCGCTTGCGATCGAGCGAGACGAACGGATCGATGCCATCGGCTTCGCCGCCGGTGAGACTCGATCCCTCCGCGAAACCGAACAGCGCACCGGCGTACAGTTCGCCCGTCTCGGCGTTCTTGGTGAAGAAGATCGGGCAGCAAACGGCGGCGGCCGCAAACTCGGACGCGACTATTTCGGTGAAGCGGCGTGTTTCCGAGGCTACGGAACGTATCGCGAGATCGCGGTGATCCACAGGACTTAGAGCTACCAATTCCATCGATGTCTCGCTCCCCTGCCGCCGCGCGACCTCTGGTCTGCGCCTGGCCACTGAAGACTGGCAGCTCCCGACCCGAAATCCAACACTGCCCATATTAACTCGGACAAAAAGCTATTGATAGCGCTATCACTGGACGTTATGTCTGAGTAATTGCTGGGGGAGGGCAATTCGGA
>JAEZCZ010000021.1 GCA_023433305.1 Pseudomonadota bacterium | reverse complement strand
TTCTTGCCCGACCACCTTTGCGCCGCGCGGCGGGCGGCCAGGCGAGCGGCCTCCTCGACGGCGGATGCATCGCGAGCGTTGGCGCCCTTGAGCTTGCGCAGCGCCTCGGCCACGTCGCGCTCGGCCTCGGCGACGAATTCGTCGTAGTCCTCGTCGAGCGGCATGCCGATGCCGTGGACTTGCGCCCCACCCCGGCCATCGAGCGCGACGACGAGGAGGCCGTCGCGCGCGAGGCGGCGGCGCATCGTGATCGCCTCGCCGTCGGAGGGGACGATGATGTCGCCGTCGAGCACGAGGCGCCCTGCCCGCACTTCGGCGAGCTTGCCTGGCTTGCCTGGCGCCAGACGGACGATGTCGCCGTTCTTCTGGAACACCGCGTGCGGAATGCCGTTCGTCCGCCCGAGCCGGGCCTGCTCGGACATATGGCGGATCTCGCCGTGGACGGGCACCAGTATCTCCGGCTTCAGCCAGCGGTAGATCGCTTCGAGGTCCGGCCGCCCGGGATGGCCCGAGACGTGGATCATGCTCTGCCGGTCGGTGACCATCACCACCCCGCGATGCGCGAGCATGTTCTGGATGCGGCCGATGGCGATCTCGTTCCCAGGAATCTGCCGGCTCGAGAACAGCACGACATCGCCCTCGGTCAGGCTGATGGGATGCTGGTCCTCGGCGATTCGCGCCAGCGCGGCGCGCGGCTCACCCTGACCGCCGGTCGCGAGGATCATGACCTTGCCCCGCGGCAGCGCCATCGCGGTGTCGAAATCGACCGTCTTCGGGAAGTCCTGCAGATAGCCGTTATCCTGCGCCACCTCGATGATCCGGTCGAGCGACCGGCCCGCCACGCACAATTCGCGGCCGGTCTGGTGCGCGATGCGGCCCAGCGTCTGCAAGCGCGCGACGTTAGAGGCGAACGTCGTGACCAGCACCCGCTTGCCGGCGTGGCTGTGCACTTCCTCGAGCAGTCCGCGATAGACCTCGCCCTCCGAGCCCGAGGACTCCGGGTTGAACACGTTGGTCGAATCGCAAACGAGCGCGAGCACGCCCTCATCGCCCATCTGCATGAGCTCTTCCTCGGTCGCGGGTACGCCGATCAGCGGCTCCTCGTCGAGCTTCCAGTCACCGGTGTGAAACACGCGCCCGAACGGGGTTTCGATCAGCAGCGCGTTACCTTCGGCGATCGAATGCGAGAGCGGAATATAGGTCACCTCGAAGGGCCCGAGACGGATCGAACCGTGCTCGCGGTCGATAACGTTGAGCTCCACCTCATTGGCAAGGCCGGCTTCCTCCAGCTTGCGCAGCACCAGGTCGGCGGTGAACGGCGTCGCGTAAAGCGGCACGCCCAGGTCCGCCGCGAAATAGGGTACCGCGCCGATGTGATCCTCGTGGGCGTGAGTCAGCACGATCCCGAGAAGGTCGTCCGAGCGCTGTTCGATGAACTCGGGATCGGCGAACATCAGCTCGGTACCCGGGTACTCGGCGGCGCCGAAGCTCATGCCGAGATCGACCATCATCCACTTGCCGCGGCAGCCGTAGAGATTGACGTTCATGCCGATCTCGCCCGATCCGCCGAGCGCGAGGAACAGCAGCTCCTCCTCGGGAGTGAAATCCTTCCTCATTTGGCCGAAGCGCGATCGGCGAGATGGGCGAGGCCCGTGAGAGTGAGATCGGTATCCACTGAGTCGAATATCTCCGTATGCTTGTCGAACAAAAGCGCGAGGCCGCCAGTGGCGATGACCTTGGCCGGCCGGCCGATCTCGGCGCGCAGACGGGCGATCAGCCCTTCCATCATCGCCACATAACCCCAAAATACGCCAATCAGCATTTGGTCCTCGGTGTTGCGCCCCGTCACGCTGCGATTGCGCGGTGCCTCGATGGCGATACGCGGCAGCTTGGCGGTGTTGTTGACCAGCGCGTCCAGCGACAGATTTATCCCGGGTGCGATGATCCCGCCCTTGTAGGCGCCGTTGAAGTCCACGACGTCGAAAGTCGTCGCGGTGCCGAAATCGATCACGATGAGGTCGCCCGGATGGGCCGCATGCGCGGCTATCGCATTGAGCGCGCGGTCCGCACCGAGCGAGCGTGGTTCATCGACGTCGATCGGAAAATCCCAGGCCGCCCCGCCCTCGCCCGCGAACATCGGGCTGATGCCGAAATACTTCTCGCCGAGCACTTCCAGATTATGCCGGGCGCGCGGTACCACGGTGCCGACGATCATCCGCGTCACCGCCTCCCGGTCGATGCCCTCGATTTCCATGAGCTGGAGCAGCCAGACCGCATACTCGTCCCCGGTCCTGCGGGGATCGGTCGCAATGCGCCAGCGGGCACGGATCTCCCGTCCCTCGAAAAGCGCGAAGACCACGTTGGTGTTGCCGGCATCGACCGCGAGCAGCATCGCTCAGTTTCCTTGCAGCGTCACGTCGCCGGCGTGGATGACACGGACCGCCCCGTCCGCCAAGCAAAGCCGCAGCGCACCGTCGGGCTCGAGGCCGTCGAACATGCCCGAAAGCCGGGCCCCGTCCGCGCCGTGGACCGTCAGCGCAGACCCCCCCGGATGCGCGGCGGCGAGCCAACGCGAAAGGATGGCCTCGAGGCCGAACTGGCGCCACCGCCCGAGCTCGCGGTCGAACGAGACGGCGAGATCGCGGGCGAAGCTATCGCGCGCGGGCGCCGGGCCGAGCGAACGCAGGTTCCCGGCGACACGATCGGCGAGAGCAGGAGCCGTGGAGAGGTTCACGCCAATGCCGATCACCGCGACATCGCCAGCCCGCTCGAGCAGTATGCCGGCAACCTTCCGTTGGCTCAGCAGCACGTCGTTCGGCCACTTGAGGGAGAGAGAGCGCGGGGACGCAACGTGTCCCACCAGTGCCTCGTAGACAGCCAGCGCAGCGACGAAGGACAGTCCGGCGGGCGCCGCGTCCCCTGCCCCGAGCGCAACGGCTGTCGAGCCCATGAAGTTACCGGGTCCATCGAGCCAGGATCGACCCTGCCGGCCGCGCCCAGCCCTCTGGCGATTAGCAATCAGCCAGTGGCCCTCTCGGACGGGCTCGCCCGCGGCGTGTCGCGCCAGCAGGTCCGCGTTCGTGGAGCCGGTCTCGGGTACGATCTGGAGGTGAACGGTCAACTCAAGCGGCGAGAAGCAATGCCGCGGCCGCGCCGTCCGCGAGTTCTCCCAAGGGCCCAGTCAGCAGATAACCGAACGGCGAGACCGCGACCGTGCTGATCGCCAGCAGCGCCCAGTGGGCCCAGTCGCTCTTGCCGCGGATCGTGTCAGCCGGATCGTCGAAGAACATGATCTTGACGATCTTGATGTAGTAATAGGCCGCCAGCACGGATGCCGCGATGCCGAGGAACGCAAGCGCGAGGAGGTCGGCCTCGACCGCGGCCTGGAACACCACGAACTTGCCCCAGAACCCGAACAGAGGCGGGATGCCGGCCAGGCTGAACATCAGAATCATCAGGCACCAGGCGAGCGCGGGACGCGTGCGCGAAAGCCCTGCCATCTGAGGAATCGCCTCGATCGGCTCTCCGTTTTCGTCCTTCAGCATGGCCACCGCGACGAAGCTGCCGACGGTCATCGCGACATAGATCGCCAGATAGACCAGCATTGCGCTGGCCCCGGCGGCCGTGCCCGTGGCCAGGCCGATCAGGATGAAACCGACGTTGTTGATCGAGGAGTATGCTAGGAATCGCTTGATGTTGGCCTGGCCGATTGCCCCCAGCGCACCGACCACGATCGACGCGAGCGCGGCGAAGATCACCACTTGCTGCCAGGCGTCGACGTGCGCGCCGAACGCCTCGAACATAACGCGCGTGAGCAACGCGATCGACGCGACCTTGGGCGCGCTGGCGAAGAAGGTCGTCACCGGAGTGGGGGCGCCCTCGTAGACGTCCGGCGTCCACATGTGGAACGGCACGGCGCTGATCTTGAACGCGAGGCCCGCCAGCACGAAGATCAAGCCGAACAGCGCGCCTGCGGAAAGGTCGTTACCCAGCGCCGCGCGCACCCCTTCGAAGTTAGTCGTACCGGTGAACCCGTAGGTCAGGCTCATGCCGAACAGGAGGATGCCGCTGGCGAGCGCGCCCAGCACGAAGTACTTGAGGCCCGCCTCGGCTGAGCGCCCGTCGGTGCGCAGGAACGCGGCGAGCACGTAGCCCGCTAGCGAGTTGAGCTCGAGCCCAATGTAGAGCGTCATCAGGTCGCTGGCGGAGACCATGATGCTCATGCCGAGCGCGGCGAGGAGGATCAGCACCGGATATTCGGCCCGCATCGCGCCGATGCGGCCGAAGAACGCGGGGGCGACGACGAGCGCCGCGCCGCTGGCGGCGTAGATCATCAACTTGGCGAGGCCGGCAAAGGCGTCGGCGCGGAACTGGCCCATGAACGCCACCGTGTCCTGCCCCGAAGCACCCGCACAGACGGCCGGCGCAACGAGTGCGAAGCACGCTGCGAGCACCATACAGCCGATGATGGTAATTGCGCCCGAGGCCCGGTCACCCACCCAGGCGGCGACAAGCAGCAGCAAGAGAGCGCTCAGCGAGAGAACGATCTCAGGCAGGATCAGGCTGAGGGAAACGGCGAAATCCATCAGTGCGCTCCCTCAGGCGCGTCGGTCGTGGTCGAAGTGGCGGCCCCCATCACGAGGTTCGAGTCCCCGGCCGGCTTGGCGCGCGCAACCCGGGCGTCGAGCGCCTGGATGTCGGCCCGCATCGGCGCGAGGAAGCTTTCCGGATAAACACCCATCCACAGCACGGCGGCGGCGATCGGGCCGAGCATCAGCCACTCGCGCCACGAAAGGTCGGGCATAGCGGCGGCGTCGGCGTTCTTCTGCACGCCGAAGGCGATACGCCAGTAGAGGTAGAGCATGTAGGCCGCGCCCAGGATGATGCCGGTGGCGCAGACCGCGGCAACCCAGGTCGACACCTGGTAGATGCCGGCGAGGCTCAGGAATTCACCCACGAAGTTGCTCGTTCCCGGCAGGCCGATGCTGGCCATCGTGAACAGCATGAAGAACAGCGCGTAGTATGGCATGTTGATCGACAGGCCGCCGTAGCGGTCGATCTCACGCGTATGAAGCCGGTCGTAGATTACACCCACGCAGAGGAACAGCGCGCCCGAGACGAGGCCGTGGCCGAGCATGACCATCATCGCGCCCTCGAAGCCCTGTACGTTGAAGGCGAACAGCCCGACCGTGACAAGCGCCATGTGCGCCACCGAGGAATAGGCAATCAGCTTCTTCATGTCGTGCTGGACCAGCGCGATCAGGCTGGTGACCACGACCGCGATCATCGACATGGCGAAGATGAGCCACATCAGCTGCGCGCTTGCCTCGGGGAACATCGGCAGGCTGAAGCGGATGAAGCCGTAGCCGCCCATTTTGAGCAGCACGCCCGCCAGGATCACCGAACCCGCCGTCGGCGCCTGCACGTGCGCATCGGGCAGCCAGGTATGGAGCGGCCACATCGGCATCTTCACCGCAAAGCTGGCGAAGAACGCGAGCCACAGCCAGGTCTGCGCCTGGACGGGGAAATCGTAGGCCATCAACGTCGGGATGTCGGTGGTGCCCGCTTCGTTCACCATCCAGAACATCGCGATCAGCATCAGCACGGAGCCGAGCAGCGTGTAGAGGAAGAACTTGTAGGCCGCGTAAATCCGGTTCTGGCCGCCCCAAATACCGATGATGAGATACATCGGAATCAGGCCGGCTTCGAAGAAGATGTAGAACAGGAACAGATCCTGCGCGGCGAACACGCCGATCATCAGCACTTCCATGAACAGGAAGGTCGCCATGTATTCGCCGACGCGCTTGTCGATCGAATGGCTCGCGAGGATGCAGATCGGCATCAGGAACACGCTGAGCACGATCAGCATCAGCGCGATGCCGTCGATCCCGAGCGCCCAGGAGAACCCGGCAAAGATGGATGCGCGTTCGGTGAACTGCCACTGCGCGCCGCCGATGTCGTAGTTGGCCCACAGCAGGATGCCGAGCGCGAGATCGACCAGCGTCGCAGCGAGGGCGATGGCGCGCGCAGCCTTGTCGCCCGCAAACAGGCACAGCACCGCGCCGACCATCGGGACGAGCAGCATCAGCGAGAGAATGGGGAAGCCTTCCATCAGAAGAGCACCCAGGTGACGGCGGCCACCAGGCCGAGCAACATGATGAGTGCGTAACTGGTGAGGTAACCGGATTGCACGCGGCGAGCGACCAGCGAGCCCTTGCCCACCGCCCAGGCGATCCCGTTCGGCCCGAAGCGATCGATGATGCCCTCGTCACCCCGCTTCCAGAACAAGCGGCCGAACCAGAAGGCAGGGCGCACGAACAAGAAATGATAGAGCTCGTCGAAGTACCACTTGTTGTAGAGGAACCGGTAGACCGGCCCAAGCTGCGTGGCGGTCTTCTCCGGGATCGAGGGGTCGCGGATATAGGCGAGCCAGGCGATGAACAGGCCGATGAGCATGACGAAGGTGGCCGTCAGCTTCACCCACAGCGGCACTTCGTGCATCGCGTGGATCAGGTGCTCGTTATAGGCGATCGCGCCGTTCCAGAACTCCGGCTCGTCGATGAACTGGGTATGGAACACGAAGCCCGCGAAGATCGCGCCGATCGAGAGCAGGATCAGCGGCACCAGCATCGACCACGGGCTTTCGTGGGGATGATAGCCGGCAGTTCCGTCGCCATGGTCCGGATGTGGAACATGGCGCGCGACATCATGACCCGCGTCTTCCTGCGACGGCGGGTTGTCGTGTGCGGGATCGTCATGTCCTTCGTGGACGGCGTGCTGGATATGCTCGCTCTCGGCCCAGCGCGGCTTGCCCCAGAAGGTCAGGAACATCAGGCGCCACGAGTAGAAGCTGGTCAGCAGCGCGGCGAAGGCGCCGATATAGAACGCGGTCCGGCCCATCTCGCTGCCGCTCGCGAACGCCGCCTCAAGGATCGCGTCCTTCGATTAGAAACCGGCGAAGCCGAACACGCCGAGCACGCCCACGCCGGTGATCGCGAGCGTGCCCGCCATCATCGCCCAGAACGTCAGCGGGATCTGTTTACGGAGCGCGCCGTAATAGCGCATGTCCTGCTCGTGGTGCATCGCGTGGATCACGCTACCCGCGCCGAGGAACAGCAGCGCCTTGAAGAAGGCGTGCGTGAACAGATGGAACATCGCCGCGCCGTAAGCGCCGACGCCTGCGGCGAAGAACATGTAGCCGAGCTGCGAGCAGGTCGAATAGGCGATCACCCGCTTGATGTCCCACTGCGTGGTGCCCACGGTGGCGGCGAACAGGCAGGTCGCGGCGCCGATGAACGTGACGAAGGTGAGCGCGTCGGGCGCGGCTTCGAACATCGGCGACAGGCGGCAGACCATGAACACGCCGGCGGTGACCATCGTCGCCGCGTGGATCAGCGCGGAGACCGGCGTCGGGCCTTCCATCGCGTCGGGAAGCCAGGTGTGCAGGCCGAGCTGCGCCGACTTGCCCATCGCGCCGATGAAAAGCAGCAGGCACAGGATCGTCATCGTGTCGAGGCGCATGCCGAGGAACGTGATCGAGCTTCCCGCCATGCCGGGCGCGGCCTCGAGGATCGCCGGGATCGAGGTGGTCTCGAACACCAGGAAGGTGCCGAAGATGCCCAGCATGAAGCCGAGGTCGCCCACGCGGTTGACCACGAAGGCCTTGATGGCTGCAGCATTGGCCGACGGCTTGCGGAACCAGAAGCCGATCAGCAGGTAGCTGGCGAGGCCGACGCCTTCCCAGCCGAAGAACATCTGCACCAGGTTGTCGGCCGTCACGAGCATGAGCATCGCGAAGGTGAACAGGCTCAGGTAGGCGAAGAACCGCGGCTGGTCCGGGTCCTCGGCCATGTAGCCCCACGAGTAGAGGTGCACGAGCGCCGAGACGGTGGTGATCACCACCAGCATCACGGCCGTGAGCGCATCGACGCGCAGCACCCAGTCGAACGAGAATGCGCCGGATTCGACCCACTTGAGCACCGGGATCACGGTGGTCTCGGCCCCGCCCGCGAGAAACTCGACGAAGATCGGCCAGCTCAGGGCCGCCGACAGGAACAGCGCGCCAGTCGTGAGCGACTTGGCGACGACATTGCCGAGTGCGCGGTTGCCAAGCCCCGCGATGATGGCCGCCAGCAGCGGCCCGAACACGATTACCAGGATGGGGTGCACGTCTTAGCCCTTCATCCGGTTGACGTCGTCGACCGCGATTGTGCCGCGGCCGCGGAAGTAGATCACCAGGATCGCGAGGCCGATGGCCGCTTCACCCGCCGCCACGGTCAGCACGAACATGGCGAAAACCTGTCCGGTCAGGTCGCCGAGGAAGGCGCTGAACGCGACGAGGTTGAGATTCACCGCGAGCAGGATCAGCTCGATCGCCATCAGGATAACGATGACGTTCTTGCGGTTGAGGAAGATGCCGAGCACGCCGAGCACGAACAGGATCGAGCTGACGACGACGTAGTGTTCGATCGCGATCACAATTGCACCCCTCCGCCGACTTCGGGCCGGGCATTGACGACCGCATCCTTGGGCCGGCGCGCGATTTGCTTGGCGATGTCCTGCTGCCCGCGCGGCGCGCGATTACCGCGATGCGTGAGCACGATCGCGCCGATCATCGCGACGAGCAGGATCAGGCCCGCGGTTTCGAACAGGAACAGGTACCGCCCATAGAGCAGCGCGCCGATGTTCTCGATGTTGCTCTCGCCGAGCAGCGGGGCTGCCGAGCCGTCGGGCGTGCCGAGGTCTAGCGCGCCGGCGCGATAGGCGCCGATTCCCAGCACCAGCTCGGCCAGCAGCACCAGCGCGATCGCGATGCCCAGCGGGAAGTTCTTGATGAACCCGGCGCGCAGCTCGGCGAAGTCGATGTCGAGCATCATGACCACGAACAGGAACAGCACCGCGACCGCGCCCACGTAGACGATCACGAGCAGCATCGCGATGAACTCGGCCCCGACGATGACCATCAGGCCGGCCGCGTTGAAGAACGCGAGGATCAACCAGAGCACCGAGTGCACCGGGTTGCGCGCCAGAATCGTGAACGCGCCGGAGGCGATCATCAACGCAGCGAAGAGGTAGAAGGCGATGAGCTGAATCATGTGAACGCCGGCCGCCTAGCGATAGGGCGCATCGGCTTCAAGGTTCGCGGCGATCGCCCGCTCCCACTTGTCCCCGTTCGCCAGCAGCTTGGCCTTGTCGTAGAGCAGTTCCTCGCGCGTCTCCGTCGTGAATTCGAAGTTGGGCCCCTCGACGATGGCATCGACCGGGCAGGCTTCCTGGCAGAAGCCGCAGTAGATGCACTTGGTCATGTCGATGTCGTAGCGCGTGGTGCGGCGGCTGCCGTCCTCGCGCGGCTCGCTTTCGATCGTGATCGCCAGCGCCGGGCACACCGCCTCGCACAGCTTGCACGCGATGCAGCGCTCCTCGCCATTGGGGTAACGCCGCAACGCATGCTCGCCGCGGAACCGCGGAGAGATCGGGTTCTTCTCGAACGGGTAGTTGATCGTCGCTTTGGGCTTGAAGAAGTACTTCAGCGTGAGGGCATGCGCCTTCACGAACTCCCACAGGGTGAACGACTTGATGAGCTGTGCAACGGTCATGCGTAATGTCCAGTGGCCATCAGGTAGCCGGATACCAGCACCACCCACAGCAGGCTGAAGGGCAGGAACACCTTCCAGCCGAGGCGCATCAACTGGTCGTAGCGGAACCGCGGGACGGTC
Organism: Pseudomonadota bacterium; assembly: GCA_023433305.1. Lineage (GTDB taxonomy): Bacteria > Pseudomonadota > Alphaproteobacteria > Sphingomonadales > Sphingomonadaceae > Croceibacterium_A. The sequence continues at coordinate 87,778 of JAEZCZ010000021.1, read as the reverse complement.
GCCTTCACCCACGAGAAGATGAAAAAGAACAGGAAGATCTTGGCGAAGAACCAGATCCAGCCGGGGACCCAGTAGAGAATCTCCAGCTCGAGCGGAGGCAACCAGCCGCCGAAGAACAGGATCGCGTTGAGCGCGCACATCAGCAGCACGTTGGCGTACTCGCCGAGCCAGAACAGCGCGAAGCTCATCGATGAGTATTCGGTCTGGTAGCCGGCGACGAGCTCGCTTTCCGCCTCGGTCAGGTCGAACGGCGCGCGGGCGGTCTCGGCCATGCTCGAAATCAGGAACATGACCCACATCGGAAACAGCAGCAGGTTGAACCAGAAGCCGTTGACGATCCCGAGCCCGTGGCCGCGCTGCGCCTCGATGATCGCGTTCATGTTGAAGCTACCGGCCCAGAGCACCACGCAGATCAGGATGAAGCCGATCGAGACTTCGTAGGAGATCATCTGCGCCGCCGCGCGCATGGCGCTGAAGAACGGGTACTTCGAGTTGGAAGCCCACCCCGAGACGACGACGCCGTAAACCCCGAGCGAGCTGATCGCGAGGATGTAGAGCAGGCCGACGTTGATGTCCGCCAGCACCGCGCCCGAATTGAACGGGATAACCGCCCAGGCCATCAGCGCGACCGTGAAGGTGATGATCGGGGCGATCAGGAACAAACCCTTGTTCGCCGCAGCCGGAATGATCGTTTCCTGCAGGAACACCTTGAGCCCGTCGGCGAAGCTCTGCAGCAGGCCGAAAGGCCCGACCACGTTCGGACCGCGGCGGAGCGCCATGGCGGCCCAGATCTTGCGGTCGGCGTAGATGATCATCGCCACCGCCAGCATCAGCGGCAACGCGATCAGCAGGATGCCGGCGATGGTCGCGGTGAACCACGCCCACTCGTAATTCATCCCGAGATCCTGGAAGAACTGGGTCACGCCCTGCCCCCTTCTTTCGTCATTGCGAGCGAAGCGACGCAATCCAGGGCGGCGCAAACCGCGTCTGGATTGCCGCGAGACCTACGGTCCATCGCAATGACGAATGGTGTCGGGACGTTAGTGTTCGGGATGCTCATTCCGCCGCCTCCGCCAGGTCCTCGCCATGGAGCAGTTCGGCTGAGCAGCGCTGCATCGTCGGGCTGGATCGTGCAATCGGGTTGGTCAGGTAGAAGTCCTGGATCGGATAGGCGATCCGGCCCTTCGCCTTGGCCTTGGCACTCGCCTTCGGCAGCGCACCGTAATCCGCGAGCCCCTCGAAGCCGAGCGCCGGCACTTCGGCGACCATGGCGTCGCGCAGTTCGTCGAAACTGTCGAAGCCGACCGAAACGCCGAAGGCATCGGCGAGCGCCCGCATGATGGTCCAGTCCTCACGCGCGTCGCCCGGGGCGAACACCGCCTTGTCGGCAAACTGCACGCGCCCTTCGGTATTGACGTAAGTGCCCGCCTTTTCGGTGTAGGCCGACGCGGGAAGGATGATATCCGCGGCGTGCGCGCCCTTGTCGCCGTGGTGGCCGACATAGACTTTTAGCGAGCTTCCGAAGGCGCTGAAGTCCACCTCGTCGGCTCCAAGCGCGAGCAGAACCTTGGGCTGCGCCTGAACCAGGTCGGCCATACCGCCCTTCTGCGCGAAGCCGAGCATCAGTGCGCCCATCCGTGCAGCGGCCATGTGCAGCACGTTGAAGCCGTTCCACCCATCGCGCACCAGCCGCCACTGTTCCGCCAGGGCAAGCGCCGGTTGCAGCGCGCCCGCCGCCAGCGCGCTTCCGCCCAGGATAACGGCCGGGCGCTGCGCCTTCTGCATGGCTTCGGCGACGTGGCCGGGCAGGTCGTGCAGCACCGCTGCGTCGTCACCCAGGAACTCCGCCGGATAGGTCGGCTCCCAATGCGGGCCGACGATGAAGACTTTCGCACCCCGCTTGACCGCCTTGCGCAGCCGGACGTTCACGAGCGGCGCTTCCCAGCGGATATGGCTGCCGACGATCAGGATGGCGTCGGCTTCCTCGATGCCGGCAAAAGTCGAATTGAAGTTCACGGCCGCGAGGTTCTCGGCCGGATACGCCATGCCGGTCTGCCGGCTCTCGATCAGCGTCGAGCCCGCTGCTCGAAGCAGCGCTTTCGCGGCGAACATCGTTTCGCAATCGAGCAGGTCGCCGGCCACTGCCGCGATGCTCGACCCCGGCTTCGTCTTGGCGATCGCCTGGAAGGCCTCTTGCCAGCTCGCCGGCTGGAGCTTGCCCGACTTGCGAATCCATACTCGGTCGAGGCGGCGCCGCGTCAGGCCTTCGACCTGCCAGCGCGCCTTGTCGCTGAGCCACTCTTCGTTGACGTCGTCGTTGTTGCGCGGGAGCACGCGCAGCACTTCGCGCCCGCGGCTGTCGACACGGATGTTCGATCCCATCGCATCCGACACGTCGATCGACAGCGTCTTTTCCAGTTCCCACGGCCGCGCCTCGAACTGGTACGGCCGGTGCGTCAGCGCGCCGACCGGGCAGAGGTCGTTCACGTTGGCCGAAAGCTCGTGCTTCGCCGCTTGCTCGAGGTAGGTCGTGATCTGCATGTCCTCGCCGCGATAGAGCGCGCCGATTTCGTCCACGCCCGCAATCTCCTCGGAGAAGCGGATGCAGCGGGTGCAGTGGATGCAGCGGGTCATGAAGGTCTTGATCAACGGACCCATGTACTTTTCGGTGACCGCGCGCTTGTTTTCCTCATAGCGCGAGGCGCCGCGGCCATAGGCGACTGCCTGGTCCTGCAAGTCGCATTCACCGCCCTGGTCGCAGATCGGACAGTCGAGGGGGTGATTGATGAGCAGGAACTCCATCACCCCTTCACGCGCTAGCTTGACCATTTCGCTGTCGGTGCGGATTTCCTGCCCGTCGGTCGCCGGCAGCGCGCAGCTCGCCTGCGGCTTCGGCGGCCCGGGCTTCACCTCGACTAGGCACATCCGGCAGTTGCCGGCAATGCTGAGCCGCTCATGATAGCAGAAGCGCGGGATCTCCTTGCCGGCAAGCTCGCACGCCTGCAGCACGGTCGCCCCATTGGGGACCTCGATTTCCTGGCCGTCTACGGTGACCTTGGGCATTATTCGGCAGCCTGTTTGAGCGCGCCATCGCGGTCGGCGATGCGGCGCTCGAGTTCGGGGCGGAAGTGGCGGATCAAGCCCTGGATCGGCCAGGCGGCGGCGTCGCCGAGGGCGCAGATGGTGTGGCCTTCGACCTGCTTGGTAACCTGGTACAGCGTGTCGATCTCATCGACCTCGGCCTCGCCGTGGCGGAGGCGCTCCATGACGCGCCACATCCAGCCGGTCCCTTCGCGGCACGGGGTGCACTGGCCGCAGGACTCGTGCTTGTAGAAATAGCTGATGCGGCTGATCGCGCGGACCACGTCGGTCGACTTGTCCATCACGATGACGCCCGCCGTGCCGAGGCCCGAGCCCAGTTCCTTGAGCCCGTCGAAGTCCATCGGCGCGTCCATGATCTGCGACGCCGGGACCAGCGGAACCGACGAGCCGCCGGGGATCACCGCGAGCAGGTTGTCCCACCCGCCGCGAATGCCGCCGCAGTGCTTCTCGATCAGTTCCTTAAACGGGATGCTCATCGCCTCTTCGACAACGCAGGGCCGCTCGACGTGCCCGCTGATCTGGAAGAGCTTGGTCCCCTTGTTGTTCTCGCGCCCGAAGCTCGCGAACCAGCTCGCACCGCGGCGCAGGATCGTCGGGACAACTGCAATGGATTCGACGTTGTTGACCGTGGTCGGGCAGCCATAGAGCCCTGCCCCTGCCGGGAATGGCGGCTTGAGGCGCGGCTGGCCCTTCTTGCCTTCGAGGCTCTCGATCATCGCGGTTTCTTCGCCGCAGATGTAGGCGCCGGCGCCGCGGTGGACGAAGACGTCGAAATCATACCCCGAACCAGACGCATTGCGTCCGATCAGCCCCTGATCATACGCTTCATTGACAGCCTTTTGCAGCGTCTCGGCCTCGCGGATGAATTCGCCGCGGATGTAGATGTACGCCGCCCTCGCCCGCATCGCGAAGCCTGCGATCAGCGCGCCTTCGACCAGCTTGTGCGGATCGTGGCGGATGATCTCGCGGTCCTTGCAGCTGCCGGGCTCGGATTCGTCGGCGTTGATGACCAGGAAGCTCGGCCGGCCGTCCTTCGATTCCTTGGGCATGAAGGACCACTTCATGCCGGTGGGGAAGCCGGCTCCGCCGCGGCCGCGCAAGCCCGAGGCTTTCACTTCCTCGATGATCGCGTCCTGGCCGACGGCCATCAGAGCCTTGGTATTGTCCCAATCGCCGCGCTGCTGCGCCGCCTTCAGCCCCCAATCCTGGAAGCCGTAAAGGTTGGTGAAGATGCGGTCCTTGTCGGCGAGCATCAGTTCGCTCCTCCGAACACGTAGAATGCGGCGAGCCCGGCGATGACCAGCAGCGCGATGGTCTTCGCGGCGCCCTTGAGCAGTTTCCACGCCACGGCGACGAGCACCAGCGCTATCAGGATGGGGACAACCAGCTCCATCACCACTCGCTCCGGTAATCGTGATTGGCCGTGACCATTGCCGCCAGGTTGGTTGGTTCGCCCACCGGCTCGACACTGTGACGACCCGGTTCCTGAGTGCCCGTCTTCGGTTGACGCCCTGCAGCGAGTTCGTCGAGCACATGGTCGAGCCGTTCGGCGGTCAGGTCTTCGTAGTTGTCGTCGTTGATCTGGACCATCGGCGCCGAGGCGCAGTTGCCCATGCATTCGACCTCGGTGAAGGTCCACAGCCCATCCGGCGTGGTCTCGCCCTTCTTCATGCCCCGCTTCTTGCACGCGGCGATGAGGTCGTCCGAGCCGCGCAGCATGCACGGCGTGGTGCCGCAGACCTGCACGTGGAAGCGGCCGACCGGCACCAGGTTGTACATCGTGTAAAAGGTTGCGACCTCGAGCACACGGATTACGGGCATGTCGAGCTCGCGCGAAACGAACTCGATCACCGGGATAGGGAGCCACCCTTGCGTGTTCGTCTCGGCACCGACCTGGCGCTGCGCCAGATCGAGCAGCGGCATGACCGCCGAGCGCTGACGCCCCTCGGGGTACCGCGCGACGATCTCCTTCGCCTTGGCGGCGTTCTCGGCCGTCCAGGCGAAGCTGCCCCAGCGCTCGCGCAGCTCGGGCGTATCGGGTTCGATGTGACGCTCAGCCATTCGAGCCGTCTCCGGCACGGCGCCGACGCTGGGCATCGATCGCCATGAATATCTCGAAACCGGCGATCGATGCGATCGCCATCGACAACCACTCCGGATTGGGAGCGCCGAGCAGCGTTGCGGCGAAGAAGATCGCCAGCAGTGCGAGGCCCGTCACGCAAGCCAGGATCGAAAGCCGATCAGCGGACGAAAGCCTCACCGGTCGCACTCCCCGAAAACGACGTCGATCGCGCCAAGGATCGCGGTCGCGTCTGGCAGCATGTGGCCTTTGCTCATGAAATCCATCGCCTGGAGGTGGCTGAAGGCGGTCGGGCGGATCTTGCAGCGGTACGGCTTGTTGCTGCCGTCGCTGACCAGATAGACCCCGAATTCGCCCTTGGGGCTTTCGGTCGCGACGTAGACTTCGCCCGCCGGCACGTGGAAGCCCTCGGTGTAGAGCTTGAAGTGATGGATCAGCGCTTCCATCGACTGCTTCATCTCGGCGCGCTTGGGCGGCACGACCTTGCGGTCGGTGCTGGCGATTGGGCCTTCGGGCATTTCCGCAAGGCACTGCTTAATGATCCGGGCCGATTGCCGGACTTCCTCGCAGCGCACCATGAACCTGTCGTAGCAGTCGGAATTGGTGCCGACCGGGACATCGAATTCCATCCGGTCATACACGTCGTAGGGCTGGCTCTTGCGCAAGTCCCAGGGCAGGCCGGCGGCGCGGATCATCGGGCCGGAGAAGCCCCAGGCGATCGCGTCTTCCTTGCTGACCTTGGCGATGTCGACGTTGCGCTGCTTGAAGATGCGGTTGTCGACGACGAGCGAGAGGGCGTCCTCGAACAGGCGCGGCAGGCGCGTCTCCACCCAGTCGCCAATGTCGGCGAGGACCTTGAGCGGAATGTCTTCGTGCACTCCGCCGGGCCGGAACCAGGCCGCGTGCATCCGCGCCCCGGAGACCCGCTCGTAGAAGTTCATGCAGTCTTCGCGCAGTTCGAACAGCCACAGGTTCGTAGTCATCGCCCCGACGTCCATCGCGTGGCTGCCGAGGTTGAGCATGTGGTTCTTGATGCGCGTCAGCTCCGCCATAAGCACGCGCAGGTATTGCGCGCGCAGCGGCACTTCGACGTTGAGCAGCTTCTCCACCGCGAGCACGTAGGAGTGCTCCATGCACAGCGGACTGCAGTAATCGAGACGATCGAAGTACGGCAGAGCCTGCAGGTAGGTCTTGTGCTCGATCAACTTCTCGGTGCCCCGGTGGAGCAGGCCGACGTGCGGATCGATCCGCTCGATGATCTCGCCGTCGAGTTCCATGACCAGGCGCAGCACGCCGTGCGCCGCCGGGTGCTGCGGGCCGAAGTTGATCGTGTAGTTGGAAATGACCTCGTCACCGGTCGTCGGCGCCTGGTCGAGCTGCATGCCGCTCACGAGGCACCTCCGTCGGTCTTCTTGGCATGCGGCTTGCGCGACTTCGGTTGGATCGCGCCGGCGGTGCCGGGGCTCTTGGCCTTGCGCGCGGCGCGAGCAGGTCGATCCTCGGTCGGCCGGGGCGCACCAGGCTCGTCGATCTCGGTCTTTTCCGGCACCGGCTCGCCGCTGCCCGGGTTCGCGGTCTTGGCGGCCGAGCCGCGCGCGACCTTCTTCTTGGACTTGGCGTCGGTCTTCTCGCCAGAGCCGGTCTGCTCGGGCTTCTCGGTGGTCTTGGCCTGGGTGACCGGTGGGGGAGGCGGCGCCTCGGCGGCCTTCTCGTCGCCTGGCAGGATGTAGTCCGCACCTTCCCACGGGCTCATGAATTCGAAGTTGCGGAAGTCCTGCGCCAGCTCGACCGGCTCGTAGACCACGCGCTTCTCTTCCTCGGAGTAGCGCAGCTCCTGGTAACCGGTCAGCGGGAAGTCTTTGCGGAAGGGGTGTCCCTCGAACCCGTAATCGGTGAGGATACGGCGAAGGTCGGTGTTACCTGCGAAGATCACCCCATAGAGATCGAACACTTCACGCTCGAGCCATCCGGCCACTGGCCACAGCGTAGTGACGGTCGGGACCGGCGTATCCTCGGCCGCGCGCACCTTGACCATGATGCGGTGATTCTTCGTCAGCGAGAGTAGCATGTAGACGACGTCGAACCGCTCGTCGCGCTGCGGATAGTCGACGCCCGCGATTTCCATGAGCTGCTGGTATTCGTGCTCATCGCGCAGCAGGCGAAGCGCATCCTCGATGCGCTCACGCTCGACGCCGAGCACGATCTCGCCATGCTCTTCCTTCGACGCGAGCAGCATGTCGCCGAGAGCGACGGCTAACGTCTCGCGAACGCCTTCGCTCGAAGCGAAGCGCGGGGCCGGATGCAGGACGGTGGCCATGCTACCTCTCGATCGTCCCTTCGCGGCGGATCTTCCGCTGGAGCTGCATCACGCCGTAAAGTAGCGCCTCAGCCGTCGGCGGGCAGCCGGGGACGTAGATGTCGACCGGCACGATCCGGTCGCACCCGCGCACGACGCTGTAGCTGTAGTGATAATAGCCGCCGCCGTTGGCGCAGCTTCCCATGCTGATCACGTACTTGGGGTCCGACATCTGGTCGTAGACCTTGCGCAGCGCCGGGGCCATCTTGTTGCACAGTGTGCCGGCGACGATCATCACGTCGCTCTGCCGCGGGCTGGCACGGGGGGCGACGCCGAAGCGCTCCATGTCGTAGCGCGGCATGTTGACGTGGATCATCTCGACCGCGCAGCAGGCGAGGCCGAAAGTCATCCACCACAGCGAGCCGGTGCGGGCCCAATGGAACAAGTCCTCGGTGCTGGTGACGAGGAACCCCTTGTTGTCGAGTTCGCCCTGGACCGCGTCGAAGTAGGCGTTGTCGGGCAAGGTCACCTGCCCGCCTGTTGGCACAGGCACGCGATCATGCAGCGCCGGATTGAGGACCGGGTTGTCGGGGGTGTTGCTCATTCCCATTCCAGCGCCCCCTTCTTCCAGGCGTAGGCGAGGCCGACGGCGAGCTCGAACAGGAACACCATCATCGTGATCCAGCCGGGCCATCCGGTCAGGTCGAGGCTGACGGCCCAGGGGAACAGGAACGCGGCTTCGAGGTCGAATACGATGAACAAGATCGCGATCAGATAGAAGCGTACGTCGAACTGGCTCCGCGAGTCTTCGAAGGCGGGAAAGCCGCATTCGTATTCGCTGAGCTTCTCGCTGTTCGGATTATGCGCACCCGTCAGCCGCGCGACGCCCATCGGCAGGAACACGAAGGCGGCCGAGAGGCCGAGCGCGATCGCCAGGAAGATCAGGATCGGCAGGTACTGCGTCAGATCGGGCACGATGGTCCTTGGGGGCTGACTCGCGGGGTTGAAAGTTGCCAGCGCCCCTAGTCCGCCACCGGCAAGGGTTCAAGCCCTCGGGCCTGAAATCGCGCCCAGCGAGAGGCTGCCGCGGGGGCTATCCCCGACCAGCCGCGCCATGGCGTTCAAGCTTCTCGCACGAGAGACGACGCGTCAGCCGATTGCGCCCCGCGCGCGGGCTGCCTAGATCGGCATCTTCCAAGCCAATCGAGAAGGCAGGTTCATGGCCACTTTCAACGAATCCGATCCGATCGTCATCCTTTCCTACGCGCGCACGCCGATGGGCGGGATGCAGGGCGCGCTGTCCGATGCTTCGGCCACGGATCTCGGCGCGACGGTTGTCAAGGCTGCGGTCGAGCGCGCAGGCGTGGACGGCGCGGAGATCGACCGGATTTACATGGGCTGCGTGCTTCCAGCGGGCCTCGGACAGGCACCGGCGCGGCAGGCCGCATTGAAGGCAGGGCTGCCGAAATCGGTAGAGGCGACTACGGTCAACAAGGTCTGCGGCAGCGGCATGCAGACCGTCATCATGGGATCGGAAGCGCTGGCGGCCGGTTCGGTCGACGTAATCGTCGCGGGCGGCATGGAGAGCATGACCAATGCCCCTTACCTGTTGAAGAAGCATCGCTCGGGCGCGCGGATCGGGCACGATACCGCCTATGACCACATGTTCCTCGACGGCCTCGAGGATGCATACGAGCAAGGCCGCGCGATGGGCACTTTCGCCCAGTGCACCGCCGACGAATACCAGCTCACCCGCGCGGAAATGGACAACTACTCGATCGAATCCCTCGCCCGCGCCAACGCGGCCATCGAGGGCGGCGCCTTCGCGGATGAGGTCGTCCCGGTCGTGATCCAGACACGCAAGGGCGAAGTCACCGTCGACACCGACGAGCAGCCTGGCAAGGGCAACCCCGAGAAGATCCCGCAGCTCAAGGCCGCCTTCGCCAAGGAAGGCACCATTACCGCTGCAACCTCCAGCTCGATCTCGGACGGCGCTGCCGCGGTCGTGCTGACCCGCGAAAGCGTCGCCCGCAAGAGCGGCAAGGAGCCTGTCGCTCGGGTCGTCGCCACCGCGGCGCACGCTCAGGAGCCGAAGGACTTCACCACTGCCCCGGTCGGCGCAATCCGCAAGGTGCTCGACAAGGCGGGCTGGTCGGTCGACGACGTTGACCTCTGGGAAGTGAACGAGGCGTTCGCCTGCGTGGCCATGTTTGCGATGCGCGACATCGGCATCCCGCACGAGAAGATCAACATCCACGGCGGCGCAACCGCCCTCGGCCACCCGATCGGGGCGAGCGGGACGCGCATCATCGTGACCCTGCTCAACGCGCTGCGGCAAAAAGGCCTCAAGCGCGGTGTGGCGAGCCTCTGCATCGGTGGCGGCGAAGGCACGGCGCTGGCCGTCGAGCTTCTCTGAGGCTTTCGCGCTAGCTCTGCCGGTGGTATTTTCGCCCCGTCTTTGGGGAGGAAAAGCCATGAAATCGGCCGTTGCCATGTTGGCCCTGGCGCTCGCGGCCTGCGGCGACGCAGCCGAGGAATCCGACGATCCGGTCCCGGCCGCTACCGAGGTCGCGTCTGGGGGCTGGACGGGGGTCTACGAGTTCGAGACGGGCGGCCAGAAGACGACGTCCACGCTTATGGCCGACGGGACATTCACCGATACGGTCGGCGACGAAGTCGTCCAATCCGGACAGTGGGAAGAGCGCCCCGATGGCAAGGTGTGCTTCGACCCCGTCGGCGATGAGGCCGCGGTTGCCTGCTATGCTGCCGGGGAGATCGCTCCGGATGGCACGATGTTGGTCACACCCGACGAGGGCGAGCCGCTGACCGTAAGGAAAATCGGCTAACAACCGCCTGCGCGGCAATTTCAAGGCTCGCCTGCGCCCCACAATCTCTCGGCGCGCACCCAGCCCTTGTGACCATCGATGTCGAGTTGGCACCAGCCAGCTTCACATTTGCCCAGCGCGCCGACCACGCCCGGCTCGGCGCGCCAACGCAAAGCGGACCCGGCACTCGGCTCGGCGCGAATCTCCGCAAGTCCCTCGCCGATGACGATGGCACCGCGATCGGGGTCGAGCAGGCGTGCGACGATCCAGCCGCGCGCGCCGTCGGGATCCTCCACCAAGCGCCAGCCCTGCATCAGGCGAATGACCTTTATCGGCAAGCCTTGGCGTCGATAGACCCATTCGATTGGATAGGCCTCGCTCGGTCCGACGCGCATGTTGACCTCCTCCGCGCGAAGCGTCGCCCAATAGGGCACTTCGCGGTTTTGCGCAGAGGCAGGCGACGCGGCGGTTACGAACGCAACAACGGTGAGAGAGAGAAGTCGGCGCATCGCCTGTTCCTACCCTGAGCGAGCTCGGCGCTTCAATCGGCATTCGCTGCTCCCGCCCATGTCTCGAAAGACAGCCACAATCTCGCGCGCGCTGTGAGTCAATCTCCGGTGAGAATACGGTCCACGAGTTCCTTCACCGTGGGGGTGAAGTTGTTCGAATAGAACGGATCGTTCTTGAAGCGGAACGCGGCATGGCCGGCGAACATCAGGTTCTGGTCGACGGGTCCGCCATGTGCGATGTCCTGCAAAGTTTTCTGGATGCAGAAGCTGCGCGGGTCGGCGAGACGGCCCGTGGTGTAGTCGTCGTGATCCTTCCATGACGAGAACCCGCAATGCGACAGGCAGCCCATGCAGGCGGCCTGGTCCTCACGGATGACCGCGCGTTCTTCCGGGCTGACGAACACCACCGTGTCGTCCGGCGTCTTGAGCGCCTCCGTGAAGCCGGTCGCCGCCCAGGCACGGGCCCGCTCGCGGTCCTTGGGCGTGACCCAGAAGTTCTTGCCCTTCACACCGACATCGAGCTGCACCGTGTGTTCGCCCGCCTCGACGCGCGAATAGGGCACTTGCCGCTCACTGCGCGCTTCCAGCGCGCGCAGGAAAGTGTTGCGCACCGCGGAGCTGTAGAATCCAGTCGGGCTGAAGCGGTGGAGCAGCACGTCGCCTTCCTCAAGCTCGCGCAGCTTGTCCTTCCAGCCTTGCGGGATTGGGCTTTCCTCGGTCAGCAGCGGCCGGGTGCCGTACTGGAACGCGATCTGCCCGAGCTCGGGATTGTCGATCCAATCGTTCCATTCGCGCAGATACCAAACGCCGCCAGCCATCACGATCGGTACGTCGTCGGAAATGCCTTCCGCACGCATCGTCTCGCGCAACGCCTTGACGCGGGGATAGGGATCCTCCGGCTTGGTCGGATCTTCGGCGTTGGAAAGGCCATTGTGTCCTCCGGCAAGCCACGGGTCTTCATAGACCACGGCCGCCATCAGCTCGCTCACCTTGTGGTAAGCGCGCTTCCACAGGGCCCGGAAGGCACGCGCCGAGCTGATGATCGGCAGGTAGTTGACGTTGTAACGCGCGGCGATCTCGCTGAGCTTGTAGGGCATGCCCGCACCGCAGGTGACGCCGGTGACGAGCCCACGGGTTTTCTCGAGGACACCTTCGAGCACTTGCTGTGCCCCACCCATCTCCCACAATACGTTGATGTTGATCGCACCGCGGCCGCTGGCGATGTCGTACGCGCGCCGAACCTGCTCGACCGCTCCGTCGATCGCGTAGCGGATCAGCTGCTCATGGCGCTCGAGCCGGGTGAGTTGCTCGTAAATCTGAGGAATGATCTTACCTTCGGCATCGTAGCTATCGGCGTTGACCGCGCTGACGGTGCCGATGCCGCCGGCCGCAGCCCAGGCGCCTGAACTCATGTGATTGGTCGCCGAAACGCCCTTGCCGCCCTCAACCAGCGGCCACACTTCACGGCCGCCGTAAAGAATGGGTCTCAAACCCTTAAATTCCATCTTCAAATCCTACGTGCACCCTATTCGGGCGCCGCTCCCTTGTTGCTGTCCTGCTGTCGGCAAGGAACGATATCGCCGGGGTCCGGTCGCGGCCCTGCGACTACAAATTGCGCATAATAGCCAGCAAGTTCCGGCTTGCGAACAAATTCCACCAACCTGAAGCCGAGCGCGCGGAACTCGCAAAACAGCAACTCGGGCGGAATCCCGTGCTGGTCGGTGGAGCGATCGATATCCACCACGATCACCTGCCCGCCGTCGTGAAGCGCGGGCCGAAGCCGCCACAGGAACGCGTAAGGCTCCGTCACCTCGTGATACATGTGCACCATGAACACGCGATCGAAGCTGTTCTCCGGCAGGCGGGGATCGTCTTCGGCGCCGAGCTTGATCGACACGTTATCAAGCCGCTCGCTTTCGACGCGGCTACCGAGCCGTCGCAGGGCATCTTGATCGATGTCCTGCGCGAGCACTCGGCCATCTTCACCCACGCGCTCGGCCAGGCGGACGGTGTAATATCCCTCGCCGGCCCCGAGATCGGCGACGGTCATGCCGGGGCGCAGGTTGGCAAGGTCCATCACCGTGGCCGCCTCGTTCCGATCGTCGCGCGCCTGCTCCGTGGCAACCGAGTACTGGCCCAGTTCGGACACAGGCCGATCTGGCCGCGGGAACGCGCGCGCCGTTTCGGGCCTGTCGAGATCGACGGGCTCCGCGTCGCACGCGGCCAGCGCAAGCAGCGAGGCAAGGACGACGCCGAGCCTCAATCGACATCCTCCACTTCAACGGTCTCGCCAGTCACGCGCTGAGCCAGGGCAGCGGCGATGAAATCGTCGATCTTGCCGTCGAGGACATCGCCTGGCGCGGTCGAGGTGACGCCCGTGCGCAAGTCCTTCACCAACTGGTACGGCTGGAGGACATAGCTGCGGATCTGGTGCCCCCAGCCGATCTCGGTCTTGGCCTCGTATTCGCTGCCCGCAACAGCTTCACGCTTCGCCAGCTCGGCCTCGTACAGCCTGGCTTTCAGCATGTTCATCGCGGTGGCCCGGTTCTTGTGCTGGCTGCGATCGTTCTGGCTGGCGACAACGATCCCGGTCGGCAAGTGGGTGATGCGGACCGCGGAATCGGTCGTGTTGATGTGCTGACCGCCCGCGCCCGAGGAGCGGTAGGTGTCGATCCTGAGGTCGCCTTCGTTGATCTCGATCTCGATGTTGTCGTCGATCACTGGATAGACCCACACCGAACTGAAGCTGGTGTGACGGCGCGCGGAGCTATCGTAAGGGCTGATGCGCACGAGCCGGTGCACGCCGCTTTCGGTCTTGGCGTAGCCGTAGGCGTTCTCGCCCTTGATGAGGAGCGTGGCGGACTTGATTCCTGCCTGCTCGCCGGCCTGATACTCGACGGTCTCGACCTTGAAGCCGCGGCGCTCGGCCCAGCGGGCATACATCCGCAGGAGCATTTCGGCCCAATCCTGGCTTTCAGTGCCACCCGCGCCGGCGTGGATTTCCAGATAGGTGTCGTTAGCGTCGGCTTCGCCGCCCATCAGGGCTTGGACCTTGTCTGCATCGGCGCGCTCCGCCAGGCGCTCGAGGCTCGACAGCCCCTCGGCGACGACAGCTTCGTCGTCCTCCATCTCGCCCAGTTCGACGAACTCGATCGCATCGGCCATCTCGCGACCGATTTCATTGACCGTTCCGATCGCGCTTTCCAACCGGCGACGCTCGCGCATCACCTCCTCGGCGTTCTTCGGGTCGTTCCAAAGCGTCGGGTCCTCGACGCGCGCGTTGAGCTCGTCGAGGCGCCGTACCGCGCGGTCCCAGTCGAGCGAACGGCGCACCAGCGCCAATGCGGCTTCGATCCGGTCGATATGGGCCTGCCCTTCGGCACGCATGGAAGGTCTCCGTCGAAAGGCGGCCCGCCTAGCGCAGGCGAAGTGTTTGGGGAAGTGGCGAGAAAACGCGTGAGCAGACGAGACTAGTAGGTGTCCGCACTCCACGCGCTTGCGGACACGCGCCCGAAATGCGCTGCTCGTTGAGAGCGGCGTGTGATGCCGTTCCCCGCGAGGAGATGAACCCTTGTCAGGAGTTCTTGAGCGCGCGAACCGCGGCGAGAGTCTTGCCGACGTGTTCGGACCAGTTCAGGTCCGAATAGACCATCGTTATCTCGCCGTCGGGAGCGATGACGTAAGACGTGCGGTCCGTCATGTTGTCGTTGCGCTGGCCGTTCATGGTCAGCGCGACATCGAACGCCTGGATCGTGGAAGGCGTGGCGCGCGCGACGGGGAACTTGCCGGCGCATTCCTTGACCGAGAATTTGGCAAGATCGTCAAGATTGTCCCCGGACATGCCGATGACTTGCGCGCCTTCCGCCTTGAAGTCGTCGATCGCCGCCGCAAAGGCCTGCGCTTCCTGACTGCACCCGGGCGTGAACGCCTTCGGGAAGAAGTACAGCACGACAGGGCCCTTACGCAGTTCCTGCTGCAGGTTGAAATTGAACGTCTTGCCGGCGAGCGCCCCTTGCGTGACCAGCGACGGCACGCGCGCGCCTTCCTTCAACGCGGCTTGCGCGGGGACGGAAGTCAGCAGCGCGGCAGCCGTGGCAGCGAGAAGTAGGCGCTTGGTCATGGCAGCGTAGTCTCCCAAATTCCGCACCCGATATGCGCTGGATTCCGGACAGAGTCCATCAAAGCTAGTAGAGCCCGCCCTGCTCCTCGGCGAAGTCGGTCGGTGGGGCCTCCTCCCTCGCTTCACCTGCGCCGCCACTTACGCGGGCATCGCGGCGCCGCAACTGAGCGAGGATCAGCTCGCGCAACTGGTCGGTCTCATCCTGCCGCCGCGTGCGCTGCGGCTCGGTGTCCGGCTTGAAGGCTTCCCAGATCACGGCAGCGCGCGGATCGTCGGTCGGCCAGCCGTCGAAGACGCGCTTGCCGCTGCGCCGATCGATACGCACCATGCGGACCCCCGCCGGCGCCAGGAACGGCCGGCCGTCCCATTTCTCGCGTGTGTCTTGGACGAACTGCTTGAAGATCGGCGCCGCCACGCGCCCGCCCTGCGCCCAACCGCCGAGGCTGCGCGGCTGATCGTAGCCGATGTACACGCCGCCCACGACATCGGGCGAGCCGCCAACGAACCACACGTCGGTCGGCCCACTGGTGGTCCCGGTCTTGCCGAACAGTGGCATGTCGAGATCGCGCAGTACGGTCGCGGTGCCTCGCTGAACCACGCCCTCGAGCATGTGGGTGACCTGATAGGCGGTGCGACCGTCGAGCACCTGCTTGCCCTGCTCGCGCAGGCGCGGCATCGCCTTGCCGTCCCACTCCGCCATGTTGCAGCCGGTGCACGGGCGCGTATCGGCTCGCCAGATGACCTTGCCGCGGCGGTCCTGGACGTAATCGATCACGGTCGGGTTATGCTGGACGCCGTGGTTGGCCAGCGCCGCATAGGCGTTGACCATCTTCAGCACCGTGGTCTCTCCGGCGCCGAGCGCAAACGAAGGATAGTTGTCGTACTTGCCGATGCCGACGCGCTCGAAGGTGCGGGTGACGTTCTCCATCCCCGCGTCCATCGCGATGTGCACGGTCATCAGGTTGCGCGACTGCTCGAGCCCCCACCTCATCGTGTGCTCGCCGCCGCCGCCGCCACCGAAATTGCGGAAACATTTTTCGCCGAGGTTCGCGCCCTGATAATAGCAAAACGTCTGGTCGGGGACCATCGTCGCCGGGGTCATGCCCTGGTCAAGCCCGGTCGCATAGACGAAGGGCTTGATCGTCGAACCGGGCTGACGTTGCGCCTGCGTCGCGCGGTTGAAATCGCTCAGGCGGAAGTCGAAGCCGCCCTGCATCGCCAGCACGCGGCCGGTGTTCGGGTCCTGCGCCACGAAGCCGCCCTGGACCTCGGGCACGGTGCGAACGGCCCAGACATTGCCGTTGGGGGCGGCCGCGGTGACGTCACCGACCTTGATCGCATCGGGCAATCCGGTGAGCGGCGCTTCGTCGCCATTCGAGAAGCCGATGGTCGCCGAGCCGCCATTGCGGGCCGTGACGACGCCGACGCGCCAGTCACGATAATTGATGGCGATGTTGCTAGAAGCGAGCTGTTCGGTGAGATCGCCGTTGTCGGGATCGATCGTCGCGATCGGCCCGTGCCACGCCCGACCGCCGCCAAAGCGCATCAGGCCGTCGCGTAGCGCCTTCTGCGCGGCGCTCTGCATCTCGGTGTCGAGCGACGTGCGGACCCAAAGACCGCCGGCATAGACGCTGTGCGGCCCGTCTTCCGCCTGCTCGCCATAACGCTCGATGAGCTGGCGGCGGACTTCCTCTAGGAAATAGCCGGCATCGGCGGAGCGCGGCTCAGGCTGCTGCTTGATGAGGCCGAGCGGGAGCGCCTTTGCCGACGCGGCCTGTGCGGCGGTGATGTGACCATTGTCGGCCATCACGTCGAGGACGAAGTTGCGCCGGGCGATCCCCTGATCACGAAAGCGTTCGCGCCCATAGCGCTCGGGAGCCTTGGGCAAGATGGCGAGAAAAGCCATCTCATGGAGGTCAAGTTCTCCCACGTCCTTGTCGAAATAGGCGCGGCTCGCCGCCTGCACGCCGAAGCTGCGCCGACCCAGCGGAATCTCGTTGAGATAGAGCTCCATGATCTCGCGCTTGGTCAGCACGTCCTCGATGCGCCGCGCGAGGATCATTTCCTTGAGCTTGCGGGTGACCGAATACTCATTGCCGAGCAGGATGTTCTTCGCGACTTGCTGCGTAATCGTCGACCCGCCGACGGCGCGGTCGCCCGAGCCGAGCTTGCTGGCATAGTCGAACACCGCATTGAGCGTGCCGGTGAAGTCGACGCCGCCATGCGTCCAGAAGGTCTCGTCTTCCGCCGAAGTATAGGCGTTCACGAGCTGAGTTGGAAAATCCTTGAACTGCAACTGTACCCGACGTTCGCGCGCATATGTGTGGACGATCTCGCCGTCGATCCCGCGCACGACGCTAGGCAGCGGCGGCTCGTATTTCAGTAGCGCGCTCGCGTCGGGCATGCCGCGGACCAACACGGCCCACACGATAATCCACAGCGCCAGCAACGCCGCGAGCGCCATCGCTCCCCAGCGGAACCAGCGTTTGTCGCGCCAATTCTCACGGAACCAGTTGATTGCCCCGTGGGTGTCGCGGCGAATGCGGTACTTGAAGTTCTCGCCCGCTGTCAGATCGGTGTCGGCCATCTTGCCGCGCCCTTAGCACGCCGATTCTGTCCGGCGCCAGAACGTTGCGATAGCCAGAACATTTCGATGACCAGAACATTTCGATGGCCAGGACTTCTCGATAGATCGTCAGGCGTCCGATTGGCGGGCGAAGTAGATTCGTATCGCCCGCGCCATGGCTTCCGCGAACTTCGCCTGCCCCTGCGGCGAGGCAAGTCGACCTGCCTCCTCGGGGTTCGAGATGAACCCTGCCTCGAAGAGCGCTGAGGGCACGTCGGGCGCCCGCAGCACGACCAGCGCGGCGGACCGACGCGCTTGCGGATGGAACTCGAGCGAGCCCTCCCCCTCGCGCAGGATCAGCGCGGCGAACTCGTCCGACTGCTGTTGCGACTGGCGCTGCGCAAGCTCGACGAGGATCGCGTTGACCGCACTGTCCTGGTTGGCGAGCGCGACCCCGTTGACCACGTCGGCGCTGTTCTCGCGGGCGGCAAACCTCGCCGCCGCCTGGCTCGATGCACGCGTTGACAAGGTGTAGACGCTCGCCCCGCTGACGCCCTCTTTCTCCCCGGCAGAATCGGCATGGATCGACAGGAACAGGTCGGCGCCGAGCTGGCGCGCGATCTCTGCCCGCTCTTCGAGCACCAGGAACTGGTCATCGTCGCGCGTGAGGGCAACCCGAATTCCTCCCTCGCGCAGCAGCCGATCGCGCAGTGCCCGAGCCAGAGCGAGCGCCAGGGTCTTCTCGCGCAGGCCGGCATTCGTGGCCCCCGGATCGTGCCCGCCGTGGCCCGCATCGATCACAACGAGCGGCCGGCTAGGATCGGCCGGGCCTAACACCGGGGGCAAGTCGACGCGGCTGCCGGCATCGGGCAGCGGCAGACGGATCACGTAGTCGCGGCCGAGCAGGGGCGCCCGTACACCCAGGGCGTCGCCCAGCGCGTAGAGCACCGCGAGCAGGAGCACGGGCGCGAGAAAGACCAGCGCTATCTGCAGGCGGTAGAGCATTTTCGCCCCTAAAGTTAACGCGCTCGGGACGTTCACCAAGGGAATTCTGAAGCCCGGCGCAATAAGGTTGCCGAGGCTTTCCCCCGATGCTAGCTAGCTCGCCGTCCGAAGGCTCGGTGAATACATCCGGGATTTCGGTCACGCCGGGGCCGCGTTCTGCCGTTCCGGACAAGCATACAGGTTGATGCCGTAATGATGAGCAAGAGCTATTCCGCCAATTCGCAACCGATCGGTTGCGTAGCGGCGGCGGCTCTCGCGCAGACTGTACCCCTGCGCCTCTCCATTGCGGCAGACACGTTCCGCGGCGCCACCGTTGTTGGCGGCGCCTCTCCATTTTCCGCGCGCGCAGGCGGCGGAACTCACACATATCGGCGCGTCTCGGTTCCCGGCCTTCGGTCCCGGATCACCGCACGCGCCGGGAGACTATTCAATGGCAACGCGCATGCTGATCGATGCGCGCCACCCGGAAGAAACCCGGGTGGCGGTGCTCAAGGGCAACCGGATTGAGGAATTCGACTTCGAATCTGCCGAACACAAGCAGATCAAAGGCAATATCTACCTCGCCAAGGTTACCCGTGTAGAACCCTCGCTTCAGGCGGCTTTCGTCGACTTCGGCGGCAACCGTCACGGCTTCCTCGCCTTCAGCGAAATCCATCCCGACTATTATCAGATTCCTCAGTCCGATCGCGAAGCGCTGCTCGCCGAAGAGCAGGCCCACGCGGAGGAAGAAGCCGCCTTGCGCGCTAGCGAGGACGAAGAGGACTTCGACGCGCACGACGACGACGACGACGAAGACGACGCCTCGCACGTCGAGGAAATCGATACAGGCGAAAGCGACGACGTGGCCACCATCGAGGATGGCCAGGTTGCGAACGGCGACGACGGTGACGACGACGACAGCGACGACGGCAGCGCCGAGATCGTGGTCGACGAGGAAGGCGAGCCGGCTCCGCGCGGACGCCGAGGCCGCGGTCGTCGCCAGGGCGGCGGCAATCGGGCGCGCGCCAAGGAGATGGACGAGCTCCGCGCCAAGCGCCAGGCGCTGCGCCGGCGCTACAAGATTCAGGACGTCATCCAGCGCCGCCAGGTGCTGCTGGTCCAGGTCGTCAAGGAGGAACGCGGCAACAAGGGCGCCGCGCTCACCACCTACCTTAGCCTCGCCGGCCGCTATTGCGTGCTCATGCCGAACTCCGGCCACGGCGGCGGCATCAGCCGCAAGATCAGCTCCGCGAGCGACCGCAAGCGCCTGAAGCAGATCGTCGGCGAACTCAGCCTGCCGAAGAGCATGGGCCTCATCGTCCGTACCGCCGGGCTCCAGCGCACCAAGACCGAGATCAAGCGCGACTTCGACTATCTCGCGCGCCTGTGGGACGAGATCCGCGAGAACACGCTCGCATCGTCCGCACCGGCCATGATCCATTCGGACAGCGACCTGATCAAACGCGCCATCCGCGACATCTACAACAAGGAAATCGAGGAAGTCGTCGTCGAGGGCGAAGGCGGCTATCGCGCGGCCAAGGAATTCATGAAGCTGCTGATGCCGAGCCATGCGCGGCGCGTGAAGCAGTACGCCGACGCCGTGCCGCTGTTCCAGCGTTACGGCGCCGAAGACCAGCTCTCGGCAATGTACGATCCGGTCGTGCAGTTGAAGAGCGGCGGCTACCTGGTCATCAACCCCACCGAGGCGCTCGTCTCGATCGACATCAACTCGGGGAGGTCGACCAAGGAGCACGGTATCGAGGCGACCGCGCTCAACACCAACCTCGAGGCCGCACGTGAGATCGCCCGGCAGTTGCGCCTGCGCGACATGGCCGGCCTAGTGGTGATCGACTTCATCGACATGGAGTACGGATCGAACATCCGTAAGGTCGAGAAGGCGATGAAGGACGCGCTGAAGAACGACCGCGCCCGCATCCAGGTTGGCCGCATCTCGGGCTTCGGGCTGATGGAAATGAGCCGCCAGCGCCTTCGCACCGGCGTGCTCGAGGCGACCACCCGCTCGTGCCCGCACTGCGACGGCACCGGTCTCGTGCGGACCGCCTCGAGCGCCGGCCTCTCGGCACTGCGGCTGATCGAGGACGAGGCCGCCAAGGGTAAAGGCACCACCATCAGCCTCTATGCCTCGACCGAAGCGGCGGTTTATCTGCTCAATGCCAAGCGCGGGGACCTTGCCGAGATCGAACAGCGCTACGGCGTGCATGTCGAGGTCCTGCCGGAAGGCGAGGACGAGGGCGCCAAGATGCGGGTCACCAGCACGGGTCCCCGCCCCGCCACGACCCCACGCTTCGAGGCGATCGTCGACGAAGAGGACGACGAGCCCTACGTCGACGAGGCCGACGAGGAAGAGGCGGAGGAGCGTGAAGACCGGTCCGATCGCTCGGGCCAGGGCGACGACGAACGCCAGGGCAAGCGTCGCCGCCGGCGCCGCGGTGGACGCGGCCGAAATCGCCAGGACGATCGCGAGGATCGCGAGGAGAGCGCGGAAGACGGCGACGTCGAGCGCGATGAAGAAGACGAAACTTTCTCCGAGTCCGAGGGCCAGACCGAAGGCGAGGATCGTCCGCGCAAGCGCCGCCGTCGCGGTGGTCGCCGCCGGCGTCGCCGCGACGAGGGCGAAGGCGAAGCGCTGACCGAGACCCCTGGTTTCGAGGGCGCGGAGGCCGCCGAAGCGATCGCCGAGGAAGCCATCGGAGAAACGTCGGTCGAGGCTATTCCCGCCGAAGATGCTCCGGTCGAGGAAGCTCCGGCCCCCAAGCCGCGCGGCCGACGCAAGAAGGCCGCCCCCAGCGAACCGGAAGCTACCACGTCTGAAGCCTCCGAACCTGTCGAAGTCGAGGCCGCTCCCGAAGTTTCGGAAGCTCCGGCGCGCAAGACACGCTCTCGGAGGAAAAAGGTTGCGGAGGAGGAGCCCGAAGCGGCCGAGCCCGTCGCTGAACAGCCGCCTGCCGAGATAACGGAAGTGGCGCCGGAACCGACCGCTGAGACGGCTCCAGAAAAGCCCAAGCGGTCACGTCGCAAGAAGCCCGTCGCCGAAGAAACGGAAGCGGCTGAAGCTGTGGCCGAGCCGGCGGTTCAACCGACTCCCGCGGAACCCGCCAACGATGCGAGCGCCACTAGCGACGAGGCGCCTCCGCGCCGCGGATGGTGGCAACGGACCTTCGGAGAATGACACGCCTCCCGCTCTCTCCGTTTCCGATCGCGGAAACAGGGAGAGCGGAAACGGCTCAGGCGTGATGGCGGTGCCCGAACAACAACTTGAAACCAACGTAGGCCACGCCCGCGACTGCGGCCCACTGCAGCCAAGAAGGCATCTCGTGCCCGCCTTCGCCGCGCGCTCGCCGCACCTCCTCGGCGTGCTCGGAATCTTCGGCCCAGGCATGCGGCATCGCCGAATTGGGTATCCTCGACATCTGATATGCGTCCCTTGCTGTTCCTCGGCCTCAACGGCTCCGGTGCACCGCGGGTTCCGCCGGCTAGGCGCACACCCCTTGACGCCACCGCAAGGGGTGTGAAGGGAGCGCCGATGCCCGCCGTATCGGTTACCGTGATCATCCTCGCCGGACAGCGCGCGGGTGTCGTCAATCCCTTGGCCGCGCGTGCCGGAGTCTCGCACAAGTGCCTGGTTCCGATCCGAGGCAAGCCGCTCATCGCCTATGTCCTCGACACCGTGACGAACCTCGAAAACGTGAGCGAGATCCGCATTTCGCTGGAGCCGGAAGCCCATGCCGAGGTGGCGGAGCTCGCCAGAACGTTCGACGATCGCGGTATCCCCGTGGCACTGGTCGCCAACCGGACCAATCTCGTCGACAGCGTGCATGTCGCGGCCGGCGAAAGCGCTGGCCCGTTCATCGTCACCACGGCCGACAACGTCATGCTCAGCCGCGCGGGCATCGAGCAGGTCATCGGCGAGCTCGAGAATTTCGACGGCGTCCTCGCCCTCGCCCGGCGCGAGAACGTCCTGTCCGCCCATCCCGAAGGGCAACGCAACTTCTACCGCTTCCGCGACGACGAATACGCCAACTGCAACATCTACGGCCTCGCCAATCGCCGCGCCCTCGAGGCGGGCGCGGAAATCTTCCGGGGCGGCGGCCAGTTCATGAAGAGCGTCTGGCGAATGGTGCGCGCCTTCGGGGCGCTCAACATCCTGATGCTGCGTCTCGGTGCCTACGATCGCGACGGAGCCATGCGCCGGCTGAGTCGAAAGCTCGGCATCGCCATCAAGGCAACCGAGTTCACCGATGGATCGCTCGCGGTCGATGTCGACAACGAGCGGACCTATCGGGTCTGCGAAGAAATGCTCGCAAGGCGCGAGGCCGCCAAGGCAAGAGCCTAAGCCGCCTCGTCGCAGCGATGAGTTACGAGCGCGTCGGCGATCGCCGCCATTTCCGCATCGAGAGTTGCCACCAGCGACGAATCGTCGAGCCGTGCCCATTCGACGAATTGGGGCATCGGCGGCCCGATCCGGATCGTGCCGGCCCAGCCCCCATCCGGCGTCCGCACACTGCGCACAGGCTGGCCCAGTCGAAGCCCGGCCAGCGCTAGCGAGCGGTGAAATCGCTGTGCGCAATCGAAGGTATGGGCTTCGGGCAGGCGGCTGATGTCGATGGTCGCCAGCGTCCGCATCTCGATCGGATGCGAACGCGCCTCGCCCTCGTGCCCCGGAGCGAACGGCTTGACCGGATTGAGCCCGAATGGCTCGACGAGCTGCCGCGAGAGCGCCCTCTGGAAGGCATCGACCATCCGCTCGACCTGGGAAAGCGGTACCGCCTGGAAACGCTCGAGTTCGAGGATCGACGCCTCCAGCCGCAGCCATAGCCCGCGGTTGTCCGCATCCTCGAGCTGATTGCGGCCGGGCCAATCTCCCGGCCATTCGGCGCGCCTGAATATCTGCGCCAGTCCAGCCGGCAACGGTTCGGCGCACGCCGCGGTCCGCTCGGGCACGAGCGCGAATCCGCTAAACGGCGGGCCGCCCATGAACTTCGACCCGGTCAGGAACACGATCGCACCCCGGCGGAGATAGGCGTGGAGCGCCTCGCTCGTGATGCGCGCCTGGCACGCATCCACCACGAGTGAGACATCGTCGCCCTCGTCGGCCAGCAAGCGGTCGATTTCGGGCATCTCAGGGAGAATAAGCCCCGTCTTCGAACCGTGCACGATATGTACCAGCGAACGCCGACCCATCGCGCGCGCGGCACCGATCTCGGACCGGATGCGCGCCGCCATGGCCGCGCTGTCGTGCGCCAGCCCTGTGGCGGAGCGCACCGGAATGTCGACAAGGCTGACCTGCTCTAGCCCCGCGACTCGCTCGCCCGGCGTAACGGCAACCCCGCAGCCGGTCGTTGGCGCGAAATACATTCCATGGGCGGAAAGCCGGCACCCGCTGCCGACCTCGTCGGCGCCGAGCAGGATGTTGTGGATTCCCCCGCTGCTTCCGCGGGCCGCGGCTGCCAGCGCCACATACTCGAGGTCGGTTCCCGAGGGAGCGAACACGATTCGGCATTCTTTGCCGAGCTTGTAGGCCCCCCTGATTCGATCCCGCAAAGCTTCGAGCCGGATCGAATAAGGTTCCACCGGAGCGGCCGCGAGTTCCATCGCCCGCTCAAAGGCCGCGCGCGACATGTCGTTCGCCGTCGACGAGGCAAACGCCCGCACCGCACGCGGATAAGGACCTGAAAAGTACTTGTTTAGCCCGGTCTTGGGATCGAGGACGATGCGCTCGTCCCCTCCGCTCGACAGCAAACGCACGGTTTCGCGTGCGTGCCGGTCGAGGGGGATGTCGGGAGTGAAATCGGGCAAGCCTGGGAGGCTCAATTCCATAGGGCGACCAATCGGCTTGGAAGCTGCAACCGGCGCCTCTATGGGCGCGCTTTACCACAGTTGAAAGGATGATTGTGTCCGACCGTATTCGGCCGCTGGTGATCGACCCGGCCACGAAGGAGCGCCTGCGGATCCTGTTCATCGCCAAACACGCCCGCTGGGGCGGCGGCCTGCATCCGGAAGATGGCAATCATGCGGTCTATCATGTCGAAATCCGCACCATCCTTGAAGAGCTCGGCCTGAACCTCACCTTGGCGGACAGGTTCGAGGCTCTGTTCGAGAAGCCCGACGTCGATTTCGTATTCCCCCTTCTCAACCGCGCCGGGTTCCTCAATTCGGAAATGCTCGGGCCGCTGCTTTGCACGCGTCTGGGCCTCCCCTTCCTCGGCGCCAGCCCGATTCTCCGCGGCCTGTCGGACGACAAGCACCTCGCCAAGCGCGCTGCCGCCTCCGTGGGAGTCCCGACAGCCCCGTGGGCCATCTTTCGCCGCGGGGCCCCGGTCACCGAAGCCGGCGTGCCAGGCGCCGAGCGCTGGGTCATCAAGCCCAACGCGTCCTCCGCCAGCTGGGGCGTACGCGATGCCAACGACTGGAACGGCATTCGTCAGGCAATCGCCGAGATTCATGCCGAGGGCCATGACGCCATCGTCGAACCCTTCCTCGAAGGCAGCGATGTCGAAGTGCCGGTGATCACGATCGGCGACCCGGTCATCCTCCCGAAGATGATCTTCCGCCAGGCCGATCCGAGCCATCTGCGGACCTATTACGAGAAGCGCGACCTGGTCGATCGGAGCGCGAAATATTCGCTCGACGAGTTCGAGGACGCCGAGATCTCGGCGCGCATCTCGGATTATACGCGCAAGCTCTACGGCGAGTACCGGCCGTTCGACTACGGCCGTTTCGAGTTCCGGCTCAACGAACGGACCGGCGATGTGAACTTCGTCGAGGTCAATCTCAACTGCAATCTCTGGTCGGAGAAGGTCTTCGGCCGCGCGGCGAAGCTCGCCGGGCTGACGCATTCGCAATTGATTGAGACCATCCTGGCGGATTCGCTCAAGCGGAACGGCCTGATGGCCTGAAGGCCGATTCCGGCGATGGCAGGATTCTAGGCGCCGCGACGAGCGGCGCCCCACTCCATCCAGCCCGCCCATTTCGGCATTTTCGGCATATACTGCTGCCCCAACGGCTCCAGAGCGAAGCCGGCCTGGGCGACGGCGCCACCGATCGGGCGAGTCAGGTGGCAATTGCCCATGACCCGCTTCCAGACGGGTTCGATGCGACGCTGCCACTTCGCCGGACCGGGATCGGGTGCGCGCCCATGCTCGAGATACAACAGCCGTCCACCCGGCTTGAGGATGCGCCTCAACTCGGAGAAAACCTGCGCCTGGTCCTCGACCGAGCACAAAGTATAGGTGCTGACCACGGTGTCGAAGCTGCCATCGGGGAACGGAATGGCCTCGCCGCGCCCGCTCCGGATGTCGGCATCCCATCCCTTCGCCAGAGCCGCCCCCCGCGCGAAGTCGAGCAGCTTGGCGCCGGGATCGATTCCCGCAAAGGCAGTGACTTTCGCGGGATCGTAGAACTGCTGATTCAGCCCTCCCCCAACCCCCAGCTCGAACACGCGCCCTTCAGCCATCGGCACGACCTTCGCGCGAAGCTCCATGATCTTCGGGTCCCCGCACGCGCACTTGATGAAGCGCGAGAGGATTGCCTCTTCGTACCAGTTTCCAAGGCCCATGCTTCCCTCCGAAGATTGTGCTTTCCTACAGCGAGTCTCCTGGCCTACTCCCCTTGCAAGCCGGCGCGAGTCGAGTGCGCGCATCCTGCCCGACGGATCGACGTTTTCCGCGGGGACGGATTTTTTCTCCAGGACACTGTCAACAGTGTCAACACCGTCGGCTTGCCCCGTGGGCGCGGATCGCTAGATAAGCCGCGCAGCTGAGGAATTCCGATGGCCGAGTTCACCCTTCCGAAGAACAGCAAGATCAACGCCAAGGGCCGCGAGCACAAGGCTCCGGGCGCCACGCGCGTCCGACGCTTCAAGGTCTATCGTTGGGATCCGGAAGCCGGGCAGAATCCGCGTTACGACACGTTCGAGATCGATCTCGACCAGTGCGGGCCGATGGTCCTCGATGCCCTCATCAAGATCAAGAACGAGATCGATCCGACGCTGACCTTCCGACGGTCGTGCCGCGAAGGCATCTGCGGCTCGTGCTCGATGAACATGAACGGGCGCAACGGCCTCGCCTGCACCACGTCGATCGAGGACCTCAAGGGCGAGGTTCGCATCACGCCGCTGCCGCACATGGAAGTCGTGAAGGACCTCGTCCCCGATTTCACGCATTTCTCTGCGCAGTACGCCTCGATCCGGCCCTGGCTGCAGACGGTTTCGACCACTCCGAGCGGCAAGGAACGGCTGCAGAGCCCCGAACAGCGAGAACAGCTCGACGGTCTTTACGAATGCATCCTTTGCGCCTGCTGCTCGACCTCCTGCCCAAGCTACTGGTGGAATTCCGACAAGTATCTCGGCCCGGCGATCCTGCTTCAGGCCTATCGCTGGCTGGCCGACAGCCGTGACGAGATGACCGGCGAACGCCTCGACCAGCTCGAGGATCCGTTCCGCCTCTATCGTTGCCACACCATCATGAATTGCGCCACGGCGTGCCCGAAGGGTCTCAACCCGGCCAAGGCGATTGCGGAGACCAAGAAGCTGCTGGCGGAGCGCGCCGCCTGAGCGGATTGCTCGGCCGATACCGCGCGCTCGTCGAAGCCGGCGAACTACGCCCCGATCCGGAGCAGGAGGCCGCTGCCCGCCGCCTCGATGCCCTGCAAGGCGAGCTCGAAGCCACGCCGCAGCGCGGTCTGCTGGCACTGTTCCGTAAGCCCACACGCCCGCGCGGCGTCTATCTCTGGGGCGGCGTGGGGCGCGGCAAGTCGATGCTCATGGACCTGTTTCATGAATCGCTTGCGATCGAGCACAAGCGCCGCGTCCATTTCCACGCCTTCATGATCGAGGTCCACCAGCGGCTGCGCGACGCCCGCAAGTCGGAGAGCGGCGATCCGATCCCGCCGGTCGCCGCCGCGATTGCCGCGGGCGTTCGCTGCCTCGCGTTCGACGAGATGGTCGTCAACAACTCGGCCGATGCGATGATCATGAGCCGGCTGTTCCGCGCGCTGATCTGCGAGGAAGGGGTCGTTGTCGTCACCACCTCCAACCGCCCTCCCCGCGATCTCTACAAAGACGGCCTCAACCGCGAGCATTTTGTGCCCTTCATCAGCCTGATCGAGAACGAGCTCGACGTGCTCGCGCTCAACGGGCCGACCGACTACCGGCTCGACCGCATCGGCGGCATGAAAGCCTGGCACACCCCGCTCGGCGAGGCCGCGACCGCGCAGCTTCGCGAGTTGTTCTTCCGCCTCACCGACTATCCACCCGAGGACGCCGCGCACGTCCCGTCTACAGAGCTCGACGTCGGGGGGGGCCGCACCCTGCACGTCCCCAAGAGCCTCAAGGGCGTCGCCGTGTTCAGTTTCAAGCGCCTGTGCGGAGAGCCGCGCGGCGCGGCGGACTACCTTGCCATCGCGCAGACCTATCACACGGTCATCATCGTCGGCATTCCGGTGATGGGGCCCGATATGCGGAACGAGGCCACGCGGTTCGTCACGCTGATCGACGCGCTTTACGAGAACAAGGTCAAGTTGTTCGCCTCCGCTGCAGCCGAACCCGAAGACCTCTACCGGTCAGGCGACGGCAGCTTCGAGTTCGAACGCACGGTCAGTCGGCTCAAGGAAATGCAGAGCGCGGAATACATGGCCGAGGGCCACGGCGAGGCAGGCTAACCGATCAACCGATCAGCCCGAGCCGTACCAGCGACTTGTCGAGCATCAGCATCTGCCACAGCAGCCGGGAATGGTCGGCGCGACCCGCCACATGCGCCTCGGCGAGCTTGCCGAGCGCCACGGCGTCGAACCATCCCGTGCGCGCCAGCGCCGCGCTCGAGGCGATCGCCCTTGCCTCCCCCGCTAGGGGCCCGCGCAGCCATTGCGCGATGGGCGTCACGAAACCTTGCTTCGGGCGATAGAGGATGTCGTCGGGCAGATAACGCCGCATCGCCTTCTTGAGCAGCCACTTGCCCTGCCGGCCACGCACACGCATCCGCTCGGGCAACGTCGCGGCGAATTCGATCAGCCGATGGTCCAGCAGCGGCTCGCGCGCTTCCAGGCTCACGGCCATGCTGGTGCGGTCCACCTTCGTCAGGATATCGCCCGGCAGCCAGAACCTGAGATCGGCATATTGCGCCCGGTCGAGCCCTGATCGCGCCGGAGCCTTGTGCATCAAGTCTATCAGCGGCTGCTCACCGCGATAGCCTGCCAGTTCCTTAGCGAGCTCCGGTCCATACAGGCTCTCGCGGACTTCGGGCGCCACGACCGAGAGCCCCCGCGCATATCCATGCGCGCCGTCCGCGGCGAGCGACAGCAGCGTCGCCTTCGCCCGCAGCGGCCGCGGAGCCCAGTCGGCCTTCGGATAGAAAAAACCGAGCGGCCCAAGGACCTTGCGCCGGAAGTCTTCCGGCAGGAACCGTCTGACCCTTTCCTCGTGCGCGTGGAATACCTGCCGGCGATAGCCCGCAAACGCCTCATCCGCGCCGTCGCCTGATAGCGCCACGGTGACGCTCTCGCGCGCAAGCCGGCATACCCGCCACGTCGGCAGCGCGGAGGCGTCGGCAAACGGCTCGTCGAACATGTCGACCAGCGCGTCCACCTCCTCGAACTGATCGGCAGAGACGACTTCGGCGCGGTGATCGGTGCCGAACATCCGCGCGACCTGGGCGGCGTACGACGTTTCGTCGAGCGATCCGACATCGAACCCAATCGAGCAGGTACGCACCGGATCGCGGCTGGCTTCCGCCATGAGCGCCACGACGCTCGAGGAGTCCACTCCGCCCGAAAGGAAGGCCCCGAGCGGAACGTCGGCGATCATCCGGCTCGTCACCGCCTCGCGCAGGTGGTGGAGCAACTCCGCCTCGAGATCGCGCTCCGAGCCTCGCCGACGTTCGGCAAACGACACATCCCACCAGCTCATCGGAGCCGCGGGCCGTGCATCGTGCCTGAGCAAGCGATAGTGCCCGGCCGGCAGCTTCTCGACACCTTTCAGGATCGAGCGGTGATCCGGCACGTAACCCCAGGTGAGGTAATCCTCGATCGCAAGCGGATTCGTCTCCCGGCGCAACAGCGGGTGGGCGAGGAGACCTTTCAATTCGGAGGCGAACGCCAGGCTGCCGTCCGAAAGGTGCGCCATGAACAGCGGCTTCACGCCGAGCCGGTCGCGCGCGAGAAATAACGTCCGCTCCGACGCGTCGTAGATCGCGAAGGCAAACATCCCCTGCAGTCGCCGCAGGCAATCCACGCCCCACTGTTGCCAGGCCGCGAGAATGACCTCGGTATCGCCGCTCGTCCGAAAATTCGCGCCAAGGCCCTCCAGCTCGCGGCGCAACTCGCGGAAGTTGTAGATCTCGCCGTTGAAGACAATCGTCGCCCGCCCGTCCGCGGAATGCATCGGCTGCGGCGAGCCCGCGAGGTCGATGATCGCAAGGCGCCGATGGCCTAGCCCGACCCCCGGGCCGGTCCACACGCCCGAGCCGTCCGGTCCGCGATGGGCGAGCGCGTCGCACATCCGCTCGATCCGCGCGGGATCGACCGGCTTGATCGTGCCGCAATGAAAAATCCCCGCGATCCCGCACATGGCGCCCGACCGTTAGGCGATGCGCGCGAGGCGGTCTATCCAGGCGACCGCGCAGGCAAGGATCGCGATCGCGGCGAGAGCATTCCAACCGGCCATCTCGTGCTGCGCCAGCTTCGCAAGCAACGACGAGCTTTCGATCCCCGCGACATCGATCAGCGGATCTTCCGGCGACCGGTCGAAATAGCGCCAGGAGCCGCCGATCACTGCGGCCATCACGAGCGCAAAGAATATCCAGCCATAGACGATGTGATCGAAACCGGCCGCAAACTCCACGCCCTGCGATTGGGCGATGTAGATCGTGCCCCATGCCCGGATGCCATTGGCCATCACCGGCACGATCACCGCGGCTGCCATGAACAGTAGGCGCCGCCGGGCGCTGGCGAAGCACAAGTGCGCCACGAGGGTACCGAGCGCGACCATGGCAACGAGGAACTTCACCCCCGAGCACGCCTCCGCCACTTCGAAAAGGCCGGCCGGCGTATCGATGAATATGCCGTCGATCACCGCGGGCACGCCGCTGAGGTGCGTCAGCCAGACCGCGAGTTTCGCCGTTATCCCCTGGAGCGCCGGAATCAGCTCGTCGCCGAACGGCACGAGGAGCAACATGTAACCGAGCGGAAACAACAAGGCCCACGTCACGCGAGGGCCGAGCAGGATGGTCGCCGCGGCCTGGAGCATCGCCACCGCGCCCAATTGGCTGAAGAGATTGATCTCGAGTGCCACGCCCATGCGCCAGAACATCAGCGACGAAATGAGTCCGATAAGTCCTGGCCACCAGGCGCTCGGCGTCAACAACATCAACTCAGCGAACCGTTGCCGCACCAGCCAGAACAGGATCGGCGGGATCAGCAGGATGTGATTGTAGGTCGACGCATCCCACCATTGCCGCGCCATCTCCGCCCATTCGGCCCAGGCGAGCGCAATCAGACCAAGCCACGCCAATGACAGACGGATCAGCGCTGCTCGCCAGACGAGCGGAATCCGGCTCGTCCACCCCTCGTCCAGAGCAGAGGCGATCCCGTCAAGCTGCATCGCGGCGCTCGATCGATGAGCATGCGCGGCCGAGATGCTCGGGGAGCGAAGCCAGCATGGCTTGCCAACTCAGCGATTCGACCACGAGCCGGCGCGCGGCCTGGCCCATGGCTTCCGCTCGTTTCGAATCCGCCAGCAGGTCGAGAGCGGACCAGGCCAGCGCGTCGCCGCCATCGGCCACCGCGAAATGCTCGCCGGGCTTTCCCGGCAAGCCCGTCGCTACCGCGTTCGTCACGAGCGTGGGCCGAGCCATGGCCATCGCCTCGAGCACCTTGTTCTGAACCCCGCGCGCGATCGCCAACGGCGCGAGGATCACGTCGGCGGCCGCCAGGAAGGGTCGCACGTCGGGTACCTCGCCCCATACATGCGTCCCGTCCACGCCGTGGCAAGCGACCAGCTCTCGAACTGGGGCACGGCCCACGACGTGAAATCGGGCTTGCGGGTACGTCGCACGGATCCTCGGCATGACTTGCCGGATGGCACGA
This sequence comes from Pseudomonadota bacterium, assembly GCA_023433305.1. GTDB lineage: Bacteria > Pseudomonadota > Alphaproteobacteria > Sphingomonadales > Sphingomonadaceae > Croceibacterium_A. The sequence goes on along the minus strand of JAEZCZ010000021.1, from coordinate 56,198 downwards.
ACCGCAGCGTCAATGTTGGGCTTGTAATCCATCTGGCCCGTGAACACGAAATGCGGTCCACGCTCGGACAACGCGGGGTGCGGCTCGACCGACGCGGGATCGAACGTCTCGGCATCGATGCCGTTGCCGAGCGCGACGACCCGTGGCGACAAACCGGCCGGCAAACGAGATTTCAGCAGCTCTGCCTCGGCGTCGCTGACCAGCAATGTGCGGTCTGCCCGTTCTGCTAGCCGCGCCTCCTCTTGGGCGAGCAACCGAGCCTCTCGCGCATCGATCCACTTTCCGGGCACCGGTTTCTCGCGAGCGTAGGCCTCGAACTTCGCCGAATCGACGTCGACGAGGTCGACCAGCAGGCGTCCGCTCCAGCCCTCCGGAACGTACTGCCCCATCTGGCCCGAAAACACGTAGATCGTGTCGATGCCCTCGCGCTCGACCGTTCGTGTCACCCATCGAGCAAGCGCAGGATGGCGGAAGGCAGCCAGGCTGACCGGTTCGCGCCGCACGATCGCCTCTAACCCGGCGAGCGATAGTGGCTTGGAACGCCTGGGCATACACCACGTCGCCGCGATCCGTGCCAATTCGGTCTCGGCGGCGCGATCGGACGCCGACTCCGCAAAGCACCCTACGTGGACCGGTCCCAGCTCAGTCAGTGCCTTAAGGACGTGGTGCGACCGGATCTTGTCGCCGCGATCCGGGGGGAACGGTACGCGATGGGCGAGGAACAGGATTCCGCTCATCCCAGACCTCGTGCGATGAGCGGCCCGAGCCGGTTAGCGAGAGCAAGCGGAAGCTTGCGCCACAGCGCGATCCGCGCAGCGTGGCGCGCGCTGGTCGGGTCCGCATCCCGCCGCGGTTCCCCGGGGGCCGTCCAGCTCGAGTACGAAAGCGGTGTCGGCTCGAAACCCCAGTTTCGCTTGAATGCCCATGCGCCGCTGCCCGTCTTGCTGCGCCCGAAATCGAAGCGCTCGCAGCCCTGCGCGCGGGCGTGGCGCATGAGCTCGAAATACATGCGGTCGTTGGCGCGGAGAGCGCGCGCCGCGAAGGTACCGCCCCCCCAGTACGGCAACACCGCGTCGCCGTGGTAGAGCGAGAGCACGCTGGCGACGGGCTCGCCGCGATGGCGCACGGTCAGGATGTCCGAATCGAGGCCATCCAGCACCGCCTCGAACAACGCCCGCGGGAAGACAGGCGTGCCAAGGTTGCGCACGCTTTCGGCATAGACCGAGTAATGCGCTGCCAGGTCCTCCGCCCCCGCGCCGATCACCACCTCGAGTTCGTTCTCCAGGCTCTTGCGCACTTCGGCGCGTTGCTTGCGAGGGATCGCCTTGAGCTGGTCCTGGTCGTCGGCGAGGATCGGGCCGAGAAAGCCGCAATGGCTGTCGCTGCGGGTATGCCAGTCGGCCGGCGCCGTGCCTCCGCGCAGCTCGATCGTCGGGCACGACAAACGCGATGCGTACTCCTCGGCAGCGCGGCACAGCGCGTTGGCTGTAGATTCACGCTCGGCCAGCACGCCTCCCTCGACGGCGAAACCGCTCGACGCGAGCAATCGGCCGAACAGCGGCGAATGCACTTCGCTGAGTGGTAGCCAACCGGTGATCGATCCCCTCTTCTCCGCGACCAAGCCCTTGGCCCGTTGCCCTGTGCCGCGTTCGATAGCGCGCAGCCACGCCGGGCGGTGGAACACGCTGCCGCGCATCTCGGCCACGAACCCCTCGATCCGCGCGATCTCGTCAGGTTGCCGCAGATCGGCTGCGCGCACACCTTCGCTCGCCAGCGCGAAGGGCGCGTTCATGCGAACACCTTGCCGGCAACGGTTTCCGCTTCAAGGCGGGCCGCCTCGCGATGGGCGATCAGGTCCATCCGCCCCCACGCGAAATCGCGAATGAGCTGGCGCAGCTTCGGCGCCATCTGCTGGAGATTGGTGTAGTGCCGCAGCCGCGATTTGAGCGGCGCCCCGGCAACGCGCGGCTGGCCCGGGTCGATCTCCCAGGGATGGAAATAGAAGATAGCCGGCCGCCCATCACGGCGATTGACCTGACGGATCGCCCAACGGCTGAAAGCATACGGCAACACGCGAAAGAATCCGCCGCCGCCCGCGGCAAGGCGCCTGCCGCCGAACAGCGCCGTGGTCACCGGAATCTCGAGCAGCGGGGTCCAGGCCAGCGGCTTGAATGCAAACCGTGGCGCTTCCGGCCAACCGTAATGGTCGTGGCTGACGGGCGCGACGCTCGAGGAATAGGCATAGCCTTGCTTCGCCAATTCCTCGAATGCCCATGGGGTGCGCTGATCGATCGAGAAGCTTGGCGCGCGATAGCCTCTTGGCCGAACGCCCGCCGCGTCTTCGATCGCCTTCTGCGCCTTGGCGACGTCCTCGGCGAACGGGGCTCGGTCCATCGTGAACACGCGGCGATGATCCCAGCCATGGCTGGCGATTTCATGGCCGCGCCGCGCCACCTCGCGCAGCAGCGCTCCATGTCGTCGTGCCACCCATCCCAGCGTGAAGAAGGTCGCCTTTGCCTCGACTTCGTCGAACAGGTCGAGGATCTCGCGCACGTTGCGGTCGACCCGGTCCGCAAGGCCATCCCAGTCGTCCCGGTCGATCACGTCCTCGAACGCGCCGACCTGAAACCAGTCCTCGACGTCGACCGACAGGCCGTTGACGATCGGAGCAGGGATCCGCCGTTCCGGAAACGTAACCGCGTTCACGCCATACTCCCTCGCCGATCAGGCGGCCTTGGTCTGGTCCATCTCTGTTTCGATCCACTCGATAAGCATCGTCAGCGTCTGGCGCATCGTGCGCTCCTGCTCGAAGAGCTTGGCTTCGAGCCGGGCGATCTGCTGCTGAGCCGCCGCCAGCTCGGGCCGCACCGCCGCGCTGGCGCGCTCATCGTTCTGGTTCGCAAGCTCGACGACCGCCTGCTGCAGCTCGGCGATCTGGACGTCCCGCTCGGCGAGCAGCGTGTCGAGCGTCTCGTGGTCGAGGCGTGGCTCGTGCTTCAGCGGCGGAAGCGGCTGAAGCGTCGGCTCGACCTTGGGCATCGGCTTCGGCGCGGCTTCCGGGAACGCCTTCTCGGCGTTCATTTCGTCGAGCACGGCTTTAAGCATGCCGCCATCGATCCGCGTGCGCTCCTCGACCGCGCCGAGCAACAGGAGCCGGTTCGCGATCAGGTTGACGCGCCGCGGAATACCGCCGCTGGCCACGTAGAGCTCGGTGAACACGCGCTGGTCGAACTGCGGGTTGCCTTTCCAGCCCACCCGTTCGAGCCGATGAATGATGTACGGCTCGATCTCGGCGCGCTCCATCGGCTCCAGGTGGTGTGCCGCGATCACGCGTTGGCGAAGCTGCTCGAGCGCCGCGTGCCCCTGCAGCGTCGCGCGAAACTCGGGCTGGCCGAGCAGCAGCGTTTGCAGCAGCGGATGGCTGCCGAGCTGGAAATTCGACAGCATGCGCAGCTCTTCGAGCGCCTCGACCGAGAGGTTCTGCGATTCGTCGACGACCAGCAGACAGCGCCGCCCTGCGCGAGCTTCGTCGTGGAGGAAACCCTCGATGGCGCCCAAAGCGCTCGCCTTGTCATGCCCTTCGATGTCTAAGCCGAAGCTTTGCGCGACGACGTGGATGATTTCTTCCTCGTCGAGCTTGCTCGTCACGATCTGGGCAACGGTCAGTCGGTGGGTGTCGATGGTGCCCATCATATGCGCCACGAGCGTCGACTTTCCCGCGCCGACTTCGCCGGTGATGACGATGAAGCCTTCCCCCTGCGCCAAGCCGTAACCGAGGTAGGACAAGGCCTTGCGGTGCGTGACGCTGCGGAAATAGAACGCAGGATCAGGGGTAAGCTGGAAGGGCTTTCCCGTCAGGCCGTAGAAGTCGTCAAACATTCGTAAATCTCCGGTTGGCCCGTCAGTTGAAGGCGTATTGCAGGCCGAGCAGGGCCGAGGCGGACATGAAATCTTCGAGGTTTTCGCGAGTGATCCCGTCGAGCCCGACGGCGGCCGTCGCGCTCAGGCCGCGGATCAGGTTGCGGCGATAGGACAGCGAACCGCTGTAGCCGAGCACCGCACCGCCGGGGGCGTTCTCGCTCTGGAACCAGCTTGCATTGGCGTCCGCCGAAAGGACCGAGCGTGCGTCGAGCTGGGTGCTGGCGAACAGCGCGTACCAGATCGTCTCGTCGACCTGCCCGTTCACGCTCGCGAGCACAGTGCCGGCAGCGCCAACGTACTTGCGGCGATCGTATCCCACGCCGGTGCCGAATTGCGTCCGTCCGAGGTCGACCGAATAGCTCGCGCCTATTCCGCGGCTGCGGAACACCGCCGCATTCACCGAACCCAGCGCTCCGCCGAAGCAGCCGTTACCCTCCGTGCCCGCCACACAGCCGCCGAGCTGGCCAGTGATGGGGTTGCGGAAGGCATCGAACTGCGTCGGAAGGCCGGCCACCTGATCGACCAGCACGCCGCCGAAGCTCGTCATGTTGTCGTAGACCGCGACGTTGAGGCTGGTGCGCGCGTTCGGCGCATAGGCAAAGGTGCCGAAATACGTCATCGAGCCGTAGCGGCGCCCGACGTGCGCTTCGAGCGAAGTGCGGCGGCTCGGGCGCCACAAGACCCCGGCATCCCAGATCAGCCCGTCGGTCTCGTAGGCGATCCGGCGCGGCGCGCTCTCATCGGTGACGTAGCGGCCGTCCGGCCCGACCACGGGCCTGCCCAGCGCGTCGCGCCGCGCGTCCCGGCTCGAAATCTCGACGTCCTCATAGCCAACACCGCCAACCACCGCCACGTTCGCGCTCACCGGCACGGTCACGTCCGCCCGCAAGTGCCGGTCGCGCACCCGCTGGTCGAGGTTGGAGATGTTCTGCTCGGTCCAGCCGCCACCGACGCCTACTCCTACCGGTGCGACGGTGTTGGGCTTCAAGCCTGCGCGTGCGTAGGCCCCGTGCGTCGTGCTCTCGTCGAACACGTCGGTCGGTTCGGCACCGGGAGTAGCCACGAAGGCATCGGGGGCTTCGACCTTGGTGTAGCCGAAGCGGTAATGCCCCTCGACTTCGACATTGCCGGCCATCGTGTGGACCGAAGGCCCGGCATAGGCCGAGTAGATCTGGCTGGTCCCGGTATCGTCGCCTGCGAACCCGCCGACGCTCGCCGCGCCATTCTCCTCGACGCGGCTGCGCGCCGCCAGCGCGCCCGCTTCGAGCGTCACTCCGCGTGCCAATGCCAACCCGGCGCGCGCGACGCCGCTGAGCGTGTCGCCATCGACCGAGTCATCATCGTAGCCAATGCGGCGTTCGTAGCGCAGCGAGACCGAGGCAGCGCTGTTTCGACCCGACACGCTGGCATCCACCCCGCCCGCCAACGCGGTGTAAGTGACTAGGTCGTTGCCGGGCTCGATCTCGGCGCTGAGTATCTGGGCGGCTGCGATATAGGGCACGACCTCTACTGCCTGGCGACCCGAGCGAGCCTCGTCACGCGCCTCTTCGCTCGCCGTTTCGTCCTGGGCGGCGGCCACCGCCGGCAGGCAGAACACCGCGAGCGCTGATAGGTAGCGGAACGAGGCCGGTGTCATGCCCCCCTGCCCCCGTAACCGTAATAGTCGCCGAAGCGGCGCCCGCTCGGGCTGAAGTTCGCCGAGTTGAGCAGCAGCTTGATGTCCGGACAGGCCGATAGCAGCGACATCGCATCCTCGAGCGCGCTCTGCCCGGTGCGGTCCGCGCGGCAGATGACCACCGCCTGCCCGCAATACTTTGCCAGCTCAGCCGCCGGAGAAGCCGCCAGCGCGGGGGGTGAATCGAAGATCACGATCCGGTCGGGCGCTCCCAAGGTAAGCCGATCGAGGACCTCGGCCGTGCGGCTGCTCGCGAGGAATTCGCTGTCCGAAGCCGTGCGATTTCCGGCGGGGAGCACATAAAGCCCCGGCACGTCGGTCGTGACGACGCAGTCCTCGATCTGCACCTGGGGGTCGGCGAGCGCATCCATCAATCCGAGCGGCGAGTCCCCGCTGGAGAATCCGAGCAGCGCCGGGATCGACGGCTTGGCGAAATCGGCGTCGACCAGCAGGACTTCGCTATCCTTCTCGCCGGCGATCGAAAGCGCGAGATTGGTGGCGCAGAAAGTCTTGCCCTCGCCCGGTAGCGGCGAACAGACCAGGACGCGCTGACCCGCACCAGCGACGCCATCGAGCCTTGTCTCGCGCGCGGAGAGCAGGATCTGCCGCTTTACGATGCGGAATTCCTCGACCAGCCCGGTGACCGCGCCGCCCGGAACGATCAGCCCTTCCTCCTGGAGCCGGGCGCGGTCGATGCGCTGCGGTGCGGCGGTAAAGGCGATGCGAACGTCCGGTGGCGCGCTATTCGGGCCCGGAGCACTCGGAGGGCTCGCCGCCGCCGCCGACGGCGTTTCCCGCTGGTCCGCGGAGACCTCGGGCGACTCCGCGGCAACCTTCGCTTCCTTGCGCACCCGTCGATTGGTCGGAGCGGCAAGCTCCTTCGGCACCGACGCGGGCTTGAATCCGTCGAATCCGCCGAACGCGCCTTCCGCGCGCTCGAACAGCGACTTGCCGGGCTCGCCTTCGGGCAGCGGGATCTTGGTTTGCTCGGTCATCAGGCCACCATCCCGCGCTGGACGAATTCGACCCCGAGCAAGACCACGAACATTACGCCGAGCCCTCCCGAGGCCATCGCGAACTGCTTGCTCTTGCGCTTGCGCAATGCCCGCGCCGCGTCGGTCAGCGTGTGCGAGATCGTGCCGATCACGGGCAGCTCGAAAGTCTGCTCGAGCTTGCCCGCGGTCGCGAACGTCCCGCCCAACTTGCCCAGCGCGAAAGCCGTGCCCGCCCCCGCACCCGCGCCGAGGATCAGCACCGCGAGCAGCAGCAGCGGCCGATGCGGCGCAGAAGGCACGCGCGGCGTGCTCGGCGGATCGACCACATCGAACTTCACCGAGCTCCGCTCGGTCTCGACCTGGCCACGCAAGCGTAGCTCCTCGCGGTCGGCCAGCAGTTCGTCGTACTGCTTGCGCAGCACTTCGTAGTCGCGGCTAATCCGTTGGGCTTCGGCCGAAGCCGCCGGCTCGGTCGCCTGGTTGGCGCTGATCGCTGCAATCTCGGAGCGAAGTGCCGCGGCGCGCGAGTTGAGGGCCATGACATTCGATTGTCGCTCGACCTTCATCGCCTGGAGTGAGGACCACGCCGGGTTGGGCGTTCCCCCCGCATCGGCGTTCGGCCCGTTCGCCTGAGGACGCAGCGCGGCGATCTGGCGTTCAAGCGCGGCCACGTCGGGGTGGCTGTCGGTCAGGCCGCGGCCACGCAACGCGGCGAGGTTGGCTTCGGCCTGGGCCAGCGCGGCGCGCGGTCCGCCCGCTCCAGTCGTCATCAGCGTGCGCGGCGTTCCCGCCAGCTGGCCGTCGATCGCGGCGAGCGCGCTCTGCGCGGCAGCTAGGTCGGATTCGACGCTGCGCAGCTCCGAACGGGTCGAAGCGAGCCGGCTCGAGATTGCCGCGGCCCCACCGATCAGCTCCGGATTTTCCGCCTCGAACGCCAGCCGGCGCTGTTCGGCATCCTCGAGCTGCCGCTGACGCTGGGCGAGCTGCTGGTCGAGAAAGTCGATCGTCTCGCGCATCTCGCCACGGCTGCCGCCGAGGTTGGTCTCGCGCGCGATGTCGATCAGCCGAAGCGCGACATCCTGCGCGAGCTGCGCGTTCTCGCCGTCAGAGAGGTCGCCTCGCCCGCTTGTCACTGTAATCGTGAACAGGTTCTTCTCGTCGCTGACGAGCTTGATGTCCTTGGCGAGCGATTCGATCTCGCGCTCCATCTGCCGCGGCGTGGTGACGGTGTCGCCTATGCGGGTCGAGCGGATGATCTTCTCGAGGTTGGTCGCGCTCACCAAGGTCTGACGCATGCGCTCGATGTCCTGCTTGCGCGAGTCGGCGCCGATCCCGATCTGGTCGGCCAGCATGTCGTCGAGCTGCACGAACATTCGCGCCTGCGATTCGTAGGTGTTGGGGATCAGCGCGAGCGCCATCCAGCCGAGCAGGCACACGCCCCACGCCACCCCCAGCGCCAGCCAGCGCCGGTTCCACACGCTCCACAGTGCGGCACGCAGCTCTTCGATGAGGACGTTCAAGCGCCCAGCTCCCTCAGAACATGCTCTCGGGGATGATGATCACATCGCCCGGCGCGAGCATGACGTTGGCCTTGCTCTGGCCGTCCTTGAGCAGGTCGCCGAGACGCAGCGCGTATTCGCGCTGGCGGCCCTCGCTTTTGTCGAAGCGGATCAGCTTGGCGCGGTTGCCGCTCGCGAACTCGCTCAGTCCGCCCACTGCGATCATCGCGTCGAGCAACGTCATGTTGGCGCGGTACGGCAGCGAGGCCGGCTTCTCGGTCGCCCCGACCACGCGGATCTGCTGACTGAAGGTGCCGGCGAATTCGTTGACGATCACCGTCACCAGCGGCTCGGCGATATATTGCGAAAGCTGCAGGCGGATGTCCTCGGCGAGCATCGTGGGCGTCTTGCCCACCGCCGGCATATCGGCGACCAGCGGAGTGGTGATCCGCCCGTCGGGCCGGACCTGGACTTGCGCGCCCAGCTCGTCGTTGCGCCACACGTGCACCGTCAACTTGTCGAGGGGCCCGATCACGTATTCTTCGCCGGGCCCTTCCTGCATGGCGACGAAGCTGGCGGGCGCGAGCTGCGGCCCACTCGATCCGCCGCAGCCCGAGAGCATAAGCAGCGCGCTCGCCGCCGCGGCAGCCTGGGCAGTTCGGGTCATGCGCATGTCGAACGTCCTCGCGATGGGGTGCAGGCCGTTCTCAGCCCGCCTGTGATGCCGGCTGCCTTCTGGCCGCAAAGGGTGAACATCCCGTTAGTCTTGAGCCCGAAAACCGCGCGAAACAGCGGGTTTGAGAGCCGGTGTCCCGATGCGGGACGACCGCCCGCGGAGACCTTTAACGGAGCCGGAGCGTGCTCGGGACGCGACGGCCCCCGGCATGGCGCGGCGCGGAGGGCCGGATCGGCAACTCGGCCCTGACCTTCACGATGCCTGCCGCGTGTACCAAACGCCTCGTCGATGCCCGCCGAAAGCGTCCCTCGGCTCGGGAACAAGGCGCTCGCCCATGTCTTGGCCTCATAACAGCCGGAGTTTCAATGACATGAAAGACAGCGCGACAGCGAAGGTCGAGGCCGCCGCGGGCATTGGATTGGCGCTTGGCGCGGCAGCGCTCGGCGCTTTCCTAATGAGCCGCAAGACCCGCGACGCCAGTGACGATGCGCCGTGGTTCACCCGCCGCGGGAAAGACGTGGTCGGCCGGACGGTGACCATCCGCAAGCCACGCGCGGAGCTCTACGCCTTTTGGCGCGAGTTCTCGAACCTCGCGCAGTTCATGGAGAACCTCGAGAAGGTCACCGACAAGGGCGACGGCCGTGCGGTCTGGATCATCAAGGCGCCGGCCCGCCGCACCGTCGATGTCGAGACCGAGATCACCGAGGACACCCCGGGCGAGCTGATCGCCTGGCGCTCGGTGCCGGGCTCGGACATCCAGACCGAGGGGCGCGTCACGTTCAAGGACGCGCCGGGCGATCGGGGCACTCGCGTCGGGCTCGTCATCGCCTACGATCCGCCGGGCGGCGAGCTCGGCAAGGCCATCGCCAAGCTGTTCCAGCGCGAACCGGCGATCCAGGCGCGGCACGACCTGAAGCGCTTCAAGATGCTGATGGAGACGGGCGAGATCGCCACCTCGGCCCGTCGCAAGGAAGACACCCGCGCCGCCCGACAACATGAAAGAGAAAGGGAGGACGCCTGATGCGCGCGCTCACCTGGCACGGCACCCAAGACGTTCGCGTCGAGACCATCCCCGATCCTGAGATCGTCAACCCTCGCGATGCCATCATCAAGGTCACCAGCACCGCGATCTGCGGCTCCGACCTGCATCTTTACGACAACGTCATCCCCGGCTTGCTGCCGGGCGACGTGCTCGGTCATGAGTTCATGGGCGAGGTGGTCGAGACCGGGCCGAAATCGACGCTCAAGAAGGGCAGCCGGGTGATCGTACCCTTCACGATCAGCTGCGGCGGCTGCTTCCATTGCCATATCGAGCAATACTCCGCCTGCGAGAACTCGAACCCGGTCGAGAAGCAGGACATGCCGGCTTCGCTGTACGGCCACCCGACGGCGGGCATCTTCGGATACTCGCACATGACCGGCGGCTACTCGGGCGGGCAGGCCGAATATGTCCGCGTGCCGTTCTCCGATGTCGGCCCGGTCGAGGTCCCCGATCACCTGGAGGACGACAAGGTCCTGTTCCTGACCGACATCCTGCCGACCGGCTGGATGGCGGCCGAGAACGCCGACATCCAGCCCGACGACACCGTCGCGGTCTGGGGATGCGGGCCGGTCGGCCTGTTCGCGATTCAATCCGCGCTGGCGATGGGCGCGGCCAAGGTAATCGCCATCGACCACTACCCGCACCGGCTGGAACTGGCGCGTCAGCTAGGCGCCGAGGCGATCAACTTCCGCGAGACCGACGTGCGTGAGGCGTTGATGGAAATGTCCGGCGGCATCGGCGTCGACGCGGTGATCGACGCGGTCGGCATGGAAGCCCACGGCTTCGCGATCGACAACATGATCGACGCCGTGAAACAGAAGGCCGCCTACGGCGTCGATCGCGCCGCGGCGCTCAAGCAGGCGCTGCTCGCGGTGCGCTTCGGCGGCAAGGTCTCGATCCCTGGCGTTTACGGCGGGATGAGTGACAAGTTTCCGCTGGGCGCGCTGATGGAAAAGGGCCTGCAGATCCGTAGCGGCCAAACCCACGTCCAGAAATACACCCGCAAGCTGCTGGCGATGATCGAGGACGGCACGCTCGATACGACCTTCCTCATCAGCCATCGCCTGCCGCTCGAGGAGGCGCCAAAAGGTTACAAGTGCTTCCACGACGAGCAGGACACCTGGACCAAGGTGATCCTCAAGCCGGAAATGGTGAACTGACCCGGTACCCGGCTTAGAAGCGCTGCTATGACCACTCATGGGCCGGCATCGGTCGGCCCGGTTTGGGCGTGCGAAGGAGCGCGAAAGCGAACTATTGGCTCTGGTCTCAAGTGGCCGACCGGCAGCTCCGCTGCGTTTGTCCGATGTGACTAGACTGTCGGCTTCCGGCCACTTGCAGCTCTGGGGCCACCGACGTGTTTAAACTGCAACACCACCTGCGGTGTTCACGCCTTACATTTGCGCCTCTGCTGGCCTAAAGCCATTAGCGCGATGCTGACGGACTTCGACGCCCTCCTCCTCGCGCGGCTGCAGTTTGCCTTTACGGTGAGCTTTCACTTCATATTCCCGTCGTTCTCGATCGGGCTGGCAAGCTATCTCGCGGTGCTCGAGGGGCTTTGGCTCAAGACCGGTAAGCCGCTCTATATCGACCTTTTCCGCTACTGGCTGAAGATATTCGCCATCACCTTCGCGATGGGCGTGGTTTCGGGGATCGTGCTGTCCTACCAGTTCGGCACCAACTGGTCGGTGTTCTCCGACCTCGCCGGCCCGGTTATCGGACCGCTGATGGCCTACGAGGTGCTGACCGCCTTCTTTCTCGAGGCAGGATTCCTTGGCGTCATGCTGTTCGGAATGGAGCGCGTCGGACGCAAGCTGCACTTCACCGCTACGCTGATGGTCGCGCTCGGCACTTTTGTCTCGGCGTTCTGGATCCTCTCGGTCAATTCGTGGATGCAGACGCCCCAGGGTCACGTGATGGGCGCCAAGGGCCAGTTCCTACCCGGCGAAAGCTGGTGGCCGATCGTGTTCAACCCGAGCTTTCCGATCCGGCTGGTTCACACGGTCACCGCGGCTTACCTGACGACCGCGCTGGTGGTCGGCGGCGTGGGCGCCTGGCACCTGCTAAAGGACCGGACCAACCTCCACGCGCGCAAGATGTTCTCGATGGCGATGTGGATGGCCGCACTGGTCGCGCCGGTACAAATTGTCGTCGGCGACCTGCATGGTCTGAACACTTACGAGCATCAGCGGCCGAAGGTGTTGGCGATGGAAGGGCATTACGAGAGCCATGCCGAGGGCGCACCGCTCTACCTGTTCGGCATTCCGAACGACCCGGAGCAGCGGCTCGATTATGGGATCGGAATCCCCAAGCTTGGCAGCCTGATCCTCGAACATACCCTCGATGGGCCGATAGCGGGTCTCGACACGGTGCCCGACGATGAGCAGCCGCCAGTCGCGATCGTGTTCTGGTCGTTCCGCGCCATGGTCGGGCTCGGCTTCCTGATGCTCGGCCTCGGCGTGCTTAGCCTGTGGGCTCGCTGGCGGGGCACCCTCTACGACTGGCGGCTGCTGCACCGCTTCGCGCTGGTCATGGCGCCATCCGGGTTCGTCGCGGTGATCGCCGGTTGGGTGACGACCGAAGTGGGCCGCCAGCCGTGGACAATCTACGGCCTCCTGCGAACCGCCGACGCCGTCGCGCCGATCAGCGCGCCGGCCGTGGCCGCCTCGCTGCTCGCCTTCGTGGTGGTCTACTTCGCGGTTTTCGGCGCGGGCACCTGGTATATCCTCAAGCTGATGGGCAAGCCGCCGCACCCGCACGAGAGCGGGGTCAAGGCGAGCGAGCGCGGGCCGATCCGCACGGCCGGCACCGTGCCCGGACCGGCGCAGAACCCGGGCGGCGCCGATCCGCTGCCCGACGGGCCGGAGGACGCCTGATGGACCTGACCGTCATCTGGGCCTTCATCATCGCCTTCGCGGTCTTCGCCTATGTAGTGATGGACGGGTTCGACCTCGGCATCGGCATCCTCTTTCCTACGGTCACGGTCGGCCACGGGCGCAACCGGGCGATGAACTCGATCGCGCCGGTTTGGGACGGCAACGAAACTTGGCTCGTGCTTGGCGGCGGCGGACTGCTGGCGGCTTTCCCGCTGGCCTACGCGGTGATCCTGCCGGCGACCTATCCGCTGATCATCGCGATGCTGCTCGGCTTGGTGTTTCGCGGTGTAGCGTTCGAGTTCCGCTGGCGCGACGAGGCGCACCGGCCGCTGTGGGACGGCGCCTTCTTCGGCGGCTCGCTCGTCGCGGCAATGGCCCAAGGGATGATCCTCGGCGCGCTGCTGCAGGGGATAGAAGTTTCGGACCGCGCCTATGCCGGCAGCTGGTGGGACTGGCTGACGCCCTACACGCTGCTGACCGGGCTCGGCACGGTGGCCGGCTACGCATTGCTCGGCGCATGCTGGATGATCTGGAAGCTCGAAGGGGACGTACAGGTCCACGCTTACCGCCTCGCCATCCGCGCCGCGATCGCCACGCTGGTGCTAATGGCGGCGGTCAGCGCCTATAACCTCGTGCTGCTGGAAGAATATCGCCAACGTTGGCTGGAGATGCCCAACATCCTGTTCGCTAGTCAGGTGCCGCTGCTGACCGCGATCGTAGCCTTTGGGTTGTTTTGGGCCCTGCGCCGGCGCAAGGAGCTGGCTCCCTTCCTGCTCGCCCTCGGCCTGTTCCTGCTCGGCATGGCGGGCCTCGGCGTCACCATGTGGCCGAATGTGGTGCCACCCGGCATCAGCATATGGGACGCTGCAGCTCCCGAAAGCAGCCAGGTTTTCATGCTGATCGGCGTGGCGATCACCCTGCCGCTTATCCTCGCCTATACTGGCTGGGCCTACTGGGTGTTTCGCGGCAAGGTGGGCGGCGAGGGATATCACTAGGGTGGAGGCCGACGCTGACCGCTCTCCGCTGTGGAAGCGGCTCGCCTGGATGGCCGGCATATGGACGGCGAGCATATTGGCCCTGGGCGTCGTGGCCTGGTTGTTGAGGCTCTGGATCGGGTAAACACAGGAGGCTTAATCACCAGAGTAGCACCGGGGGGTGGGTGTACTGCCTTCTCACGGTCAATGCCCAAGGTTAGCGTTCGGTCTTTGTGGTATACGGCCCGGCAGTGAACCTTTGGCCCCTTGATCCCCGCACGTCGCCTCAATGGGGGTCATTCGCCAGCGGTGAAATGGCCCCGCTTGGCTCGTGCTTCCATGACTTAGACAAGCATCTCCCGCGCAGGGCCCTGGCCGAGGAACGCCGAGGGGCTCGCGCTCGCGCCATAGGCTCCCGCGCAGAACACCGCGACGAGATCGCCTTCCTCGGCACGCGGCAATTGGGCTTGGTCGGCGAGGCGGTCGAGCGGGGTGCAGAGACAGCCGACGATCGAGGCTTCCTCCGTCGGCGCGGAGCCGAATTTCGTGGCGATCGCGGCGGGATAGTTGCGCCGCACCACGGTGCCGAAGTTGCCCGAGGCGGCAAGCTGGTGGTGCAGCCCGCCGTCGGTCACGAGGAACACGTGGCCGTGGCTTTCCTTGCGGTCGACGATGCGCGTCAGATAGACCCCCGCCTCGCCGACGAGGTAGCGGCCCAGCTCGATTGCGAACTCGGTCGCGGCGAGCTCGCCGGGCACGCGTGCGAACCGCTGCTCGAGCGCGTCGCCGATGGTCGCCACGTCGAGCGGCTGGTCGCCGTGAAAATAGGGGATGCCGAAACCGCCGCCCATGTTGAGGTGTGGCAGCGGCGCGCCGATTTCGGCGGTCAGCCGCGCGGCGAGGTCGAGCACGTTGCCCTGCGTCTCGATGATCGCGTCCGCGTCGAGCGCCTGGCTGCCGGTAAAGATGTGCAGCCCGCGCCACTCCGCTCCGGCAGCGATCACATCGCGGGCCACCTCGGCCACCCGCGCCTGATCGACCCCGAACGGCTTGGCCCCGCCGCCCATCTTCATCCCCGAGCCGCGCAGCTCGAAATCCGGGTTTACGCGAATGGCGAGGCGCGGAGCGATGCCGAGGCGCTCGCCGATCGCCAGCGCGCGGCGCGCCTCACCGGCGGATTCGAGGTTGAGCGTCACGCCCTCGCGGATCGCCAGCTCCAGCTCGCCGTCGCGCTTTCCCGGGCCGGCGAAGCTGATCAGCGCGGGGTCCTGCCCGGCCAAGATGGCCATCTCGAGCTCTCCGGCCGAGGCGATGTCGAATCCGTCGACCAGTCCTCTCATCAACTCGAGGATGGGGCGATAGGGATTGGCTTTCACGGCATAATGCAGCCGCAAGCGTCGCGGCATGGCGGCCCGAAGCTGCTCCACGCGGGCGCGGATCAGGCCGGCCGAATAGACGAACAGCGGAGTGCCGCCCGCCTCCTCGACTAGCGCGCTCGCCGTGCGGCCGCCCACTGCCAGTTCTCCCTCGATCGCCTCGAAGCCTGGCGGGATAGGACCGAGCGGCTTCACGCCAGGGCCTCCGCCAGCAGCGCGGTGCGGTCGATCTTGCCGTTCGGGTTGGTCGGCATCCTGTCCACCCAGCGGACTAGCTGCGGCTGCATGAAGTTAGGCAGCTCGCGCTTGAGCCACGCTATCAAGCCCGCCTCGTCGCCCGGCCCGCGCACCACGAGGTGCACCGCTTGCCCAAGCCTCTCGTCAGGCACACCCAGTGCGACCGCTTCGGCAACCAGGCCGCTCGCCAGCGCGGCCTCCTCGATTTCCTGCGGGCTGATGCGGTTGCCCGCGCTCTTGATCATGGCGTCACGCCGTCCGACGAAATAGAGCAGCCCGTCGGCATCGCGCCGCACGCGGTCGCCCGACCACACCGCCATCCCGCCATAGCGCGAGGCGGCGGGCGCGGGCTTGAACCGCTCTGCCGTCTGCTCCGCATCGTGCCAGTATCCCTGCGCCACAAGCGGGCCGCAATGGACCAGCTCGCCCTCCTCGCCTGGCGCGGTGACCTCGCCGTCGTCGCCGATCACCAGGATTTCGGCGAACGGGATCGCTGTGCCCATCGAAGTCGGGTGGCTGTCCACGAGCGCGGGGTCGAGATAGGTCGAGCGGAAAGCCTCGGTCAGGCCATACATCGGAAAAAGCTTTGCTTGCGGGAAGATGGAGCGCAACTTTCTCACCAGTTCGACTGTGAGAGCGCCGCCGCTGTTGGTCAGGCGCCGCATTGGCGTCACCGCGTCGCGGGGCCAGTCCTGCTCGACCAGTTGCACCCACAGCGGCGGAACCGCGGCTAGCGTCGTGATGCCATGGCGCGCGCACGCCTTGATCACGTCGCGCGGCGTCAGATAGTCGAGCGGTACCACCGAGCCGCCGGCATACCAGGTCGAGAGCAACTGGTTCTGCCCATAGTCGAAGCTCAGCGGCAGCACCGCCAGCGTGACGTCATCCTCCGCCAGCCCGAGGTAGCTCGCGACGCTCACCGCGCCGAGCCACATGTTGGCATGGCTGAGCATGACCCCCTTGGGCCGCCCCGTCGATCCGCTGGTGTAAAGCAGCGCGGCAAGGTCGTTGGGATCGGCGGAGGATGGCGGCAGCCACCGTCCGGCTGAAGCGGCCATGTCCAGCGCGACGTCCTCGGCGATCGCGATGGAGCCTTCGGGCAAGTCGCCGGGCTCGAGCGTCTCGAGCCTCGCGTGCGTGGCGATCACCACCTTTGCCTCGCTGTCGGTGACGATGTGCGCCGCTTGTGCACGTTTGAGCATGGGATTGATGGGCACGTGGACAAGCCCGGCTCGCGCGGCCGCAAGTGGCAGCAAGCACGCGATTTCTCCTTTCGCCAACCACGTTGCCACGCGCGTTCCCGGCTGCGGCGCCACACTCTGGAGCCACCCCGCCAGCTCCCCGACACGCCTTCTTAAGTCCTTCCAGCTAAGCGTGCCCGAGCGAAGCACCAGCGCCGCTGCCTCGTCGCGCCCTCGTTCGGCAAGGTGATCGAGCGGCCATGGCGTGGTTTCCGGCGTGGTCATGGTTCCTGAAGGGCGGTTTCGAGTGACGGCGGTCAGCTATCACGGCACGGTTAACGATCTGCAAGGGCTGAGCTTCGCGGGCCAAGGCCCGTTCGCCCGCCCCGAATGGTTCGCCCTCCTCGAAAACCATGGCGCCGAGCCGTTTCTAGCGCTCGCCAGGGACGGTACGCACGCCCTCGCCCTGCCCTTGGCTCGCAATGGCAACGGCCTCGAACCCCTCACCAACTGGTATGCGTTCACCTGGTCCGAGCTGGCCACCGAGAACGCCTCGCCCTCGCTCCTCGAGCGCCTCGCCCGCGACCTGAAACGCCGCGCGAGCCGGATCGAGCTCACGAAGCTCCGCGACGAAGACGGCACCGCCACGCGGCTCGAGACCGCGCTGCGCCGCGCGGGTTGGCTCGTCCTGCGCGAACGCTGCGATTCGAACCACGTGCTGGCGGTCTCTGGTCGCAGCTACGCCGACTACATTGCCAGCCGCCCCGGCCCGCTGCGCACCACGCTCAAGCGCAAGGCGAAGAAGGTAGAGACCGAGATTCTCACGCATTTCAATGAGGATGCGTGGAATTCCTACGAAGCGGTCTATGCGGAGAGCTGGAAGCCCGAAGAGGGCGACCCCGCGCTCCTTCGCCGCTTCGCCGAGGCCGAAGGAGCCGCCGGCCGCCTTCGCCTCGGCCTCGCCCGCCACGCCGGCGAAGTCGTCGCCGCGCAGTTCTGGACGGTCGAAAGCGGCACCGCCTACATCCACAAGCTCGCCCACCTCGAAAGCGCCAGGCCGCTCTCCGCCGGCACCACGCTCACCGCCGCGCTGTTCGAGCACGTGATCGATCGCGACCGGGTCGGGCTGGTCGACTTCGGCACCGGGGACGATCCCTACAAGCGCGACTGGATGGAGCAGGTCCGCCCCCGCTACCGACTGACAGGCTGGCGCCCGTCGGACCCGCGCAACTGGCCGGCCATCGCCAAGGCCGCGCTGCGCACGCTTGTCTCGGCAAAAGTCGCCCGCTAGGGGCGCGCGAAAGGGGTCCTGCGCATGCCAAGCGAACCGGTTGCCGTCGGCGATCACTCCGAAACCGACCTGGTCCTGCGCCAGGTCCTGCGCGACGTGCTCGGCCTCAGCCCCGCGCGCACCGCCGCGTTCGAAGCCGACACCGGCCTGTTCGGCCACCTGCCCGAGCTCGACTCGATGGCCGTCGCCGGGCTCCTCACCGAGATCGAGGACCGCCTCGGCTTCGTCATCGAGGACGACGAGGTCGACGGCGAGATGCTCGAGACTTACGGCGCGCTGCTCCGCTTCGTGACGGCGAAGCTCGACGGCGGCTGACTCGCCGATGATCGCCTCCTGGCCCGGCCCCGATGGCGACGAGCTGGCCATCGCGTCCGACCGGAGCCGCGAGCGGCGTATCCTCGTGCTCCCCGCGCTGTTCGACGAGGCCAACAAGCTGCGCCACTTCACGGTCGAGACGATGCGCCGCCTCGACGCGGCCGGCTTCGACTCGATCCTGCCTGACCTCCCCGGCTGCAACGAGAGCCTTGCCCCGCTCGAGACGCAGAGCCTGCAGGGCTGGCGCGACGCGGCCGAGGCAGCGGCCCGGCATTTCGACGCCACGCACGTGCTCACCATCCGCGGCGGGGCCTTGTGCGCACCGGCCGAGCTGCCGGCGTGGCGCTATGCCCCGGCCACCGGCGCCTCGATCCTGCGCGCCATGCTGCGCGCGCGCGTCCTCGCCAGCAAGGAAGCCGGCCTCGAGGAGACGCGCGAGGACCTGCTCGCGCGCGGCAAGGAAAGCGGGCTCGAACTCGCCGGATACCGGCTCGGGGCCGCGATGATCCGCGAGCTCGACAAGGCCGAGCCGGCCGGCGGCGCCGCGCTCGCCAATATCGCGCAGGCAGACCTGGGCGGCGCCGGGCTGTGGCTGCGCGCCGAGCCCGACCACGATCCCGCGCAGGCCGATGCCCTCGCCGCGCTGATCGCCGCGGACGAGAGCGCATGAGCCGCCGGCACCTCACCTTCGCCTGCGAGGGTGAAACGCTGGTCGGCACGCTCGACGAGGCCGACGGAACCACCGGCCTGCTGCTCGTCAGCGGCGGCAACGAAGTCCGTTCGGGCGCGTTCTCCGGGCAGGCACGCCTCGCCGCTCGCGTCGCCGCCGCCGGCCACCCGGTATTCCGCTTCGACCGGCGCGGGATCGGCGACAGCACCGGCGAGAACGCCGGCTTCCTCGGCAGCGGGCCGGACCTCGCCGCCGCGCTTGCCGCCTTCCGGGCCGAGCAGCGCGGGCTCGCGCGCGTGGTCGGCTTCGGCAATTGCGACGCCGCGAGCGCGCTGATGCTCAATGCCGGCGCCGGGTGCGATTCGCTGGTCCTCGCCAACCCCTGGACCATCGAGCACGACGACGGCACCCCGCCTCCCGCCGCGATCCGTGCGCGATACGCCGAAAAGCTGCGCAACCCGAAGGAACTGGTGCGCCTCGCGACCGGCAAGGTTTCGCTCGGCAAGCTCGCCGGCGGCATCGGCCGCGCGCTCCGCCCCGCTCCCCCACCGACCTCGCTCGCGCAAGACATGCGCGCCGGCCTCACTCGCTTCGAAGGCCCTGTCTGCCTCCTGATAGCGGAACGCGATCGAACCGCGCAAGCATTCCTCGGCGCCTGGGACGCTGGCGACACACGCATCGCCCGCTGCCCAGGAGCGAGCCATGCTTTCGTGGAACCCGAGGCGGGAGAGTGGCTGTTCGAGCAACTCGTGGCGGCGCTGAGGCATTGAGTTCGCGTTCCAGAGCGCCGATCTGAATAACTCCCCGCGTCCGCGAGGATTTCGACGTTTGGAGGTCCAACATCGACCACTTGGACCCGCGCTATTGCCCTTGATCCGACTAATCTAGAATGAGGTTTGAAAAGAACTGCAAACTACAATCGGCATTCCGAACCACGATTGTCTCCAAAGGCCGCTCAGCGTGGTAAATTCGATAACCGGTGAGTTCATTTGTGAAGGGCTCACGCTCGAAACTCAGATCGCTTGGATCGGATTGTGTGATCATCCGATAATAGGCTCGCGCAGCCGCTTCAGTCGAGGTGCATTCCATCGATGTCGGGTGCTGAGGTTCTCCGCAGGATAGCGGAAAGATGACCCCTGTTAGAGCAACTATGAGACGACCTTTCTCGTTCATATCCAAGCCCCTCCGGCCGCCCATCACCTCACAAACAGACTCACAAGCTCGACATGGGTCGACCAGCGGAACTGCCCGACCGGGCGCAGCTCGGCCAGCCGATATCCCGCATCGGCAAGCACGCGCCCGTCGCGCGCCCAACTCGAGGGATTGCAGCTCACGTAGGCGATGCGGTTCACCTCGCTCTCGGCAAGCTGCAACGCTTGCTCGCGCGCTCCGGCTCGCGGCGGGTCGAGCACGACGCCGTCGAAGCCGCGCAGCTCTTCGGCGCGCACCGGGTTGCGGAACAGGTCGCGGTGAACTGCTTCGAGCGGGACGCGGGCTGACCCGGCGGCCGCCCGGCAAGCCAGATGCGCGTCGCGCGCCGCTTCGGCGGCGGTGACCCGCACCGGGCCCGCCAGCGCAAACGCGAACGTGCCGAGGCCGGCGAACAAGTCCGCCACCCTCGTGCATCCGCCCAGCCACTCGCGCGCGGCCCCAACGAGTGCCGCCTCGCCATCGGGGGTCGCCTGAAGAAACGCACCCGCGGGATAACCGACCTTGGCGCCCGACAGCGTCACGGTGACCGGATCGGGCTCCCAGAAAGTCTCCGCGCCGAACCCCTGGTCGAGTGTCAGCCGCGCCAGCCCCTGCTCGCGGCAGAAGTCGAGCATCGCCTCGGTCTGTTCGAGCCCTTCGAGGGAAAGGCCCTTGATCGCGCAGTCGACGCCCTGGTCGGTCAGCGCCAGCGTGATCTCCACCGCGTAGCGATCGCGGCGCGGCGCCAATGCGCGCCGCAAAGGCTCGACCAAGGCGAACAGCTCGGGCGCGAGCACGTGGCATTCGCGCATGTCGACCACCTTGTGCGAGCCGCCCTCGTTGAAGCCGATCAGTGGCCTTCCGCCCCCGTTCACCGCTCGAAGCGTGGCGCGGCGGCGCGTATTGGGCGGCGACAGGTGCACCGGCGCCACCCGCTCGGGCACCAGCCCCTGCCCCTCGGCGGCATTGAGCACGCGGTCGTGCACGAAGCCCGCCAGCGTCTCCTCGTCGAGATGCTGCAGCTGGCAGCCCCCGCAGCGGCCGAAATGGCGGCACGGCGGCTGGGCATGGTGCGGTCCCGGCTCCACCGTACCGTCCGCGTGAAGCACGTCTCCGGGCGCGGCGAAGGCAGCGTGGCGGCCCGACGCGGTGACGCCATCGCCTTTCGCGGCGACGCGAACGATGGGTTCGGATGGGCTCACAGCGCGGCGGCGTAGGCCCGCGCGACGGAATGCGCCAGCTCGGAAGCGGTGAACGGCGCGGGTGCCAGGCATGCGGCCTCGCCGTGAAGCCAGGCGGCCTCGCAGGCGGCCTTGAAAGGCTCGGCGCCGGTCGAAAGGCGGCTGGCGACGAGACCGGCGAGCACGTCTCCCGTGCCGGCGGTGGAGAGCCAGCTCGTCGGCGACGGGGCGAAAGCCACGCGCCCGTCGGGCGCAGCGATCACGGTGTCGGGGCCCTTCGCGATCACCATCGCGCGCGCCGCTTCGGCAAGGGCGCGCGCCTGCTCGACCTTGCCCATGTCGCCCAGCTCGAAGCTCTCCGAAAGCGACCTCATCTCGCCTTGATGCGGCGTCAGCACCAGCGGCGCATCGAAGCGCTCGAGGTCGCGTGGACCAAGCAGCGCGAGCGCATCGGCGTCGATCACGCTGGCTCGATTGGCGGCCAGGACTTGCGCGAGCTTGCGCCGGGCCGCGTCGTCGCGGCCCAGGCCCGGGCCGATCAGGACGGCGCCGTTTCGATCGTCGGCCAGCAGCTCCTCGAGCGGCTGCGGCTTGAGCACGAGGTCGGGCGGCGCGGCCGCGGGCAGGGTCTGCGCGGCGAGGCGGATGCAACCCGCGCCCGCGCGCATGGCGCTTTCGGCCGCGAGCAAGGCGGCGCCCTGCATTGGCCCGCCGACGATCAGCATGAGCCCGCGCGAATACTTGTGCGCGTCCACCGCGGGCGCGCTGAAATGCGGGCGCGGCAGCAGAGCAGCGGCCTCGGGCGGCGCCGTGACGCCAATCGGAATCAGGCGCCGCTCGCCCATCGCGGCCATCGCCGGCATGAGCCAGTGCGCGGGCTTCCAGGCGCCGAGCGACAGCGTGACGTCGTAGTTGGGAAGGTCGTCGTTGAGCGGGCGGCCGGTGTCGCTCTCGATGCCGCTCGGCAGGTCGATCGCGATGCGCACCTCATGGCGCGCGGCGTCGGTAGTCAGCACGCCGGCCAGCTCGGGCGAGAGCGGCCGGGCGAGGCCGCTGCCGAACAGGGCATCCACCAGCACCCCGCCCGCCCCTTGCGCCACGGGCTCGATCGCGGCGGAAGCCCGCGCGGCGATCGCCGCCTCGGTGGTCGGGTCGAGCGGAGCAACCAGCGCGACGGCCACGCCGCGCCGCGCCAGTTCGCGCGCGATGACATAGCCCTCGCCGCCGTAGTTGCCCGGGCCGCACAGCACGGTGACCGGGCGGCCGGCCGCGACGCGCCAGACCCACTCGGCGGCGCCCGTGCCCGCGCGCTCCATCAGGCTCGAGACGGTCTCGCCGCCGTCGATCAGGGCCTGTTCGGCCGCGCGCATCTGCGCGACGGTAAGGACCGGGTCAGCGCTCGGCACGGGGGTCCTCGTTCCAGTCGAAGCGATAGCGGTCGTCACCGACGCTGACGTCGGTGTGCGCTTGCGTGGTCGTCACGACCGCGCGTTGCGCCCCGTCGAAGGTGTCGAACTTGTCCACTGGGCCGCCGGGCCCATCGAT
Organism: Pseudomonadota bacterium; assembly: GCA_023433305.1. GTDB lineage: Bacteria > Pseudomonadota > Alphaproteobacteria > Sphingomonadales > Sphingomonadaceae > Croceibacterium_A. Next base: position 33,556 of record JAEZCZ010000021.1, on the reverse strand, counting down.
GTCGTCGTATGAAGCCAGGAACCGCCGGAAGCCGCCGTCGGGATGCCGCACGGTCACGATCACGCCGCCGGCCTGGGCCGTCCTCTCGACGCTGCAGACGTGCGCAAAATCGGCCGCCCCCGCCAGCGCACACTCGATCAATCCATCGGCATCCCCGGCCACGGTGGCCTCCGCGTCGCCTTGCGAGCAGCCGGCCAGCAAGAGAACCGCCCCGGCGCTAGATATCCGCATAGACGTGAGTTTCGGCCTTCGCGCCCGGGTGCGTCAAGGCACCCTTGCAGGCCGGGCCGACGTTCTGCGCATATCGCCACAGCGCACCGGCGTTGTAGTCGTGCCCGCGCGGTTGCCAGACCTTGCGGCGCTCCGCCAGCGTGGCCTCGTCCACTTCGAGGTCGATGGTGCCCGCTTCGGCGTCGATCGAGATCATGTCGCCGTCCACGACCAGTGCAATCGGCCCGCCTTCGGCCGCCTCGGGCCCGACGTGTCCGATGCAGAAGCCGCGCGTCGCGCCGGAGAAGCGCCCGTCGGTGATCAGCGCGACGCTCTCGCCCATGCCCTGGCCATAGAGCGCCGCAGTCGTCGCGAGCATCTCGCGCATGCCGGGGCCGCCCTTGGGGCCCTCGTTGCGGATCACGACCACGCTGCCTTCGCGGATCTCGCGCGCTTCGACGGCGGCGAAGGCGTCTTCCTCGCATTCGAACACTTGCGCCGGGCCGCGGAACTGCAGGCGCTTCATGCCGGCGACTTTCACGATGGCGCCGTCGGGCGCGAGCGAACCGCGCAGGCCGACGACGCCGCCGGTCGGCGTGATCGGGCTCTTCACGTCGTAGATCACCTTCTGCTCGGGGTTCCAGGTGATCTCCTCGATGTTCTCGCCGAGCGTCTTGCCCGTGACCGTCATCGGCTCGGGATTGAGGAAGCCGCCGGCCAGCAGCGTCTTCATCACCATGTAGACGCCCCCGGCATCGTGCATGTCCTTGGCGACGTACTGCCCGCCGGGCTTGAGGTCGGCGATGTACGGCGTCGACTTGAAGATCTCGGCGACGTCGAACAGGTCGAACTCGATGCCGCACTCGCTCGCCATCGCGGGCAGGTGCAGCGCGCCGTTGGTCGAGCCGCCGGTCGCCGCGACGACGCGGGCCGCGTTCTCGAAAGCGGCGCGGGTGCAGATGTCGCGCGGGCGCAGGTTGCGCTCGATCAGCGTCATGACCTGGCGGCCCGCGGCGCGCGCGATTTCCTCGCGCGACCTGTAAGGAGCAGGCGCCATATTGCTGTTCGGCAACGACAATCCAATCGCTTCGCCGACGCAAGCCATCGTGTTGGCGGTGTATTGGCCGCCGCACGCGCCATGGCCGGGACAAGCCGCCTTCTCGATCGCGGTAAGTTCGCTGAGCGGACACTTGCCCGAGCTCCAGCGCCCGACCACCTCGAACACGTCCTGCACGGTGAGGTCGCGGCCCTCGTAGCGGCCGGGAAGGATCGACCCGCCGTAGACGAAGATCGACGGCACATTGAGCCGCAGCATCGCCATCATCATGCCCGGCAGGCTCTTGTCGCAGCCGGCGAAGCCGACGATCGCGTCATAGCAGTGGCCGCGCACCGAAAGCTCGACCGAGTCCGCGATGACCTCGCGGCTGACCAGGCTCGAGCGCATCCCCTGGTGGCCCATCGCGATGCCGTCGGTCACCGTGATGGTGTTGAAGCGCCGCGGCGTGCCGCCGGCCTCCATCACGCCTTCGCGGCAGATGTCGGCCTGGAAGTCGAGCGTGGTATTGCACGGCGCGCTGTCGTTGCCGGCCGAGGCGACCGCGACGAACGGCCGCGCGATCTCTTCCTCGGTCATGCCCATCGCGTAGTAGTAGCTGCGCTGCGGGGCCTTCTCGGGGCCGACCGAAACGTGGCGGCTGGGCAGGCGGGACTTGTCGAAACGGGTCGTCATGGGCATCCAGGTGGCAAGAATTGTGCGTCGAGACGGGGCTCGAGCGGCCGATGCCCTTACTGCAGCGCCAGCGCAACCTCATTCGCCATGTGCACGAGGCGCTCGGCCCAGGGAGCGTGGCTCTCGGGTGACGCGATCAGGTCCTGGCGGACCTCGATGCCGACGTAGGGCAGCCCGCGCGCTTCGGCATGGCGGTTCATCGTCGCGTTGAGCAGCTTCCCCGAATAAGGCTGCTGGTCGCCGACGATCAGCCCTTCCGCTTCGAGCAGGGGGATCGCCAGACGCGCCGCGCGATCGTCTTGGTTGTACAGGACTCCGACCTCCCACGGCCGCTGCTCGTCGGGCTGGCTCTTCAGCCGCGGCGTGAAGCTGTGCAGCGACACGATCAGTGCGGGGGGTGTTCGGTCGATCAAGCGCTCGATCGCACTGTGATAGGGCCGAAAGAAGCGCTTGATTCGCACTTCGCGTGCAGCCACGTCGAACAGATTGCCCGGGATCGCGTGCCCGTCGCTCGAATGCGGCACGAGCGCAGGCGAGTCTTCCTCGCGATTGAAATCGCACACTAACCTGCTGACATTCCCCAACAAAGCCGCGAAGCCAGGCTGCCCCGCCATACCTTCGGCCACGCCCGCCACGCCGATATCCACCGCGACGTGCTCCTCGAGCAGGGCCGGATCGATTCCCAGCTCGATGTCGGCCGGAACCCGGTTCGAAGCGTGGTCCGACACCACGAGGATCCCGCCCTCGGCGGGCTCGCCCAGCAGGCACCAGGCCTCTTCACACGTCATCTCAACTTGCCGGTCATCTGCCACCACCCCGGATGCCGCAAAGCCAGCTTTTCCGCGGCTTCGCGCATGACGTCATGACGTCGAAACAGCGCAAAGCACGTCGCGCCCGAGCCACTCATGCGCACCAGGTCGGCGTCGGTTTTCCGTAGCTCGGCCAGCACTTCGGCGACCTCCGGACAAAGCGAAATCGCCGCCGCCTCCAGGTCGTTCCGTCCTGCCCGCGCGATTTCGGACGCCCGCCCCTCCGGCAGGGCCCCCCGGTCGACTCCATCCCAAGCCGCGAACACCGGCCCCGTCGCCAGCGGCTTTCGCGGGTTCACCAGCAGCACCGGAGTGTGGGCCAGATCGTTCTCGACCGGCTCGAGTTCCGTGCCCGTGCCGCGCCCGACGCAGGCGACGCTCTCGACGCAGGCGGGCACGTCGGCCCCCAGCGCCGCCGCGCGCTCGCGCCAATCGCCTGGCAGCCCGTGCGCGTCGCGCACCATGCGGAACACCGCGCCGGCATCGGCCGAGCCCCCGCCCAGTCCTGCGGCCACCGGAAGGTTCTTTTCGAGCGTGATCGCGAGCCCGTCCGGGCGCGGCAGAGCCGACAGCGCCTTCGCAACGATATTCGCAAACGGATCAGAGAGTTGATCGGCGAACTCACCAAGCACTCGCACCTCATCACGTGTCGACGAGCGCGCTGTCAGCCGATCGCCCACGTCGACGAAACCGAAAAGCGTCTCGAGTTCGTGATAGCCATCGTCACGCCGCCGCCGGACGTGGAGCGCGAGGTTGATCTTGGCGTAGGCGGTTTCCGAGAGCTGCAAGCGCGGCGGCTCACATGTTCGGATAGTTGGGCCCGCCGCCGCCTTCGGGCGTGACCCAGTCGATGTTCTGCGGCGGGTCCTTGATGTCGCAGGTCTTGCAGTGGACGCAGTTCTGCGCGTTGATCACCAGCTTCGGCTCGCCCTCCTCGACGCCGACGTACTCGTATACCGCCGCCGGGCAATACCGAGCCTCGGGACCCGCATAGACCGGCCAGTTCACCGTCTCGGGTATCGTCGGGTCCTTGAGGCGCAGGTGGCAGGGCTGATCCTCGACATGGTTCGTGCCCGATAGGAACACCGAAGAAAGCCGATCGAAGCTGATCGTCCCGTCGGGCTTCGGGTACGCGATCGGGCGGTAGAGATCGGCGCGCCGTGTGCTCTCGGCATCGGTGTGGTGGCCGAGCGTGAACGGCAGGCGCACGCCCAGTGTACGGAGCCACATGTCCGCGCCCGCCAGCACCGTGCCCACCGCATCGCCGAAGCGCGAGACGAGCGGCTGGGCATTGCGAACCTGCGCGAGTTCGTGCGCGATCCAGCTCGAACGCAGCGCGCTATCGTATTCGGAAAGCTCGTCTTTCTCGCGCCCCGCCCCGATAGCGCCGACGATCGCCTCCGCGGCGAGCATCCCGCTCTTCATCGCGGTGTGCGTGCCTTTGATCCGCGGCACGTTCACGAATCCGGCCGAGCAGCCGACCAGCGCGCCGCCCGGGAAAGCGAGCTTGGGCACCGATTGCCAACCGCCTTCGTTGATCGCCCGCGCCCCATAGGCGACTCGCCGCCCGCCCTCGATGATCTGACGGATCGCCGGATGGTGCTTCCAGCGCTGGAATTCCTCGAAAGGGCTGATGTATGGATTGGCGTAATCGAGCGCCGTCACGAACCCCAGCGCCACCTGGCCGTTCGCCTGATGATAGAGGAAGCCGCCACCCCAGGTGTCGTGTTCCGAAAGCGGCCATCCTTGCGTGTGGATCACCCGCCCCGGCTCATATCGGCCAGCAGGGATCTCCCACAACTCCTTGATTCCCAACCCGTAAACCTGAGGATCGCAATCCGCTTCGAGATCGAAGCGGTCCCGCAGCCGCTTCGTCAGATGGCCGCGCGCGCCTTCGGCGAGGAGCGTGTACTTGGCATGCAGTTCCATGCCCGGCTGGTAGTCCGGCTTGTGCGAGCCATCGGCGGCGACGCCCATGTCCTGCGTCGCCAGTCCCATCACCGCGCCGCTCTCGTCGAACAGCACTTCGCTCGCCGGGAAGCCCGGAAATATCTGCACGCCGAGCGCTTCGGCCTGCTCGGCGAGCCAGCGGCAAAGCGTGGCGAGCGAACCGGTGTAGCACCCGGCATTCGACATCAGTGGCGGGAGCAGCAGGTGCGGCATGCCCCACTTGCCGGTGCGCGTAAGGGCCCAGTGCTCGTTCTTCGTCACCGGCACTTCGGCCAGCGGGCAACTCTCGCGCCAGTCGGGCAGCAGCTCGTCGAGAGCGCACGGGTCGATCACCGCGCCCGACAGGATGTGCGCCCCGACTTCGGAGCCCTTCTCCAACACCACGACCTCGAGGTCGGGCGCAAGCTGCTTGAGCCGGATCGCGACCGACAGCCCAGAGGGGCCCGCGCCGGCAATCACCACGTCGACGGGCATCGATTCTCGTTCGGGGCGCTCGGCGCTCACGCGACCATTCCGGTTTGGGGGATCGGCATGGCTGCGGGCTTGATACCGGCCGGGCGGCAGGTCAAGACCCTGCACGGCATGGACAAGACCTCTCCCCCCACGCTCGCCGAGCAGATTGCCGCCGCGCAGGCCTGGTGGCGTGAGGCCGGGGTCGATTACGCCTTTCATGACGAGCCGCAGGGTTGGCTGACCGACCCGTCGGAGGCGGAGCCACCCCCGACACCCGCTCGCCCGGTCACGCCGGCCCCCATCGCCGCCCCGAAACCGCGCATCGGCGGCGACCCTTCGAGCTGGCCGCACGATCTTGCCGGTTTTCAGAGCTGGTGGCTGGAGGAGCCGAGCCTCGACATCGGCGGGCTGGCCCCACGCATGGCGCCGCGCGGCGCGGCCAAACCCGAGCTGATGCTGCTCGTCCCGATGCCCGAAGCCGGGGACGCGGAACGCCTGCTGTCGGGACCCGAAGGCCGCCTGATCGCCTCGCTTGTGACCGCGATGGGGCTGTCCCCCGAGCGTGTGTACCTCGCCGCCGCTTTGCCTCGCCACCTCCCGCTGCCCGACTGGACCCAGCTCAGCCAGGATGGCCTCGGCGACGTCCTGGCGCATCATATCGCGCTCGTTGAACCGCGGCGTCTGATAGTGCTCGGAACGCGCGTCCTGCCGCTGCTGGGGCACGATCCGGCGCAAGCCGCTCCCGGCATTAGCGAATTGGCGATTCAAGGTCGCAAGCTACCGGTGCTCGCGAGCTTCGCGCCCGAGCGGCTGCTGGGAAATGCCCGGCAACGTGCGGCGCTGTGGCGCAGCTGGCTCGACTGGACGGACGAGGGAACCGCTTGAAGAGACTGCTACCCGTACTCGCCGCCGCGGTAACCGTGCTGGTCACGGCTCCATCCGCTGCGCAGCCGACCCACGACTACTACACCGCGCGCGCCGCCCAAAGCGCGGTCCCGCGCCAGCTCGACCAGCAATCGCAAGACTATTACGCCGCCGTGTTCGCCGCGATCGACCGGCAGGACTGGGTCGGGGCACAGTCGCTGCTCGCACAGAGGGGCGACGGGCTCCTCCACCCCGTCGCCGTGGCCGAGCTTTACCTCGCCGCCAATTCGCCGCGCGTGGAGCTACCGCAAATCGAGTCCTGGATGTCGCGCGGCCGCAACCTGCCGCAAGCCGCGCAACTCGCCCGCCTGGGGCTGACACGCGGCGCGACGCAGATGCCCGATTTGCCCTCGGCGCGGCCGTTTCATTCGACCGGCTCGGTCCCCAAGCGGACGCGTCCGCGCTCGATCGACGACGGCACGATGCCGGCTTCGATCGCCACCGCGATCCAGGAGCGGATCAGCAACGACGATCCGGACGGCGCGCGACTTCTCCTCGACGGGATCGACGCTTCGCTCAGCCCCGCTGCGCGCGCCGAATGGCGCCAGAAGGTGGCGTGGAGCTACTACATCGAGAACCGCGACCCCGAGGCGCTCGCGCAGGCGGCGACGGTCGCGCAAGGCAGCGGTGCCTGGGTGGCGGAGGGCGACTGGACGATGGGCCTCGCCGCCTGGCGCCTCGGCGATTGCGCGCAGTCGGGCGCGGCGTTCGAGCGCGCGGCCTATGGAGCGCAGAACCCCGAACTGCGCTCCGCGGCATATTACTGGGCCGGCCGCGCGGCTCTGCGCTGCCGTCAGCCGGAGCGCAGCAATGCTCTGTTCCGCAGCGCGGCGGGCGACGATCAGACGCTTTACGGCATGCTCGCAGCCGAGCAGCTTGGCGTCACTTTGCCGGCGCGCGTCGCGGGGGCCGAGTTCGGCGATGCCGATTGGCGGCGCGTCGGCGGCAACGAGAACGTCCGCATCGCAGTCGCGCTCGCCGAGATCGGCCGCGACGAGCTGTCGAGCCAGGTCCTGCTGCACCAGGCGCGCATCGGCGATCCCGACGACTACGCCGCACTATCCCGCCTCGCCCGCGAGTTGAGCCTGCCTTCGACCCAGCTCTACATGGCCCACAACGCGCCCAACGGCGGCGCTCCCGATCCGGCCTCGCACTATCCGGCGCCGAAATGGGTCCCGACCACCGGGTGGCGGGTCGATCCCGCGCTCGCCTATGCGCACACGCTGCAGGAATCGAACTTCCGCGCCTCAGCGGTGAGCCCGGCCCAGGCGCAGGGGCTGATGCAAATCACTCCGATCACCGTGCGCGAGCATGCCCCGCGGCTCGGGCTCAATGCCAGCCAGGTCGACATCTTCGATCCGCGCGTGAACCTCGCCTTTGGCCAACGCAATCTCGAGATGCTGCGCGACAGCCCGGCGACCGGCGGCACGCTCCCGAAGATCATGGCGGCCTACAACGCCGGGCTCACCCCGGTCACCCGCTGGAACTACGAGATCAACGACCAGGGCGATCCGCTGCTGTGGATGGAATCCATTCCCTATTGGGAAACCCGCAGCTACGTGGCGATCGTGATGCGAAACTACTGGATGTACGAGCGGCAGGCCCAGGCCCTGTCCGCCAGCCGCGCCGCCCTGGCGCAGAACGCCTGGCCAATGTTCCCCGGCGCCGGCGACGGCCGCGCCTATCTCTCCGCGAGCCGCGACTGATGGCGATCGACGAAACCCGCGAATTCAAGCAGATCAACATCGCTGTGCTCACCGTCTCCGACACGCGCGGACCCGACGAGGACACCTCGGGCGACCTGCTCGCCGAGCGGATCAAGGCCGCCGGCCACCGCCTCGCTGCGCGGGCGATCGAGAAGGACGACGCCGACGTCATCGTGCGGCGCTTCAACAACTGGATCGACGATCCCGAGATCGACGCGATCGTCTCGACCGGCGGCACGGGCCTGACCGGCCGGGACGTGACCCCCGAGGCCATCGACCGCGTCAAGGAAAAGACCATCGAGGGATTCGGCGAGCTGTTCCGCTGGGTCAGCTATCAGACGATCGGCACCAGCACCGTCCAGTCGCGCGCCTGCGCCGCCGTCTCACGCGGCACCTACATCTTCGCGCTGCCCGGCTCCAACGGAGCGGTGAAGGACGGCTGGGACCGCATCCTCGCCGAGCAACTCGACAGCCGCAACCGCCCCTGCAACTTCGTCGAACTGATGCCCCGGCTGCGGGAGAAGTAGCGTCGCTCAGCCCGGTGCGGGCGTTCCGAAACGGGGCACCTCGAAGGCCGCGTACCTGTCAGGCCTTCATCGTTCTCATCCGCACAGCCCCTGCAGGAACCAGTCGGGCAGCCCGCCGCGTCCGTCGCCGATGAGGCCGGCGCGGTAGATCCAGTAGCGGCGGCCTTGGCGGTCCTCGATGCGGTAGTAGTCGCGCAGCCGCGTGCCGCCCTTCTCGCGCCACCATTCGGGGGCGATGCGCTCGGGGCCTTCGACGCGGGCGATTTCATGCACATTGCCGCGCCAGCGGAACTGCTTCGGATAGCCGTCAGGCGTGGCGTAGAGCACCGCAATCTTCTCGGCCTTGTCGAGCAGCTTGAGCGGGCGCGCGTGGAACGCGAGCTCTCCCTGCGAGACGGGCTCGGGCGCGAGCGGCGGCTACCAGCGCTGGGCGCGCTCGGGGATGTGGCTGGGGTAAGGCACCGGGCGGCGAACGACATCCGCCCCCAGACGCACCGTCAGCCGGTCGATGCAGGTCGCGAGCGACGTGCCGGGCGGTTCGGCGCCCTCGTCCAGATCGGTCTGCGCAACCGTGAGAGGCTCGGCCCAGACGGCGCGCATTCGCGCGAGGTCGATGCCGAAGCCGGCGTCGACGTCGTCGAGCTTGGCCGCGAACAGGCGCGCGCTGTGCGCCGGATCGCGGCTCGCCGCGGCAAGCTCGAGGCTGCGCACCGTCACCTCGCCATCGACCCGCCACAGCCCGAGCTCGATCCGGCGAGCCCCCTCGCCGCGACGTTCCAGCTCGCACGCGAGCTCGGCGGCAAGATCGGCGGCGACCTGGTCGAGCAGCTCGCGATGGCGGATCGGCTCGAGCAGCCGCCGCTGCGCCATGGCCGGAGGCACCGCCACGACGGGAAGCAGCGGCTCTGCCAGGCGGCCGAGCAACTGGTCGAGCCGCAGCAGCGGGTTGGCGGCGGGCGAGCGGCTGCGGAAACGGCGCTTGAGCGCGTCGCGACCGACCCCCGACAAGTCGCCGATCCGCTTGAGCCCGAGCCGGCGCAACACCAGCACCGCGGCGGGATCGAGTCGCAAGGCGCCGACCGGAAGATCGGCCAGTCGTCTCTCGCCATCCTCGTTCCCGGGCAGAATCGCCCGATCGGGTCCGTAATGCGCGAGCGCCCAGGCGGCCCCCGCGGTCGGCGCGATCGCCGCGCGGGCGCTCAATCCTTGCGCGGCGAGACGGCCCTGTACGTCGGCCAGCAGCTCCGCTTCGCCTCCGAACAGGTGCGCGACCGCGCTGACGTCGACCAGCAGCCCATCGGGGGCGTCGAGCGCGGTCCCCGGTCCCCAACGCTGCGCCCAGATCGCCAGCCGCTCGAGAAACGCGAGGTCGCCCGCCGCGTCTTCGGGCACGGCTCTCAGCGAGGGGCAGAGCGTGCGCGCGTCGACGAGCGGCATGCCCGGCCGCGCCCCCGCCGTCAGCCCCGCATCGTTGGCCGCCACGATCCGGGGCCCGTGCGCGGTTTCGGCAACCAGCGCGACCGGCTCCAGATCGCTCTGGGCGTCCTCATCTTCGCCGCGCGCGCGGGCTTCAGCGTGCCGCCAGCGATCGACCGCCAGCCGCGGCAACCAGATCGCCATGATCCGGCGTTCGGGTTTCCGGGAAGGCAGAGCGGTCGGCGGCGAGACCATGTCCGTCATCGCGCAGAATCCATTCTCCAGGGGCGTGGGCACGCGCGCGGAACAGCTCGGCGCGCCAGGCGGGTCGGCCCGGCGCCTCGGGGTTCCAGCGCGGCGGCAGCGAAGGCGCGGCGCTCGCCTGCCAGCGCATTCGCGCCGAGCTGAGGTCGGCTTGCGCATCGTGGCGGACGAGGAACAGCGGCACGCCGTGCCTTTCCGCCGCGAGCGTGAGCCGCCGCGAGGCGGTGAAGTCGAGCGCCCTGGGATTGCCCGCGATCTCGCCGATCACGCAGGCGAGATCGCGGCAGCGCACCCCTTCCTCAAGCGCGAACAGCGCATCCTCCGGCTTGCGGGCCGCGACGTGGATCACGCGCGTCCGCAATTCGGGCGGCAGGCCCGCCCGGTAAGGCCGTCCATTGAGCCGCCGCGAGGCCTGGTCCTGCACCCACAGCAGGTTGCGGCCATCCTGTATGACGGCACCCTGCACCGCCAGGGCGAGCGCCAGCGCCGCTCCGCTGCCGTCGTTTCCCGCCGCGAAGATCTCGCTGTGCGGTGTGGCCGCATCTTCGCCGGACAAGTCCGGACGCCAACGAGGTACGCGGGGCTGCGACGGTGAAAGCGCGCCGCCCGTGAGGAAAGCAGACAAGTCCATGTGCGAATCGACTCCAATGTTCTTATTATGTTCCCGCGCTTGCCGATTCGCAAACGGAACCACCTCTTCCCCTGCGTTTTGATTGGGAAAAGGAACCCCGTCCCATGACCGACACCGACCGTCTCAAGCACAAGTTCTGGACCGCGCTCGGCGACAGTCCGTTCCTGTTCGTCCAGCGCGACGCCGATCCCCACACCGCCGTGCCGATGACCGCCCAGCTCGACCGCGAGGCGCACGGCGCGATCTGGTTCTTCCATAGCCGCAGCGGCCCGCTTGCAGCCGGCGGACCCGCCACCGCGACCTTCGCCGGCAAGGGCCACGATCTCTTCGCCCGCCTTGCCGGCACGCTCAGCGAGGAAACCGACCGCGCCCGGTTGGATGAAGAATGGAGCCAGCCGCTCGAAGCCTGGTTCCCCGGCGGCAAGGACGACCCGAACTTGCTCATGCTGCGGATGGACCTCGGCCGGGCCGAGATCTGGAATGCCGACATGGGCTTCATCGATACTGCGAAGATGCTGCTCGGCTTCGATGTTCGACAGGAAGCGGCAGACGATCACGTCGAAACGGCGCTCTAGCGCCCTTCGGACGCGTTCGTCACGCGCGTGGGCCGCTCCGTGGGAACGGGGCGGCCCTTATCGCAACGCTCAGCCCCTCGGCTTGCTTTCCGGCGTATCGATCGGGAACGCGTGCTCGACGCCTTCGATGTCGTCGACCACCTCGACAATCCCGCGGCCGAGATGGCTGCGGTGACGGCTGTAGAGGAAGTAGACGAACAGGCCGAGCACGGTCCATCCGGGCAGGAACAGCATCGCCGCGCTTGGCAGGTTGAGGAACAGGAACACGCAGCCCACGATTGTCAGCGGCGCGATCAGCCACAACGCCGGAACCCGGAAATGGCGATGGCGAGTGGGATCGGTCTTGCGCAGCATCATTACCGCCACGGCCACCATCGTGAACGCATAGAGCGTGCCCGCGTTGGAGATGTCGGCGAGCTGCCCCACCGGGAAGAAAGCGGCCGCGATCGCGACGGCGCAACCGGTGATCACGGTCACCACGTGCGGCGTGCGGAACTTGGGATGAACGCGGCTGAGCACTTCGGGCAGCAGTCCGTCGCGGCTCATCACGAAGAAGATCCGCGTCTGGCCGAACAGCAGCACGAGAATGACCGAAGGCAGCGCCAGGAAGGCGGCGATGCCGAGCATGTTGCCGACGCCGGAGAAGCCAATCACCCGCAGCACGTGGGCGAGCGCTTCGTTCGAGCAGACGAGCGCCTCGGCGTGTTCGGGCATCGCGCATTGCCGCGCGAGCTCCGGCGACCCGGCTTCGAGCGGAACCCCCGCCGCACCCATGATCGGTTGGCCGCCGAGCGTGCCGATCGCGCCCGCCGCCACCAGGATGTAGAACACGGTGCAGAACAGCAGCGCGCCGATCAGGCCGATCGGCACGTTGCGCTGCGGGTCCTTGGTTTCCTCGGCCGCGGTCGAAACCGCATCGAAGCCCACGTAGGCGAAGAACATCGTCGCCGCCGCCCCCACGGCGCCCAGCCCCGTGCCGAAACCCCCGAACACGCCGGCGGGCAGGAACGGGTTGAACTTGTCGCTATCGAACTCGCTGCTCGTCAGGGTCAGCGCGATGAAGGCTGTGAGCGCGGCCACCTTGATCGCCACCAGAATGGCATTGACCTTGGCGCTCTCGCTCGTGCCGATGACGAGGAGCCCGGTGACCAACAAGGCGATGAACAGCGCCGGCAGGTTGATCAGGCCGCCCTCGATACCGCCCAGCGCGAGCGGGCCGGCACTTAGCCAGGGTGGCAATTGTATTCCGAGGAATTCGTTCAGGATCGTCCCGGTGAAATATCCCGACCATCCGACGGACACCGCCGAGGCGGCGATCGCGTATTCCATGATCAGGGCCCAGCCAACGGTCCAGGCGAAGAACTCGCCGATCGTGGCGTAACTATATGTGTAGGCACTGCCCGCGACCGGAATCATCGCCGCGATCTCGGCATAGCAGAACGCCGCGACAATGCAGACGAGGCCGGCGATGGCGAACGCCAGCATCAAGCCGGGCCCCGCCTTCTGTGCCCCGACCGAGGTCAGAACGAAGATGCCCGTGCCGATGACACAGCCGATGCCGAGTAGGGTCAGCTGGAACCAGCCGAGCGACCTGTGCAGCGATTTCCTTTGAGCCGTGGCAAGAATGGCGTCGAGCGGTTTGACACGACCGAACATGCGGTTCCCCTCAATTCGGAAACGCGCCGTGCGCGCCCGATCCCTTGAACTGGTTGCGAAGCTAACCGCATCGACGCTCAAGGCAAGCCGCTTCGCTGTGCTTTGCACAATGAATGCGGACGCCTAAAAGCCGCACATGTCCACGACTTTCCAGCTCGACACCGCCACCAGCCGCGCCAATCCCACGCCGCAGCCGATGCGCCGGCTCACGATCCCGAAGATCCGCGCGCGCAAGGCGGATGGGGTCACGGCCGAGCCGATCGTCATGCTCACGGCCTATACGGCCCGACAGGCGCAATTGCTCGACTCGCATTGCGACGTGCTGCTGGTCGGAGATTCGCTTGGGCAGGTGATCTACGGCCTTCCCTCCACGGTCCCCGTCACGCTCGAGATGATGGCCAACCATGCCGCCGCTGTCGTCCGCGGCAGCTATCACGCGGTGGTCGTGGTCGACATGCCGTTCGGCTCCTACGAAGCCTCGCCCGCACAGGCTTTCGACAGTGCGGCGCGGCTGCTCAAGGCGAGCGGCGCGGCGGCGGTGAAGCTCGAAGGCGGCGAAGCGATGGCCGAGACCGTCGAGTTCCTCGTCAACCGCGGTATTCCTGTCATGGGGCACGTCGGCCTGACGCCGCAGGCGGTCAATGTCCTCGGCGGCTACGGCGCGCGCGGCCGCAGCGAGGCCGAAGCCGCGAAGATCGTGCGCGACGCGCGCATGCTGGCCAATGCCGGCGCGTTTTCCATCGTTGTCGAAGGAGTGATCGAACCGATTGCCGAACAGGTCACGCGAGCCGTGGCCTGCCCCACCATCGGCATCGGCGCCTCCGCCAAATGCGATGGGCAGGTTCTCGTGACCGAAGACATGCTCGGCATGTTCGAGCGCGTGCCGCGCTTCGTGAAACGCTACGAAGCGCTCGCCGAAACGATCTCCGCCGCCGCGGCGGCCTATGCCGCCGACGTCAGGGCGCGGACCTTTCCGGGCGAAGAGCAGACCTACCGGGCCGAGTAGCCAAATCGCTTTCCTACAGGCGGCAACTTGTGCCACCGGGACGCATGGCCTGTGTGACTGCCCCGTCCGAGTCGACCTTCACCGCGAGGGTTCGGGCGAGAAGCGGATTTTTTGCCCAGGACTGTGTCAACCCCGTCAACCTCCTGTGAACTTCGTGCGGCGGAGCGAGGCCGGAACATGAACCGGAATCAGTCATTTCCGTTGGCGCGAGGCCCACTCTTGGCGCAGGCGCCCAATCGACACCCGCTCAAGTCCGTCAGGTAGACTGAACTCCATGCAATACTACCGCTTCTCGATCGTGTTCTCGCTCGTGTGCCTCGCGCTCGGCGTCTGGTACGGATGGATGAGTACGGGAACCGTCGCAGGCACGATGCAGATCCTGTGGATCATCGTGGTGCTGTCGATCCTCGAAGTCTCGCTCAGCTTCGATAACGCGGTCGTCAATGCGACCGTGCTCAAGGAGATGGACGAGGTTTGGCAACAGCGCTTCCTGCTCTGGGGTATCGCGTTCGCCGTCTTCGGCATGCGCATCGTCTTTCCGCTGGCGATTGTGGCCATCGCAGCGGGCCTCGGGCCGGTCGAAGCCGTTCGCCTCTCGTTGACCCAGCCTGAGGAGTATGAACGGATCGTCTCCTCCGCAGGCGTCGGCATCGCCGGGTTCGGCGGCGCCTTTCTCGCGATGGTCGGGCTGAAGTTCTTTTTCGACGCCGACAAGGAGGTCCATTGGATCGGCGTCGTGGAGCGCAAGCTCGCCGCTGTTTCCGCCGTTAAAGCGGTCGAGATCGGTCTTCTCCTGCTGGTGTTGTGGGGGATCTCCAGCCTGCTTTCGACCGAGGACGCGTTGACCTTCATCATCGCCGGCATCCTCGGTATCGTCACCTTCATCTCGGTGGAGGCGATCAACACCGCGCTCGAAATCCAGGATGAGAAGCGCAAGCTCGCGGGCGCCGCGGTCCGCTCCGGCCTCGGCGGCTTCCTCTATCTCAACGTCCTCGACGCCAGCTTCAGCTTCGACGGCGTGATCGGCGCCTTCGCCCTCTCCAACAACATGGTGGTCATCGCTCTCGGCCTTTCGATCGGCGCCATTTTCGTGCGGTCGATGACGATCCACCTCGTCAAGAAGGGCACGCTGGCCGAGTACGCCTATCTCGAACACGGCGCCTTCTGGGCGATCATCGCGCTTGGCGGAATCATGCTGTTCGGGGCCGTGGCCCACGTGCCCGAAGTCATCACCGGGCTGATCGGCGTGTTCCTGATCGGGCTCTCGTTCTGGTGGTCGGTCCGCCAGAACCGGCGGAACCCTGAGGCTAACGCGGCGCTTCCAATCGATTGAGCCGCGCCGCCAGCGGAGCCGAAAGCACCAACTGGAGCAGGTGGTAAGTCAGCACCGGCAGAAGGAGCAACCCCGCGATCGCAGGCGGGAACAGAACCGCGGCGAGCGGCGCGCCGAGCGCGATGCTTTTCTGCCCGCCCGCGAACAGGAACGCGATCTTGTCGCCGCGCTCGAGCGAAAGCCTTCCTGCGACCAGCCAGGCTCCGCCGAACCCGATTGCGAGAAATACCCCGACCAGGCCGAGCAAGACAGCCCAGTCGGTCAATCCGACCATCTTCCAGAGCCCCTGCTCGACCGCGCCCGAGAACGCGACATAGACCGCGATGGCGATGGCGAGGCGGTCCATCCAGGTGGCGAGCCGGCGATGATCGCGCACGAGGTGTCCGGCCTTCGCTTGCGCCATTTGCCCGATGACGAACGGCAGCAGCAGGATCAGCGCGATCCGCTGCAATGCATCGAGATCGAACGCCGCCGCCTCGCTTCCTGCCAGTACCGAGAACAGCGGCGCGCTGAGGAACACGCCGAGGATGTTGAGGAACGCGGCCGCCACCACCGAAACCGCCACGTTGCCACCGGCTAGTGAACTGTAGGCGGTCGCCGATTGCACCGTCGACGGCAGCGCACCGAGGAAAAGCAGCCCAAGCGCGACCGTCGGCGGCAGCGCCAGCGCCGCGCCCGCGTGCCCGAGCATCCAGCCCGAGAGGCTCATCGCTCCGAAGCTCCATAACGCCAGCGGCAGCAGGAAGCGCCAGTGCCGCATCCCACGCAGCACTTCGGCGCGCGGCAGGCGCAGCCCATTGAGCAGGAAGAGCACGAATATCGCGCCGTTGGAGACGGCGACCGCTATCGGCCGATGCTCACCGGTGACGGGCAGGAACGACGCCAGCAGGATCGCCAGCGCGAGCAGCCTTACCAGCGGATCGATCCCGCCCGCGATACGCGGCAGCGCCATGCCCCAAGCCATTGCCGCGAACTGCCCGCGCCGGCAGGCGCTGTCCAGCCGCGCTATCGCCGGGCGAGCGCGGTCGACGAGGTGCGCGCCTTGGCGGTGAGCGACCGCGCTGCACGCCCGCCGCCCTCGCTCGCCGCCAGCACCCGCGCGAGCGTGGCGGCGACCGCGCCGTTCGCCCGATGCAGGCGATAAGCTTCGCGCGCGGTTTCAGCCGCCGATGCGGCGTCGCCGCCCGCAAGCTCCAACTCGGCGAGGTCGGCGAGCAGTGCTGCATCGCCGGGCCGCAGGTCGCGGGCATAGGCGAGCATGGGCAGCGCCCGTTCGCGATCGCCGTTCTCGGCCAGCATCCGTCCGAGCATCGCCGAAGCCGCCGCCGAGCGCGGATTCCGGGCAGCATAGCCGGCCAGTGTTTGGAGCGCCGCGTCCTCCCGGCGGAGTGCGCGCTGCGCGGCCACCATGCGCTCAACGAGCGCGAAATCACGGCGGACCTCCGCCGCGCGCTCGTAGGCGGCAATCGCCGCCTGCGGATCGCCTGCGAGCAGGAAGACATCGCCGGAGAGGACATCGACGTCGATCGACCCCGGGAACTGCGTCCGAAGGGCTCCCGCGCGGTTGAGCGCTTCTGCATTTCGCCCTTGCGCCAGCAAGCCGCGGATCTCCGACACAGCAGCCGCTGCTGCTGACGTGCCGCCATCGGTCGCCAGCACCGCGATCGGTGCGACGCGAGCCGCTGCGGCGCGATCGAGATAGCGCGCGGCCTCCTGCCGCCGGCCCAGTTGCTCGTGGGCCCGGCCGACCAGCGCAAGTAGGTATTCGGAAGCGTCCGCCCGGTCGGCGGCCGGCCCCAACCGCGCGACGACTTCGTTGGCTTCGCCGTTGGCGAGCAGCGCGCGGCCCAGCAGGAGCCTTGCCATGGCGTTGTCGGGCTGGCGTCGCCCGAGTTCGTCGAAGCGTCCGACCGCGAGCGCGGCATTGCCCGCCCTCAACTCCAGGATTCCGGTGAGCATCAGGCCGGCGGGCGCCGTATCGTATTCGCCCTGGGTGCGCGCCATGAGGCGGCGGGCCAAGTCGTCGAGCCCCGCCCGCGCGGCGAGGACAGCTTGCAGGTAATAGGGGCGCGGATGGCGCGGATCGATCTCGACCATGCGCCGCGCAATGCGCAACATGTCGCGGTGCCGGCCGACCTCCCCAAGCGTGGCCGCATACTCGCCCAGTAGACCGAGATCATCGGGCACCGCCTCGAGTGCGTGCTCAAGAAGCGGAAGCGCGGCACTCGCGCCCTGCGCGTCGCGCACGAGTTGCGCGCGGAACTCCAGCGCGCGGGGGTCGTCGGGATCGAGCGACAGGGCCCGGGTCGAGGCGTCCAGTACCGAATGGTGCTGCCCGGCCAGATAGCGCAGCCGGCCGATGTCGACCCACAGCCGTGCATTCCCGTCGCCGGCGCGCAAGGCCCTGTCGAAAGCCTCGCCCGCGGCCGCGAGGTTGCCTTCCTGCATCTCGAGGCGCGCTAATGCGTGGAACCCTCGCTCCCGAGTCGACGCCGAGAAATCGGCCACCGCGAGCCAGCGACGCGCGTCGACGAGGTCGCCCTGGATCAGCTCGGCTTCCCCGATCAGCGCGGCCACTTCGGTGGGCTTGGCGCCAGCTTCCAGGGCTTCGCGCGCGGCCACTTCGG
Source organism: Pseudomonadota bacterium (assembly GCA_023433305.1). GTDB lineage: Bacteria > Pseudomonadota > Alphaproteobacteria > Sphingomonadales > Sphingomonadaceae > Croceibacterium_A. The sequence continues at coordinate 15,740 of JAEZCZ010000021.1, read as the reverse complement.
CGGCGATACCGTCACCACGCGCGAGCGCTTCGGCAGCAGTCGCGAGGCTGTCCGAGCTCGGCGCCGCCGCTACCGCGCCGCCGAAGGCGAGCGCAACGAGCCCAAGCCCGCAGATTCGCCGGTCAGGCCTGTAGGCCATACTGCTTGAGCAGGTCGTAAAGCGTCGGACGGCTGATCCCGAGGAGTCGCGCGGTGTTCGATATGTTGCCCTCGCTGCGGGCAAGCGCGTGGCGGATGACCTTTCGGTCGGCCTTCTCGCGCGCGCTCTTGAGGTTGAGCACATCCGCATCGTCGTCAGCCGCTTCCTGCAAGTCGAGATCCGCCGCGGTGACCAGCTTGCCGTCGGCCATGATGGCCGCGCGCTTGACCCTGTTCTCGAGCTCGCGGACGTTCCCGGGCCAAGGCCAGGAATCGATCGCCGCGAGCGCATCGGGAGCAAAGCCGGTGACGTTCGGATTCATCTCGCGGGCGAACTTCTTGAGGAACGCCTTGGCGAGTAGCGGCGCGTCGCCCGGTCGCTCCGCCAGCGCGGGAATCTTCACCACGACTTCGGCGAGGCGATAGAACAGGTCCTCGCGAAACCGCCCGTCGCGGATCATCGCTTCGAGGTCCTGGTGCGTCGCGCAGACGATGCGGGTGTCGACATCGATCGTCTTGCGGCCGCCGATGCGCTCGATCTTTCGCTCCTGCAGGAAACGCAGCAGCTTCACCTGCAGCGGCAGCGGAATGTCGCCCACTTCGTCGAGAAACAGCGTGCCGCCGTCGGCCAGCTCGATCTTACCCTCGGTGGTCTTGACCGCGCCCGTGAAGGCGCCCTTCTCGTGTCCGAACAGCTCGCTTTCGAGCAGGTTCTCGGGAATCGCAGCGCAATTGATCGCCACGAACGCATCGCGCTTGCGACCGCTCGCCTCGTGCAAACCCTTGGCGAGAAGTTCCTTGCCCGTTCCGCTCGCGCCGAGGAGCATGACCGAAACGCTGGTGCTCGCGACACGTTCGATCGTGCGCGCGACGCGCACCATTTCGGGCGCATTGGTGATTAGGCTTCCGAGCACGCGATGGCCCTCGCCTGCCTGCTCGGCAAGCGTGCGGTTCTCGGTCTCGATCTCGTGCAAGTTGAAAGCGCGGCGCACGATGAGACCAAGCTGCTCGATGTCGACCGGTTTCTGGTAGAAATCGTAAGCGCCGCGCTCGATAGCCGTGAGGGCACTCTCGCGTGCGCCGTGACCGCTTGCGACGATCACTTTTGTCTCGGGCCTGAGCGCCATTATCTCGTCGAGGACCGCGAACCCCTCGCTCGTCCCGTCCGGGTCCGGCGGCAGGCCGAGGTCGAGCGTGACCACGGCCGGTTCTTCGGACCGCAAAGCCGTGATCGCGCTCGCACGATCGCTGGCGAGCACCACCTGGAAGTCCTCGTATGCCCACTTGAGCTGAGCCTGCAGCCCGGCATCGTCTTCAATGACCAGGAGCTTGGGTTTGGCCTCGGCCATCATGCCACCTCGGATGTGTTCGATTGGATTGTTCGAATGAGCTCGGCCGCGCCGGCGACCGGCAGGCGGATTTGGAATCGCGTGCCCAGTCCCTCACGGGATTCCACCTCGAGCCGCCCACCCATCGCGCGAACCAGCTCTCGCGCCTCGAATGCGCCGATGCCGAAGCCGCCGGGCTTTGACGAGTTGAAGGGCTTGAAAAGCCGAGTACGGACGAACTCGGGGCTCATGCCGGAGCCGGAGTCGATCACCTCGATCGTGGCGTGGGAGGCTTCGCCGACGCGGTCGAGAAACACCGGGCTTGGCCGCCCATCGCTCGCGTCGATGGCGTTCTGGACGAGATGGACGAGCGCCTGTTCCAGGGCTTCCCGGTCCGCGAGAACTTCGCAGGGAGGTCGTTCGACGACGACAATGTCCTGCCCGGCGAACCGCCCGGCAACGTCGCGCAGCAGCTCGTCCACGGAAACGGGTCGCGGCGCCTCGCCGCCCTGCCCGCCATAGCGGCCGAGCCGTGCCAGCAGCGCCTGGAGCTTGTCCGCGCTGTTGCGCAGCGTCACCAGCATGTCGGCGCGAAACTCCGGCTTGTCGGCGTGCTTTTCGGCGTTGCGGGCCAACAGCGAGAGCTGGCTCGCGAGGTTCTTGATATCGTGCATCACGAAAGCGATGCGGCGGTTGAACTCGTCGAAACGCAGCGCCTCGCCGAGAGCGTCCTGGCTCGTCTGCTCCGCAAGGTAACTGGCAAGTTGACGCCCGACCACGCGCAGCAAATCAAAATCCTCCCAATCGAGCCGGCGGGCGGCGGGGGGCCGGGCGAGGACCACGACACCCACCAGTCGCTCGTAATGAACGAGGGGCACCATCGCCCAGGCTTCGTCCGCTTCGGTCAGCCAGGCCGGATGTGCGCCGGCGGGAACGCGCTCGGCGCGCCCGGCGCGGACATCGTCGAGGTCGAGAATGAAACCTGTCTCCTCGAAGAAGCGCGCTCCGCTGCTCGGCAGCGCTTCCGCTGGCACATCCAGCCCGGCCCATTGCCAGCGAGCCTCGAGCGCGAAAGCGCCGTGATCGACCGGAGTGAGCATCAGGCCGGAAGGACTGTCGGTGATGTCGGCCACCGCCTGCACGATGCGTTCGCCGAGCCGAGCGGCTGCGGGCCCAGCACGCCCCATCGTCTGGGTAAAGCGCAGCCATTCGGCGCGGTAGTCGTAACGATGCTGGAACAAGTGCTTTGAGACGGTCACGCGCAGCCAGGCCCGCAGACGAGGTGATGGCAGCACGGCAACAAGCGCAATGGAGGCGAACACCAGGAATCCGATCTGCACGATCTCGGCCAGGTTTCCCCCCGCGTAGGACAGTGCCTGCGCCACCAGCACCATCACGGCGAGATATCCCGCGATCACAAGCAGCGAGAAAGACTGGAACGCCAGCGAACGCGAAGGCTGGAACCGCCGGTTGCTATCGTGGCGTAGGGCGCCAAGCGCGAGCATCGTGACGACCGCCAGCATCGCACCGCCGCGCAGCGTCACAAGTGCCTTGGGAGGTTCGATGCTAAGGTAGGCCAGGACCGAGACATTGAGATCGTAGAGCCACAGGAGCCCGAGTGCGGCGGCCGGCCAGCGAAGCGTCTCCCGCGCCAGCGCCGAAGCGCCAGCGTAGAGGTTGTGGACCAACATCAACGCACCGACACAGAACAGCAGCCGCAACGTCGCTTGAAGCCCGCCAAGTACGGACTCAGAATCTACGTCGCCCGCCGATGGCATGAGGGGAATCAGCGCGAGTTGCAGCAGCTCGACAAAGGCAACCGCCAGCACGACCGGTCGGATGATGCCCACGATCTTGTCCCGCTCGTCGTGCGCGAACAGCCGATAGAGACTCCAGAGCCAAGCGAGGTGCGTCAGGCTCAGCAGAATCGCGGTGGTGGAAGCCGTAGCTCCAAGACCCGCAAAGGCGAGCGCCCAGCTCGCGGTAAGCGTGAGCGCGACCGCCTCGCTCACCGCCGCCGGCCCCCGTCGCTCGCGGCGCGCCAGGAGCCATCCGGCGAGCGCCAGCGCCCCGCCCGCGCAAAGCAGGTACATAGCCTGCGTGAGGAAGAGGCCCATCGCGCTCATCAGCGCGCACCCTCCGGCCAGAGCACGACGCGCAAGGTCTGAAGCAGTATGAGGAGATCGAGGAAGGGCGTGTAGTTCTTCGCGTAGTAGAGATCGTATTCGAGCTTGCGCCGCGAATCCTCGATCGACGCGCCGTAGGGATAGTTGATCTGCGCCCACCCGGTGATGCCGGGCTTCACCATGTGGCGCTCGGCATAGAACGGCAGCTTGTCCTCGAGGTCCTCGACGAAGGTTGGGACTTCGGGACGTGGCCCGACGAAGCTCATTCGGCCGCTGAGCACAGTCCAGACCTGCGGAAGCTCGTCGATCCGGACTTTGCGGATGAAACGGCCCACGCGCGTAATGCGCGGATCGTCCTCGCTCGCCCACTGGGCGCCGCCCGCCTCGGCATCGAGGCGCATCGAGCGGAGTTTGAGCAACGTGAACGGTTGCCCATAGAGCCCGATCCGCTGCTGGCGGAAGAACGCCGGGCCGCGACTGTCGAGCTTCACGATCAGCGCGAACAGCGCAATCAGCGGGAAAGTGAGCGCAGCCAGGATCCCGCTCGCGACGATGTCGAACAACCGCTTGGCGGCACTCGAGAGCGCGCGCCCCGAGGAAAAGCCGTCGGAGAAGATCAGCCAACTGGGGTTGAGCGTATCGAGGTCAACCCGGCCAGTTTCGCGCTCCATGAAGCTGGAGAAGTCGTTGACGTGGACTCCCGCCGTCTTGACGCGGAGGAGGTCTTTGAGCGGCAAGGCGTTGCGCCTTTCCTCGAGCGCTAGCACCACTTCGCTGGCACCGAGGTCGCCAACGTAGCGCGAAAGATCGTCGATGGCGGCGCGGGGAACCGAATGGTCAACTGCGGATCGGCCTTCTCCCAGGTCGAGATAGCCGACGATGGTGAAGCCACTCTCGGGTCGCTCGCCGAGCTTGCGCAGGCGCGCCGCGCGCGGCCCGGCACCCAGCACGAGCACGCGTCGCCTGAAGGCGCTGGCTCCGAGAATGCCGCCGACGACGATGCGGTTGACCATCAGCAGGACGATCGACAGACCCATCGCGTAGAGCAGCGTCGAGCGCCAGAACGTATGGCCTGGGAGCAGGAAGTCGACGAATGCCAGCGCTATGATCGCAAGGCTTACCGCGACCAGCAAGCGAGCGGCGGCGAAGCGTAGCGAACGGAGGGCATCGCTGCCGTAGACGCCCACCGCGATCATCGCTGCGAGCACCACGGCCGCAAAGCCGCCGAGCATGGCTGACCGCTCCGCCAAGGGGCCAGAGTCCATGCCGATTTGTCTCGCGCGCAGGGTCCAGGCGAGATCACCCGCAAGCACCAATAGCGCGCAGTCGATCAGGCCCAGCAGCAGGACGGCATGCGGAACATAATGCTTGAAGAGGCGAACCATCGCTCCAACCGGCCGCGCCCACTCGGGGTGGACTGCGACCAGTTAGCGAGGAGAGGTGAAATGTCGGTAAACTTTACACCTTGAAGGACTGAGCATGTCCCTCAGTTGGTCACCGATTCCGCAGCGTCTTGCGCGGCGTTACCGACCTGATTGGCCGCCTCGCCCACTTCGCCGGCGGCTTCGGCCACCGCGTTGTCCTTGGCCACCTCGGACCCGCTCATGCCCGAGAAGAACCAGATCGCGATCGCCGCCAGGACGATCAGCAGCAGGACGATCAACCATGTGCCACCACCCCGCGAACGTTCGCCGTCTGTGACCACGGTGGTGTGCGTATGACTGTTGCCCGAGGGCGTCTTCACTTCGGTTACGCGCTCTTCAACCATTGGAGTTGCTCCTCATCGTTGACCTCCCAACGGCTCGTCGTCCTCACGGGTTCCCTCGTAGCGACCCGCTACAGAGCGTTACGCGACCTTAACCACCATCGAATGCCGGGAATTTAAACGTCGAGGTTAGCGAGCTTGGTATGCGACGCGTTTCGACTTCACCCATACCTCCGAGCATGTACCGGCATTTCGCAGCGATAACCCTGGCGGTGACGATGGGGCTCGCGATGTTCGCGAACGGCGAGAATCGCGAAGCCCGGGCCAATCAAATCGATCGGATCGTGGTCGCTGCGCAGGAAGAGCCGGCGAAGCTCGTCCAGGCGCCCCAGCCTTCTGCGCCAGCGGCGGCCTCGAGCCAGTGGTATAGCGAAGCCTTCGACGGCGCGTTCGGACAGCCGATGGAGCGGCCCGTCGGCGCGAGCAACAGCGGCTTCATTCCCGATGAGATCGAAGAGATGGCTGCGGAGCTACCCGATCAACCGTCAGGACTGACCCAGGCGGATCGGGACATGCTGCTACGGCAACTCCGCGAGAGCCATCCTCCGACAGGCACGGCCGGCGCAGCATCCTGACACGCACCTGCCGCTAGAACTATCCGGCCTCGGGCACAGCCTCGCTCCAGGCCAGCCGCGGCCGTCTCGCCGCCGCGGCTTCGTCGAGGCGCCTACGCGGTGCCAGTTGAGGCGCGGCCTTCAGGGTGTCGTCACCTTGCCGAGCGCGCGCGACCACATGGCGCATCGTCTCGATGAATTGATCGAGCGAAGCCTTGTTCTCGGTCTCGGTCGGCTCGATCAACATGGCGCCGTGGACGACTAGCGGGAAGTACACCGTCATCGGATGGAAGCCTTCGTCGATTAGCGCCTTGGCGACATCGAGGGTCGAGAACCCCTCCGCGAAGCCCTCATCGCTGAATAGCGCTTCGTGCATGCACGGCCCCGACCCGGCAAAGGGAGCGTCGAGCACATCCTCCAGCCTTCGCAGTAAGTAGTTGGCGTTCAGTACCGCATCGCCCGACACCTGCCGCAGGCCGTCGACGCCGTGGCTGAGGATGTAGGCAAGCGCGCGGGTGAACATTCCCATCTGGCCCTGGAACGCCGTCATCCGGCCGAAGCTGTCGCTGTGGCCGTGTGCGACGGTCTCCTCCTCGACTAGCCGATAGTCGCCGTTCGCTGTCTTCTCCACGAACGGCAGCGGCGCAAATGGCGCCAGCGCCTCGGAGAACACCACAGGGCCACTCCCCGGCCCTCCTCCGCCATGGGGAGTTGAGAATGTCTTGTGCAGGTTGATGTGCATGGCATCGACGCCGAGATCGCCCGGTCGCACGCGCCCGACGATGGCATTGAAGTTGGCGCCATCGCAATAGACGTAGGCGCCCGCCGCATGCGCCGCGTCTGCAACGCGGCGAAAGTCCCGCTCGAACAATCCGCAAGTGTTCGGATTGGTGATCATCACTGCGGCTACGTCCGGCCCAAGCCGAGCCTCGAACGCGGAGAGGTCGATGCGGCCGTCCGCACCGCCCCGAATCGCTTCGACGGCGTAGCCGGCAAAAGCCGCCGTGGCGGGGTTCGTCCCATGAGCGCTGTCGGGAACCAGTACAACCTGGCGCGCATCGCCTTTGGCCTCGAGCGCGGCGCGGATGGCGAGGATACCGCAGAGCTCGCCATGGGCGCCCGCCTTCGGGCTCATCGCGACAGAGTGCATGCCGGTGAGGTTGACCAACCAATCGCCAAGTTCGTGGATCACACCCAGTGCGCCCTGGACCGTGTCGATGGGCGCCAGCGGATGAAGATCGGCGAACCCGGCGAGCCGCGCCACCTTTTCGTTAAGACGCGGATTGTGCTTCATCGTGCACGAACCGAGTGGGAAAAGGCCGAGGTCGATCGCGTAGTTCTGTCGCGAGAGCCGAGTGTAATGGCGAACCGCCTCGGGCTCCGAAAGCCCGGGAAGACCAATGCTGGATTCGCGGTCAAGGCCGCCGAGGCGGCTGCCAGAGGCCAATGGCGCCGGAATATCCACGCCAGTCGTCTCGGCTCCGCCAATCTCGAAGATGAGCGGCTCCTCCAGCATCAGGCCGCAATTGCCGGTGTAGGTAACGGGAGCTTCGCTTCCAGCCTCGCCCATTTCCGGGCGCCAGCCGCTCGGGTTGACCGTCATGCCAGCACCTCCTCGAGCGCCGCGGCGTAGGCTTCGACATCCTCGGCGGTGACCATCTCCGTCACAGCGACGACCAGACCATTCTCGCGCCCATCGCCGTCGGGATAGAGACGACCGAGCGACACGCCGGCAAGAATCCCGCGATCGGCCAGCGCCCGCACGACCGGGCGAGTCTCGCAGGGAAGCCGGAGCGTGAACTCGTTGAAGAATTGGGGAGTCGCCAGTTCAACGCCCGGGATCCGCGACAAGCGCTCGGCTGCCGCGCAGGCGTTGGCATGATTGACCGCGGCCAGCGCGCGCAAGCCCTTTTCCCCGAGCAAGGTCATGTGAATCGAGAACGCAAGCGCGCAGAGCCCGGAATTGGTGCAGATGTTCGAAGTCGCCTTCTCGCGCCGGATGTGCTGCTCGCGGGTCGAGAGCGTCAGCACGAAGCCGCGCCGTCCTTCCGCGTCGACCGTTTCGCCGCACAATCGGCCCGGCATCTGCCGGACGAACTTCTCGCGCGTGGCGAAAAGCCCGAGATAGGGCCCGCCGAACTGCAGGCCCACGCCCAGCGCCTGGCCCTCGCCGACGACGATGTCCGCGCCCATCTCGCCCGGGCTACGGATTGCGCCAAGCGCAACCGGCTCGGTCACCACTGCCACCAGCAAGGCGCCCTTCGCGTGCGCCGCTGCCGCCAGGGGCGCGAGGTCGTCGATGCGCCCGAGAATATCGGGGTATTGCACTACCACGCAGTTGGTCTGCTCGTCGATCTCCGCGACAAGCGCGGCGAGATCGGTCTCCGCAGACAGGCTCGGCGGACTGTAACTGATCTCGTCGGCGGTAAAGTGCGCCATCGTTCGCACGACCGAGACGTAATGCGGATGCAAACCGGCAGACAGGATTGCCCGGTTGCGCCGTGTTATCCGCCGCGCCATCGTGACCGCTTCCCAGCAGGCGGTCGATCCATCGTACATCGAAGCGTTGGCCACCTCGCAGCCGAGCAGACGAGCCACCTGCGTCTGGAACTCGAACAGCATCTGCAACGTGCCTTGCGCGATCTCGGGCTGGTAAGGGGTGTAGGCCGTGAGGAACTCGCCCCGTTGGATCAGGTGGTCGACGCTGGCAGGTACATGATGCCGATAAGCCCCGGCGCCGAGGAAGAACGGTGCTTGACTGGCCGCCAGGTTGCTGGCGGCGAGCGCCGTCATGTGCCGCTCGACAGCCAGCTCGCTGGCGTGGTCGGGCAGGCCGGCAATCGGCGAGGTGAGAAGAGCGTCCTCGGGAACGTCGGAAAACAGCGCCTCGATCGAGGATGCGCCGACTACTTCGAGCATGGCCGAACGATCGGCGTCAGTAAGGGGAAGATAGCGCATGGGTTCAGCCTCTCAGTCGAGGCCAGCAACGAATTCGCGATATCCGGCCTCGTCCATCAAGCCGTCCAGCTGGCTCTTGTCGTCGATCGTCAGCCGAAAGAACCAGGCTTCACCCTCGGCGTCCGAATTGACGAGCGCCGGATCCTCCTCGACCGCCGCGTTTCCTTCGGTGACCGTTCCGCTGACGGGAGAGTAGATGTCGCTCGCCGCCTTCACCGATTCCACCACCGCGGCTTCCTTGCCCTTGTTCAGCGCGGCACCGGCCCGCGGCAGTTCAACGAAGACGATGTCGCCCAGTTGTGATTGCGCGTAGTCGGTGATGCCCACGGTGGCGGTATCGCCCTCGAGTTCGATCCACTCGTGCTCTTCGGTGAAATAACGGGTCATCGGCCTGCTCCCTGACGGTGAAAGCGGTGGGGTACGAACGGCATCGGTACGACGGTAGCGACGAGCCTCCGTTCCCGGACTTCGACGGTCAGCTTCGTTCCGGGAGCGGAGTGCTCCGTCGCGACGTAGCCCATGCCGATCGGATGGCCGAGCGACGGCGAGAAACCGCCCGAGGTGACGCGGCCAATTTCGTCTTCGCCCGAGAAGATCGACGCTCCCTCTCGAGCGGGAAGTCGGCCATCGAGCGAAAGGCCGACCCGGCGCTGCCCGGGGCCGTGCGCGAGCAGCTCGGAGATGCGTTGGTGCCCCGGATAGCCTCCTTCGCGGCGCCGGCGAGGCGCAATGGCGAACGTGAGGCCGGCGCTGACCGGGTCTGCCGAGCGGTCGAGGTCATGTCCGTAGAGCGGGAGCCCGGCCTCGAGCCGCAGCGAATCGCGCGCGCCGAGCCCTGCGGGGCGCACTTCCGGCTCCTCACACAGCAGCCCGGCAATGCGTTCGGCCTCCGCAGCTGGAACGGCAATCTCGAACCCGTCTTCGCCGGTGTAGCCGGCGCGGCTTATCCACGCCTCGATTCCGTGGACGGTAAACAGCCCTCCGCGCATGAAGCTGAGAGCGGCTAGCGGCCACTCCCCCGCCGTGTGCCGTTCGAGAGTAGCAAAGGCTTCGGGACCCTGGAGGGCCAGCAGCGCGAAATCCTCGCGATGGTCGAGCGTCACGCCGGCCGGAAGCCGCTCGCGCATGTGGGCGATGTCGGCATGCTTGGTCGCCCCGTTGACGACGATGAAGAAGCCCTGCCGCCAGCGCGCGACGATCAGGTCATCGAGAATGCCCGCGTCGTCGTCGAGCAGCAGCGAATAGCGCAGCGCGCCGAGTTCTAGAGTGGCAAGGTCGATCGGGAGGATGGCCTCGAGCGCGGCCTCCGCTCCTTCACCGGAAACAACGAGCTGCCCCATGTGCGATACGTCGAAGAGGCTGGCGTGTGCCCGCGTCCATTCGTGCTCGGCGACGATGCCGGCGAACTGGAGCGGCATCGCATAGCCGGCGAACGAAACCATCCTCGCTCCGAGTGAGCGATGCCACGCATCAAGCGGCAGCTTCGCGGTTTCCTGATCGGCACTGGACTCGACCGCCATCACAGTTCTTCCCGACATGGCCGGCAACGCCCGTGGCGGGCATCTTCACCGGTACCCCCTCTGTCGGGAAACCTGAGAGCTTGGTCCTCCGCCGCCAGGGCTGCAGGGAACGTACACCGTCGGTGGCCCGCCAAGATCCTGGCGGACGCTTTCCAGAGCGTTCATTCCCTGCTCCGGTCCTTTTGCCTGAGAGATTCCGGGGCGGTTGCTCCTTCGGCGACCCGATCCCGAAGGACCAGGTTCTCTCCCACAGCAGGGATCGGAGCCTCGCGACTCCGATGAACGCGCCCTTCATGGCCGAATGCAATGCGCTTGGCCAGTCGTCGGATCGATCGAGGCTTCGAGGCCCCGGCCAACCGAGCGCCATTTCAGCTTGGTCGCCATTCAGGCGCATAGGAACCATGCGGGCGGGGAACGCCCATCTGGCGGAAGTGGTGCCCAGAGGCGATGGCCGACCGCTCGCTCGCCGTTCCCGCCCGCTTTGCGCCCACATAGGCGCCCATTTTGGCAACCGGTCGGCAACGCCGGTGGTGAACTTGTGCAATGAAAGCGCTCGCCGCTTGCGCTCAGAATTCCTTGCGCAGCGTGATCGACCATTCCCGCGGCCTTCCGACGGTCGCGCTGAGAAAGCCGAAGCTCTCCCGCTGATCCGTTATCGTCGTGAGGTAATATTCGTCGAAAACGTTAGTCACCGCAGCCGCGAGCGAAAACCCATGATCCTCGTTGCGATAGGTCAGCCGCATGTTCACGAGCGCGTAGCCGGGTTGCACAGAAGAGACGGCCAACACGTTGTTCGAAAAGGCAATGTCAGAACGATAGCTCACGTCCACTCGCGGGATCACGTACTGGTCGGCACCAACGGGCGCCTCGTATTGGACCGCACCGGACAGATTCCACTTCGGTACGCGCGTCTGCGGGCTGTCGAGAGTCAAACCTTGGGTGGACGCGAGCAACTCCTTGTATTGGAAATCGGTGTAGCCGACGTTGCCGGATATCATCAGCCCGACGACCGGTCGTGCGACCGCCTCGATCTCGAACCCTGTGATTTCCGCGTTGCCGACATTGTCGTTGCAGAAGATTGCGCATGCGCCATCGCGGACTGTCGGATCGCGCAAGGTGCCGACGATCTTGTCGAACTTGGTGAGGAACGCCGCGGCGTTCAGTCGCAGCATGTTGCCGAACAGGTTGCTCTTGAAGCCCAGCTCATAGGAGGTCACGTCCTCGGGTTCGAGCGCGAAGATGCCGCTCGCTCCGAACGGCCGGGCATTGAACGCCGAGGCCGTGAAACCGGTCGCATATGATCCATAGACGTTGATGTCGTCTGTCAGCTCGTAGGCCACCGAGAACCGTGGATTGAAGCGGTCGTCGTTGTTTTTCCCCGTCGCCACGAAATTGAGAAACGCGAGGCCGGAAGGAGAATAGTCGCGGTCGAAGGTGTAGGTCTTCTTTTCGTTTGAGTATCGCAGCCCGGCTGAGAGCGTCAGCCGCTCGACCGGATGCACGTCCACGGCACCGAACAGCGCCCAGCTTTTAAGCGTCGCGGTGTCGTCGCTGAAGAAGTCGAGGGCCGAGGGAATGAAGCCTTCGGTCTGCACGCGCGCCGGGTTAAGCGTCTTGGTATCCAGATAGTAGGCACCCAGCGTGTAATCGACCACGTTGTTGAGCGTCGAGCCGAGCAGGCGTAGCTCCTGGCTGAACTGACGGTGGCTGAGAGCGTTACGCACTTCCTCGGTTGGAACCGCCAGCAGGCTCTGTCCGAAGTCACCGTCGTATTCGCGATAGGCGGTAATCGAGGTTACGTGCAGCTGTTCGGCCAGGTCAGCCTCGACCGTCAGAGACCCGCCGTAGGCTTCCATCTCACCTTGCGGAGGATTGTAGAACTGCGTGCGCTCGTTGCCGTAGCGGGCGTAGGTCGTGTAGCCGTCAGGCGATTCGAGCGAGGCGATAACAGCTTGGAGCCTCTCGGGGGTCGAGACGTCGAAGCCGTAGTAGGTCGTACCGAGTCCTCGCAGCCAGTTAGCGATGCCGTTCGTGTCCACGCCGGCCGGCGGGACCGCGCCGCCGCCGATGATCCCGGTTTCGGGGTTTACCCGGGAACTCTGGACGTCGATGATGACCTCGGCAGAGCTCTCGGCAGTTTCGTGCGTGTAATCCCCCGAGAGATAGACCTGCACCGCGCTGGTCGGCTCCCAGCCGAGCGTGCCCCGGGCGCTATAGCTGTCGCCGCCGCCGAGTGTGCCCCTCTCGCAGGAATCGCCGTTGACCGGACCCTGCCCCATGCCCCCGAGGCGCTCGTTGCCGTATTGCGGGTAAACGCACTTGTAGTCGAGCCGCTTAACGTGGCCGTCCTGTCCTTTGGCGCTGCCGACCATGCGGAACGCCAGAGTATCGCTGATGCCGAGGTCATAGGCGCCGCGCACTTGGTAGCGGTTGCGGCTGCCGCCCGTCAGCTCGACGTAGCCGGTGTTGTCCCCGCGCGGCTTTTTCGAGATGAGGCGCAAGGCGCCGCCGACCGAGTTGCGCCCAAACAGCGTGCCTTGCGGCCCGCGCAGAATTTCGACCCGTTCGAGGTCGAGCACGTCGAAGACGGAACCGTAAGTCGTGGCGTAATAGACGTCGTCGACATAGAAGCCGACGCGCGGCTCGAACGCGGTCAGAAAGTCGATCTGGCCGAGGCCGCGGATGAACGCCTGGTTGGTCTGCGCGCCGTAGCCCGAGCCGCCGCTGGTCATTTCGACATTGGGCACCGAATTGGCGACGTCCAGGACGGTCTGGACACTGCGTTGCTCGAGTTCTTCGCTGGTCACCGCTGAAATGGCGATGGGCACGTCCTGCAATGCCTGCTCGCGGAACTGAGCGGTGACGACGATCTCGGGATTCTGCGCCTGACGCTCGGTGCCTTCATCGTCCTGGGCGATCGCCGCCGAAGGCGTCATCAACATGGCCACGACCGCAAGCCCGCTGGCGCGCGCGACGAGATCGACGGCGGGCTGCCCGCCCGCGCTCGGTAGCCATTTCATATTCGGTCCTCCCCGTGTTCTTGTTTTTGGTTGCTAATCGCCGCGCCCGGCGACCCCGGTCCTCCTCGCCGACTTCCCTCGCCTTCCCGCGTCTGCGGGTCGATCAGCGCGAAGTGGCCGGAGATCCGGATGCCGGGATCGAAATGGCCGTCAGCCGCCGCGGTCTTCCCGGCTGACGGTAATGCTGGCTTGCAGATCGGTCGGGCGAATGACCGGCCTGATCGGGGGCGCGGCGACCAGCTTGACCCACACGGCATCGCCGTCCCTGAACCAGGAGGTTTCGTTCGCCTGGCGCAATGCGTCCATGCTGGGCTTTTCCGTTCCGGAGGCCGCCTCGGCGAAACCCGGCAGCTCGAACATGACCCACGAGCCCTCGTTCATTTCGGCCAGGCTGAGCGTGACTTCGGGCCGTTCGGTCCGGACCTGGATCTCGGTGCCGGCTCGCACGGTACTCTGGTCGCCGTGGACCTTGAACTCCTTGCCATTGCGCACGAGCGCGATCGGCGCCTGCGGGGGACGGCGCGAGAACAGGGCGGCGCGCTGGGCCTTCACGAGGGGCGTGTCCGGCGCATTGGGGCCGAGCGAGGCGAGCAGGGCGAACCGCGCGGTGCGGGATTCGAGGTCGACCGCGGCCGGAAGCTCGCCCCGGCTGTCCGAGAGATTCAGGCGTCCGATATCGCCCGTGCACACCGCAGCGTTCCAGCTGGGCCGGATCTCGCAGCTGTCGTCGGTGGCGACGCTGTCGTTCTCGCCATCGTGGAGCAGGACCTGGGAATTCGGGATGCCGGTCGCCGATCCGTCGAGGTCGCGGAAGGACAGGGTCCGGTAGGCATTGCCGCCGCGGTTGTCGTTGTCGAACCGGGCATCGTACGTCGGGAAATAGACCGGCTTGGCGTTGACGAATTTCGCACCGCTGATGGTGCTGCCGGTGCTGAGCCCCGCGCTCGTGAACATCAGGAACGAGAGCGCGCCTGTTTTCCTCTGCTCGTTGTCCTGGAAATTGACGAAGGTCGTGTTCACCACGTCATCCCGGTAATCGTAGTATTCGTAGCCGCGTATCGGGAAGTCCGGGATGGAGGGCTTGGGCAGGCTGCGTCCGTAGGCCACTTCCTCGGGCGTCGTCGGATTGCCGACGTTGTCGGTCTCGCCCACCACCAGGGAGTCCACCAGCCGCGAACTGAACGGCAGGCTGCCGATATCGCCCGCCGCCTGCGTCATGCCGATGGCGTTGTCGGCTAGTTTCAGGCCGCTGTAGACGTAAAGGTCCCCCCGGCCCCAGAGCCCACCGTTGCGGTTCTTCCAGGCGGTCAGGTTCTCGAAGTGCGTCTCCATCACGTCGCTTTCCAGATCGGCGGGGTCCGTCAAAGGCAGCAGCGGAATGGAGGCCAGCCCGAAGGTGTTGTCCTGGTCGATGTGCCGGTCGATCAGGAACCCGTCGAAGTTGGAGTGCGCCACGTTGCCGCGGAAGGCGCGCAACGGCGTGCGGCGCGGCCAGGTCTTGGCGGCAATCTCCGTCCCCAGGAAGGCGCCATTGGGGTGCTCCGGGATCGACAGCCAGAAGCCGACCTGATCGGAACCCGCCGCCACGTTGTCGATGTAGCTGTTGTCCGGATTGGTGATCCAGAAGGAAGCCACCGTGTTGTCCGAAGGCAGCAAGGTGTTGCCGCTGTGGAAGCTGGCTTCCCTGTGGGCCGCTCGGTCCGAATACTTCGGGTCGATCTCGCCGTTGGCGGCGAGGTTGATCGGCACGCAGTCGAGCGTCGGATGGCACTTGGTTTGGATTGCCAGGTTCCGGATGAACTCGTTGCCCGTCTCGATACCGTCCTCGACGAAGAAGCAGTGCCCCACGGTGTTGTAGGTCACGTTGTTCTCGATGCGCAGGTTGTGGGTGCCGTGCACCGTCACGCAGCGGCTGTAGCTGTCGTGGATCGAAGCGTTGCGGACGTACTGCCCCTTGCCCTCGCCGATCAGGTGCCAGTGGATCGGATAACGCGCCAGTGTGAGGTGCTGCCCCATGCGATTGAGCTCGATGCCCGAGACCT
Source organism: Pseudomonadota bacterium (assembly GCA_023433305.1). Lineage (GTDB taxonomy): Bacteria > Pseudomonadota > Alphaproteobacteria > Sphingomonadales > Sphingomonadaceae > Croceibacterium_A. The sequence goes on along the minus strand of JAEZCZ010000021.1, from coordinate 289 downwards.
GCATCTTCGAGCCACCCATCGCCATGATATGCCCGCCGAGGTAGCTCTGCTCGGCATCGTCGGAGGCCTGGATGCGGATGTTGCGGGTCAAGAGGCCGACCTCGCCGCGCTCGTCGACCCCGAAGGTGATCTCGCCGAAGTGCATGTACTCGAGCGGGCGGTCGAGCGTGATCGTGTTGCCCTTGATGGCCGCGATCGAGCGCTTCTCGGCCTGGCGGGGATCGAAGTCGGTCGAGGCGAGCACGATCTCGTCGCCCTTGCGCCAGCCCGAGGCATCGAGCACTTCGAT
>JAEZCZ010000001.1 GCA_023433305.1 Pseudomonadota bacterium | reverse complement strand
CGAACTACATGATCGACCTGCCCGAAGGCGCGGTCGGCCAGATCAGCAACAACTGGTTCGTGCAGGGCCGCGACAAGGAGAATTACTCCGCGTTCATCGCCGTCGCCGCCGAGGGCACGACGCATTCTAGCGCGGGCTTGGTCATCCTCGGCAACGACGCGAGGCTGGCGCCGGGCGTCGATCGCGACACGACGTTTGTCGCGGACTGGTCGGGAGACGAGCTGGCGCTGGGCGAGAACGCGCTCGGGGCCGGCCTGACACGCTTCGAGAAGCGCTAGGCGAAAGCGGGCGCGTAAGCGACCGTTCCAGTTGGCTCGAACCCGCAGAAACGCAACGCCTGGAAATACTCCGCCGGCGGGCCGGGAAAGACCAGCTTCGGATCGTGGCGAAAGCCGAACCGTCCGTAATAGGCAGGCTCGCCCAGGACGACGCACCCCCCGGCACCCGAGTCCTTGAGCCGCTTGAGCCCATCGCGAATCAGGGCGGTGCCGATGCCCGCGCGCTGGTTCATCGGCGCGACGGACACCGGGCCGAGGCCGAACCCGCCGGGCGTGGCGTCGGAGATCGTCACCGGCGAAAAAGCCACGTGGCCGGCGATCGCTCCGTCAGCGTCCTCGACCACGAGCGACAGCGCGAGGTCGCCGTGGAGGCGCAGCCGCTCGACGATCGCGGCTTCGGTGCCGCTTTTGTGCGGCGCCTCGCGAAAGGCCGCGGTGGTGAGCGCCGCGATGTCGGCTTCGTCGCCCTCGCGCTCGAGGCGGATCGACCAGGTCATCAGTCGAGCAGGTGCCCGGCGCGGTCGCGCTTGGTGGCGAGGTAACGTTCGTTGTGGGGGTTGGTCGGCAAGTGGTGCGGAACGCGTTCGGCGACGCGAGTGCCGGCGGCTTCGAGCGCAGCGACCTTGGCAGGGTTGTTGGTGAGCAATCTGACTTCGGGCACGCTGAGCAGGGAAAGCATCCGCGCCGCGACGGGGAAATCGCGCGCTTCCTCGGGCAGGCCGAGGCGGCGATTGGCCTCGAGCGTGTCGAAGCCCTGGTCTTGCAGCCGATATGCGCGCAGCTTGTTGACGAGGCCGATACCGCGGCCTTCCTGGCGCAAGTAGAGCAGGACGCCCCAGCTGCCGCCGGCCGCCTCGATCGCCATTTGCTTGAGGGCGCCGCCGAGCTGGGGCCCGCAATCGCAGCGCAGCGACCCGAGAATGTCGCCGGTCAGGCACTCGGAATGGCGCCGCGCCAGCGGCACGCGCTCGGACGATTGCCGGCCGACAATCAGCGCGACATGCTCGCGCGTGTCGTCGGGGCTGCGGAAGACCACGATCTCGGCGTCCTCGGCGGCGGCAACGGGGAGGCGGGCGCGGGTCGCTATGCGGAGCGCGAGCGCATCGGTGAACGGGGCAAGATCGCCGGCTTGGAGGGCGACGGCCTCGGCGGCGGGTTCGGGCGCCACGAGGAACGCGGGCAGGATGCCGGCGATGCGCGCCAGCTCCATAGCTGTTGCCGCTTCCTCGGCCCACGCAAGCGATTCGGCGAGAAACGGACCCTTGAGCGGCGTGGCGAGATCGAGCGCCGGATCGGCGATGGGGCGGGCGCTGGCGAGATCGAGCGGCTCGGCGGCACGGATAAGCACCGGCGCGTGCGCATCGGCCGCCTCGCGCTGGTTGGAGAGCTTGAGCGTGGCGGCGCGGGCGCCCGAGATCAGCGCCAGGTTCGAACGTGCCTCGCCCGGGGCGGTTTCCACGGGGAGGAGCAGCGGTGCCTTGCCTATCGCCAGCGGCCAGCCGTGCCGCAAGGCATCGACGGCCTGCGCGGCACGCCGTGATGGCGAGCCGTCGGTCAGAGCGCGAACTCCGTGACCAGCGGAACGTGGTCCGAAGGCTGGTCCCACTTGCGGGTCTCCTCGACGACCCGATGCGAGGTCGCCTGCTTGGCGAGCTCGGGCGAAGCCCACATGTGGTCGAGCCGCCGCCCATGGTCCTTCTGGCGCCAATAGGCGCGATAGCTCCACCACGAATAGTTGCGTTGCGGTGCCGGGATATGCTGGCGGCCGAGGTCGGCCCAGCCGTGCGCGTCGCGGAAACGGCCGAGCGCCTCGCACTCGATCGGCGTGTGGCTGACCACCTTGAGCAAAGCCTTGTGGTCGTAGACGTCGCAGTCGAGCGGAGCGATGTTGAAGTCGCCGACGATCAGCGTCGGACGATCGAGCGCCTCGGCCCAGCGCGCCATGCGGTCGAGAAAGTCGAGCTTCTGGCCGAACTTGGCGTTGACGGTGCGATCGGGCACGTCGCCCCCGGCGGGGATGTAGACGTTCTCGAGAATCATGCCCTGGCCTGGGCCGAGCAGTTCGACGCCGACATGGCGGGCCTCGCCGTTGTCCTGCCAATCGTGCCGGCCGACTTCCCTCAACGGAATGCGGCTGACCGTCGCGACGCCGTGATAGCCCTTCTGTCCGTGCACGACGCGATGCTTGAAACCGATCGCTTCGAACGCAGCGTGCGGGAATTGCTCCTCGCGGCATTTGATCTCCTGCAAGCACAGCACGTCGGGCCGCTCCTGCTCGAGCACGCGAACGACCTGATCGATGCGCAGGCGGACGGAATTGATGTTCCAGGTGGCGATGGAGACCATGGCGGGGGGATAGATAGGCATCGCCAGCGCGGCAAGGCAGAGTGCGGGGGCAAAGAAAAACCCTCGTCCCGGGGGCATTGGGACGAGGGTTCGTTCTGAGCGTTCGTCACGCTTGCCCAGCGGTGTCTCTCGCGAGGTCAGGGCAACAGGGGGGAAACCCGCCTCTCACCGCCGTGCCCGAGAACACTAGGAAATCCGGGCTTTCTGGTAAATGAATGGTAACGAGCCGCTCGTCGCAGGATGGGGGCGGCTCGCCGCCGTTCCGTTCACCGCGGGCGACGAGACGTGGTGCGCGGGTCCCGGTAGGTGAACGCGCTGTCGGCCACCGAGACGCCATAGCGCTGGTTCGACAGCCGCACGGTGGTGCGCTTGTTCTGCGCATCGAGCGCGACCCAGCTATTGAGTTCGTAGCCGCCGGGCGCGTTGGCATCGCGCACGAATACCATCGTGATAGTGCCGTACTCGGGCTTCTTCGGGTCCTTGACCTCGACGCTGACCACGTTCGGATTGCTCGTCGGCATGAGCTTGCCATAGCGCTTCACGTCACGCTTCGGATCAAGCAGCGCGCCGAGCGGCGAATTGCTAATCGGCCAGCGCTGGACCTGGTCCACGTCGTAGTCGACGAGCGTCAGCGAGCGGCCGTTCGAGACGACCAGCATGTTGACGCCTTTCTCGTATTCGAAGCGAATACGGCCCGGGCTCTTCAAGGTAAGCTCGCCGCGGATGCTCTGTCCGTTGCGATCGGTCTGGACGAAATCGGCCTTCATCGTCGAGATTCCGCGCAGGGCGCCGACGATCTGGTCCAGCTTGTCTGCCTGGGCGACGGCGGTGGCCGCCGGCAGAGCGATCGCTGCGGGGACCGCGAGGGCCAACGCACCGGCCATCGCGGCGCGGAGCGGAGTGAAGGAAATCTTGCGCAAGGTGTTCATGCTCCCGGCTCTAGGTACGGGGCATTGAACCGGCTGTGAACCCGAGCGTTCCCCGGGGTTCAGGCAATCGTCCAGGTAAGCGCGGAGGCTTACTTGATCTTCCCTTCCTTGAACTCGACGTGCTTCTTCGCAATCGGATCGTACTTGCGGAAGGTCAGCTTCTCGGTCTGGTTCCGGGGGTTCTTCTTGGTCACGTAGAAGAATCCGGTGTCGGCCGTCGAGTTAAGGCGGATCTTGATGGTTGCGGGCTTCGCCATGATCTGATTCCCAGAATTCCTGAAGGGCGTCCAAAATCGCCTTTGGGGCCCGAAACGACAGGGGCGACGCACGGCGCCGCCCATCCGGGCGCGCCTTTGCTTGCGAACGGGAGAAAAGTCAAGGCAGAGAGCCGCCTGGCTACCAATCCACCTTGCCGCGATTGGCCTTGACTGTGCCGCGAACTTTCTTGCTCTTGATGCGCTGCTCCTTGCCGACCCGGTTGACGCGGCTCTTGGCGCGCTTCTTCGGCTCGACCAGCGCCTGCTCGATCAGCTCGGCCAGCCGGGCGCGCGCGTCCTCGCGGTTGGCTTCCTGCGTGCGGAAGCGGCGCGCGGCGATGACGATCTCGCCCCGGGCGGTCATGCGGCTGCCGGCGAGCTGCTTGAGGCGGTGGAACACGGCGGGCTCCAGGCGCAGCGCGAACACGTCGAGCCGCAATTGCACCGCCGTGGCCACTTTGTTGACGTTCTGACCGCCCGGGCCGGACGCGGCGATGAAGCTTTCCTCCGCCAGCGCCAGCGCCCGGGCGGTCAGCTCATCCATCGACGAAGCCGAGCGTCGCGAACTCGGCGGGCCAGGGGGCGGTGGCGACGATCGGCGGCTTGCCTTCGCGCTGTACCTCTAGTCCGACCGCATGAAGCATCGTGCGCCAGGCGCCTTTGCCGTCGCCGTAAACCGGGTCACCGAGCAGCGGGATGCCGATTCCCGAGGCGGCGTGGACGCGAAGCTGGTGGGTGCGGCCGGTCACCGGGCGGAACTCGACCAGCGCGCGCCCGCCGTTTTCCGCGACAACGCGCCAGTCCGTCTGGGCGGGCTTGCCTTTCTTGGCGGGGATCATGCGCCAGCCTTTCTCGGCGCTGCTAATCTTGGATAGGGCGAGCTCGACCCTGCCTTCCTTGGATTCGGGGACGCCGGCGAGGATGCCGAGGTAGCGCTTGGTTACGTGCCGGGCTTCGAAGGCGGCGGCGAAGCGCTTGAGGGCCTTGGGGTTTCTTGCGAGGAGGAGGCAGCCGGAGGTGTCGGTGTCGAGACGGTGGACCGGAACGGGCGCGCGCTGGAAGCCAAGTCTCAGATTATCAAGGTGATTTTCGAGCGAGGGGCCGCCGGCGCGGGGGCGGTCCATGGGCAGGCCGCCGGGCTTGTCGATGACGAGCGCCTCGCCGTCTTCGTAGAGGATCGGAATGCTCATTCCGCCAGCGCCGCGGCGATACGTTTCATTGCTTCTTCAAGCACTTGCTCGTCAGCGGCGAAGCTGATGCGGAAGCCGTCGCGGCCCCCGAAGGCGCTCGCGGCGACCACCGCGACACCGTTTTCGAGGAGGTGAAGCGCGAGTCTGGAGTCGTCAATGAAGCGCTTGATCAGCGGCCGAGCATCCACGAAACAGTAGAAAGCCCCGTCCGGAACAGGGGTGGACAGCCCGGGAATCGCCTGAATCGCTTCGACCACGAGATCGCGGCGGCGGCGGAAGGTCTCTCGCCACTCGTTGAGGAAGGCCTGCGGGCCTTCGAACGCGGCCACGGCGGCCGCCTGGCTGACCGACGAGGGGTTGCCGCTGGCGTTCGACTGCAGGCGGCCCATCGCCTCGATCAGCCACGCGGGACCGGTCGCGACGCCGATGCGGAAGCCGTCGCGGCCCCCGAAGGCGCTCGCGGCGACCACCGCGACACCGTTTTCGAGGAGGTGA
>JAEZCZ010000128.1 GCA_023433305.1 Pseudomonadota bacterium | reverse complement strand
TGGCGTGGAAGCTGGGGGTGCTGACGGCGGCCGCCGCACGGCGGGGCGGCTCAGGCACGGTGGCCAGGAACAGCAGCGCCCAAAGCACGCCCGGGAGGCCCACGATGACGAAAGTCATCTGCCAGGGCTTCAATTCGCCGACGATGGGAAAGGTCTGCGGCCCGATTCCGGTCAGCCACACGATCAGCCAGCCGCCCACGAGCAGGGCCATGCCGCTGCCGGCGACCTGGCCGATCCCAATGATCGAGATCGGCTTGGCCAGCTTTTCGCGCGGGAACATGTCGCTGGTCATCGAATAAGTGCCGGGCGCGTTGCAGCTTTCCCCGACGCCCACCAACATGCGTGCCAGCAACAGTTGCCAGTAATTGCGGGCGAGGCCGCAGGCGATCGTCATCAGGCTCCAGAAAGCGATCGCGGAGGCCACGATCCACTTGCGCGGACCGCGATCGATGAAACGCGCCATCGGAATCCCCGCGAGGACGTAGAACAGCACGAAAGCGAAGCCGATGAGCAGGCTGATCTGAGTATCGCTCAGCCCGAAGTCCGCCTTGATGGGCGTGATCAGCAGCGTCATCAGTTGCCGATCGAGGTAATTGAACATCAGCGCGATCATGAAGATGAAGATCGCCCACCAGCTCCGCGCCGGCGACAGCGGCTTCGCGCCCGATGCCATGTAGTCCCTCTCCCTGTTTGGGTGCAGTAGGCCCCAAACCAGAGACGCGCACAAGCGCTTTCGGGTCAGTTGAGGATCAGAAAGCGGGGGGTGGTGCCCAGGGGCGGAATCGAACCACCGACACTGCGATTTTCAGTCGCATGCTCTACCAACTGAGCTACCTGGGCATGCACACGGACGTGGCCTCAAGGGCGGTCCGGAGGTTGGAGCGAGCGCCTATGGCCAAGGGGCGCGGGCTTGGCAAGAGGGTTCATTCCTCGCGCGCGATGTCTTCGGGATGGGCGGGCGGGCCGGGGACCGCGTAGCCTTCGTTGAACCACTGCGCCAAGTCGCGGTCGCGACAGCGGATCGAGCAAAAGGGCGCGAATTCCTCGCGGCGGGGCTTTCTGCAGATAGGGCAAGGACGGCTGGTCATTGCTGCACGAGTTGGGCGTGAGGCGCCTCCAGCGCAAGGTTTGGATTCGCTTGCCAACGCACGACGCGGCCGGTGCGGCGGGAGAGTTCGTCGAGCCATTCCGGCCTGAGCTGCCGCTCGAGCGCGGGGTTGCCGGAAAGCAGGATCGCGCCGGCACCCTGCAACAACTCGGCGCTGCGGAGCAGGGCGCGCGCGGCCATCCCGGCGCGTTGGAACGTGGCGCGATGAAGCAGCGAGGGGCGCTCGAGCCGCGCGACGAGCTGGACGAACCCGAATCCGTTCATCGCCGTGCGCTCGTGCGGCCAGTCCACGAGCGCCTCCGCCAGCGCGTCGTCGACGGCGCGGCGATCGGCCCTGGCGGCGAGGGTTGGGAAATCGATTCCGACCGAACCGCCGATATCGAACCGATGCAGCGCCTCGGCGAGCGGTTTCACGGCTGCGAGCGCCAACGCGCGCGGATCGAGGGTTCCGTCGACGTCGACGAGCAGCATGGCGGGCGTGGGGCTGAACTGGAGGCTCCCGCCGGGAAAGGCCACCTCGCCTGCGAACGCTTCGGCGGCCAGTTCCGAACCGTCGCCGGTGGGGAACTCCCGGACGATCCGAACCTCGTTCCCTTCTGCGGCGAGGCGCTCGGCCAAGGTGGGTGCGCGCTTCGCCGGCGCGGTTGTTGGTTTCGCGCGCGCCAGCTTCCGGCGTCCGCGTTCGCCGAGCGTGGGGCGAGTGACTTCGAGACGAATTCGCGCCCCCTCGCTGGCGGAGGCGGGCAGGTTGTCGACAAGCGCTTCCTCGCCGCTCGCAAAACGTGCAGTTCCTCTGCGGCTGCCTGAAGCACGGGAAACCAAGACGGCGTCCTCGACCTGCCCAGCCGCGAGCTCGCCCGGCCAGTCCACCCGTGCCTCAACGATCCTGTCGCCATCGAGACGGATCGCTCGATGCTCGCCGATGCCTTCCTCGACGTACCAGATCATCTCGGCCGCTCAGCCAAGCTCGAAGCCCGCGCTCTTGAGCAGGGCGCGGGTTTCGAACAGCGGCAGGCCGACCACGCCCGAATGACTGCCCGAAATCCACGCGATCAAGCCCTCGGCGCTTCCCTGGATCGCGTAACCGCCGGCCTTGCCGTGCCATTCGCCACCGGTGATGTAGGCGTCGATTTCTTCGGCCGAGAGATTCTTGAAGCGGACCTGCGTCTCGCTGAGCCGTTCGCGCAGCGTGCCGTCGGGTAGCAGCAGCGCGACGGCGGAAAGTACACGGTGGCGCCGGCCGGACATCAATTCCAGGCAGAGGCGAGCGGTCGCCGCATCTTCGGCTTTGGGCAGGATGCGCCGACCGACCGCGACGACGGTATCACCGGCCAGCACGTGCGCCGAGGGATCTGCCGCGGCCAGCGCCTTTTCACGGGCCATGCGCACGGCGTAGTCGCGTGGCAGCTCCCTCTTGCGCGGGGTTTCGTCGATGTCGGCATGGACCACGCGCGCGGGCTCGACGCCGAGCCGCGCGAGCAGCTCTCGCCGTCGAGGGCTGGCCGATGCGAGGGTCAGGGAGGGCGTCGTCACGCCACTCACTGCGTTCGGAGCCGTTACTGCGGCCCCGGGCCGCCCCGGCCGGGCATAAAGCGATAGGTGATGCGCGCCTTGGTGAGATCGTAAGGCGTCAGCTCACAGAGCACCTCGTCGCCCACGAGCACGCGGATACGGTTCTTGCGCATGCGCCCGGCGGTGTGACCCAGGACTTCATGACCATTCTCGAGCTCGACCCGGAACATCGCGTTCGGCAGCAGTTCCACCACCTTGCCGCGCATTTCGAGGAGTTCTTCTTTGGCCATGCAGTCTCGGTATCCCTTTGTCCGGAGTTGCGCGCCCATAGCGGCGGCCGCAAAAAAAGGGAAGGGCCGCGTTCCTGCGGCTCCGACAGCCCCGATACATCTGTGACACTTTATTACCCTTCGCGTCTTGCTTGGCTGGTGCAGTGCAGCAAAGACGCCATGGGGCTGGTTGAGTTTGTCTGGGGAATTTATTTTGCGGTCTCTTCCTGCCACGAGCCTGATTGCGCTTGCCGTTTCGCTGTCGCTTGCCGCCCATTCGCCGGCGCTCGCGCAGGACGCACCGGCGCCAGAAACCGTTCAGCCGGATGCCGGCGACGAGCCGCCGCCCGCGACCGAGGAGGAGATTGTCGTCTCGGCCGCCAGCCTGCGCGGCACGGTCGACACGCCGGCGCCGCCCGTGCTCGAGCTTAGCGAAGCCGACATCGCCGCGTACGGCGCCGGCTCCATCTCCGACCTGATCCAGGCGCTCAGCCCGGCGACCGGCGGCGGCAGCGGGCGCGGCGGCGGATTCCCGGTGATCCTCGTCAACGGCGTACGCATCTCGAGCTTCCGCGAACTCCGGTCCTATCCGCCAGAGGCGATCGAGAAGGCCGAAGTGCTTGCTCCCGAGAGCGCGCAGCAGTTCGGCTATGGGCCCGACGAGCGGGTCATCAACATAATCCTCAAGCGGAACTATGCGAGCCGCGAGGTCGAGGCCGAATACGGCCAGCCGTGGGACGGCGGCTATTCGACCAAGGAGGCCGAGGCGACCTACCTGCAGATCGCCGGTGCGTCGCGGCTCAACTTCAACTTGGAATGGAACGACCAGAGCCTTCTGACCGAGGCGGAGCGCGGGGTGAGCCAGTCGGGCGCGCCGACGTTCCCCAGCGATCCCGATCCGGCGCTCTACCGCAGCCTGGTGAGCGACACCGCGGGCATCGAGGCGACCGGCAACTTCACCACGCGGCTCGGCGGACGGACCTCGTTGAGCGTCAACGCCACCTTCCAGCGCGACGATAGCCTGCGGTACCAGGGCCTCGACGCGGTCGTGCTTACGCCCCCGAGCGGGAACCCTGCCGACAGCGTGCTGCGCACGTTCGGCGAGGAAGACCCGCTGACGGTCGACACGCGGTCGACCACTTATTCGCTCGGCACGACGCTCGATACCCGTCTTGGCGACTGGCAGGTCACCGCGACGGCCGACGGCAACCACGCGGTGTCGCGCAATCTGATCGATCGGCGCATCGATCCGCTCGTCCTCGCGCCGCTGCAGCAGCAGGCGCTCGCGGGCACGCTCGCGCTCGATGGCGACCTGGGCGTTCTTCCGGATGCCGGCTTCGACCGTGCGGACAGCAAGACCGACACGCTCAACTCGCTCGTCACGGCAGTCGGTCGGCCGTTGCTCCTGCCGGGCGGCGAGCTGACCGTCACGCTCGACGGCGGCTACAACTTCACGCGCATCGAAAGCGAGGACACGCGCAATCCGGGGGTGACGACCTCGCTGAAGCGCGGCGACCTCTCGGGAGGCGTGAACATTGGCATTCCCATCACCAGCCGGCGCGAGGACTTCGGCGCCGCGATCGGCGACCTGAGCCTCAATTTCCAGGGCGGCGTGAACCACCTGTCGGACTTCGGCACGCTGACCGACTGGACCGCGGGGCTGAACTGGGGAGTGACCGAACGCCTCAGCCTGAATGCCAGCTACGTCGCGCGTGACGCGGCGCCCTCGCTCTCGCAGCTGGGCAACCCGGAGATTGCCACCTTCAACGTGCCCGTGTTTGATCTTTCGCGCGGTGAGACGGTGCTCGCAACGGTGATCAGCGGCGGCAATCCCAACCTTCCGGCGCAGACCCAGCGCGACTGGCGCTTCGGCCTGAACTGGCAATTGCCCGAGTTCACCTCGGCGATCCAGCAGGGGCGGCTCAATCTCGAGCTCTTCAAGAACCACTCGGAGGACGTCGCGTCGGGCTTCCCGTTGCTGACTCCGACGATCGAGACGGCGTTTCCCGGCCGGGTCATTCGCGACGGAACGGGCCGCATCGTTTCGATCGACCAGCGCCCGGTGACCTTCGCCGAGCAGGATTCCACACGCCTCCAGGTCGGCGTGTTCTTCACCGGTCCGTTCGGCAAGGCGCGCCCGCAGGCCGCGGCGCAGCAGCAAGCGAACAACCCGCTCGCCGCGGCGTTCCGTGGTGGCCAGGGCGGGCAGGCGGGACAGACCCAAGGCCAAGGGCAGGGCGCTCCGGGCGCGGGTGGAGGCGGATTCAATCCGCAGGCCTTCCAGCAGCTTCGCACGCGGTTCTGCACGCCCGATGCGGCGAATCTGGTGCCGGGACCGGCCGACGTCGAGGGCCTTCCACCCCGGGTGCTCGAGCGGGTCCGCAACGCCGACGGGACGGTCAATCCCGAACGCTGGGCCGAATTCCGGACGCAGATGTGCAGTGGCGGTGGCCCCGGCGCGGACCCGCAGCGTTTTGCGCAATTGCGCGAGCAGTTCTGCGGAAAGCCCGGCGAGGAGCCCCCGCCGATTACGGAAGAGCAGCTTGCGGCGCTTCCGCCGCAGATGCTCGAGCGCCTGAAAGGACCGGATGGCGAGGTCGATCCCGAGCGGGTCAACCAGTTGCGCGCGCAGTTCTGCAGCGGCGACTTCCAGCCGGGTCAGGGTGGTCCAGCGGGGCAGGGGCAGCAAGGCGGAGCCCAGAGAGATGGGGCCGCACAAAGTGGAGCGCAGCAGGGCGGGCCCGGCGGCGGACCGCGTAGTTCGGGCGGCGGGGGACCGCGTGGCCCTGGCGGCGGGGGCGGAGGATTCCGCGGCGGCGGCTTCGGCGGCGGAGGCAGCCCCGACGGCCGTGGGCGGTGGTTCTTCAACCTGAACTACAACCTGCAGCTCGAAAACGAAGTCCTGATCGCGCCCGGCGGACCGTTGCTCGACCTGCTCGACGGCGGGGCGACCTCGGGCACGCAGCCGCGCCACACGGTGCAGTTCAACGGCGGGCTGTTCTACGCGGGCTTCGGCACGAACGTGAATGCGCGCTACACGGGCAGCTCGCGCATCGACGGCAGCGGCTTGCCTGGCAGCACGGACCTGTTCTTCGGCGACCTTCTGACGGTCAACCTGCGCGTTTTCGCGGACCTGAACCAGCGCACCAAGCTGATCGAGCAGGTGCCCCTGCTGAAGAACACGAGAGTTACCCTGGCGATGAACAACGTGTTCGACGCGCGCCAGCGGGTTACCGACGACACCGGCGCGGTGCCGCTACGCTACCAGCCGTACCTGATCGATCCGACCGGGCGGTTCTTCGAGATCGAGCTGCGCAAGCTGTTCTGACGCGCCGCGTCAGCCAGCGCGCATTGCGATCGAGGCCGACATCGCCTCGCGGTAGTTCTGCGCGGTGCGCTCCCGCACCGGCGCGCAGAGCTTGCCGAGAGTCGTGACCGGCCGGCGCGCGTCGAAACAGGGCAGTTGCAGGCTTTCGATCATGTCCCGCATCTCGCGCAGGTTGGTCGCGCGCGCGGCCCCGAGATCGGGGATGTATCGCAAGTCGAGCTGCGTCAGGCCGAACGGCAGCAGCTCGCGGTAGGCGACGCGTTCGGTCAGCCCTTCGACGGTGCGAAAGCCGAGATGGCGGGATATCGTCGCGAGGTTCGCATCGATCGAGGCGAGCAGGCGGTGCTCGCAGTGACGCACCCTGTTCTTGGCCACGACCCAGTCGAAGCCGGTGAGGCCACGGGACAGCCGTTCCGCGCGCAGCTCCGCCACGACTTCGGCGAAGGGGCCAGCGTGGCGGAAATGCCGCGACACGGGGTTGATGCGGCCGAGCGCGTCGAGATCGGTCGGCGAGCAGTTGATCGGCGTGACGAGCGTGTCGGCCAGCGCGATGGCGCGGCGCGCGATCGGGGAGTCCTGCCCGGCGAGGTCGATCAGGATGTAATCCCAATCGCGACCCGCGCGCTCGATCTCCTGAAGCAAGAGCGCGCCGCTCTGCTTTTCGAGCACGAGGTGATGGGGGCGCGGCAGCGGAATCTTCAACGCGCGCGCCGTGCCGTCGCGTGCTTCGAGAAACCGATGCAGGCTCTGCTGGCGGCGGTCGCAATCGATGACGAGGACTTTCATCGCGCGGTGGGCCAGCGCAACGGCGCAATGAAACGCGAACGTCGACTTGCCGACGCCGCCCTTCTCGTTGGCGAAGGTCACGATATGCGCGGGAGGCCGGCGTCGGGACAGCACGTTGGCGAGGACGACCGCGGGTTGCTCCTCCCGCACACGCGCTTCGCTCCCGATGTCGTAACCGCCCTGCTTCCCGTCCAGCGCCATGATCCCACCCCCGTGGAAAACGAATCGATAATTCGTGTTCTTATCTGTGGAAAGCTAGTGGATAAAACTTGATCCACCAAGCGACTCGCACTCGTGGCGCTGGGCGGGTGACGAGCGGGCGACCTTTGCCTACATGCCCCCCATGGCCCGCACTCCCGCCGGAACCCCGCCGCACCCGAAAGGCGCCGAGCGTTTTCACGAGGATCGCGCGACCTATACCGTGCGGGGCTCGGCCCAGCCCGACATCGAGGCCGGCGTAGCGGCGATCCGCGAAGTGGTGCGGACGCTGAAGCCCAAGCCGGGCGTTTACCGCATGCTCGATGCGCGCGGCGACGTGCTCTATGTGGGCAAGGCGCGCGCCCTGAAGAACCGCGTGGCCAACTACTGCCAGGTGGCCAATCTCTCGAGCCGCTTGCAGCGCATGGTCGCGCAGACGCGGACGATGGAAATCGTCACGACCAACAGCGAGGCCGAAGCGCTGCTGCTCGAAGCGCAGCTGATCAAGCGCTTCAGGCCGCCGTATAACGTTCTGTTACGCGACGATAAGTCGTTCCCGTTCATCCTGCTACGCGCCGAACACGACTTCCCGCGCATCATGAAGCACCGCGGCGCGCGGCGGTTCAAGGGCGACTACTACGGGCCCTTCGCGAGCGCCGGATCGGTCAACACCACGGTGAATGCGCTCCAGAAGCTGTTCCTGCTGCGGAGCTGCACCGACAGCTTCTTCGCGCGGCGCGACCGGCCGTGCCTGCTCTACCAGATCAGGCGCTGCTCGGCGCCGTGCGTCGGGCGGATCGACAAGGCGGGCTACGCCGAACTGGTGCGCGAGGCGAAGGATTTCCTCGGGGGCAAGTCGGGCGCGGTGCAGCGCAAGATCGAGGCGCAAATGCAGGAGGCGGCCGAGGCGCTCGATTTCGAGCGGGCGGCGATGCTGCGTGACCGGCTGCGCGCGGCGACGTTCATCCAGGGCACCCAGGCGATCAACGCCGAGGGCGTCGGCAATGCCGATATCTTCGCGCTCGCCGCCAAGGGCGGGCAAATCGGTATCCAGGCATTCTTTGTCCGTGGCGGGCAGAACTGGGGCCACCGCGCGTTCTTCCCGAGTCATACGCAAGGCGTCGACGACGACGAGGTGCTCGCGCGCGTGCTCGCGCAGTTCTACGAAGAAGTGCCGCCGCCGCGCACGATCCTGGTCGATCGCGAGCTACCCGAGCGCGAGCTGCTGGAGCAGGCGCTGTGCGAGGCGGCCGGGCACCGCGTCGAAATCAGCATCCCGCAACGCGGCGATCGGCGACGGCTGATGGAGCAGGCAAAGCGCAATGCGGCGGAGGCGCTCGACCGCCGTCTCGCCGAAACCGGTACCCAGGCGAAAGTGCTGCGCGAGATGACCGAGTTTCTCGAGCTGCCCGAGGAACCGCGCCGCATCGAAGTCTACGACAACAGCCACATCCAGGGGACCAAGGCGGTCGGTGCGATGATCGTCGCCGGGCCCGAGGGTTTCCTCAAGAACCAGTATCGCAAGTTCAACATCCGCCAGGCGCAGACCAACGACGACTTCGCGATGATGCGCGAGGTCATGGGCCGCCGCTTCGCGCGGGCGATCGAGGAGGATCCCGATCGCGACGGCGATAGCTGGCCCGGCCTGGTCCTGATCGACGGCGGCAAGGGGCAGATGTCGAGCGTGCGTGAGACGCTGGAGGATCTAGGCATCCAGGATGTCCCCCTGATCGGCGTCGCCAAGGGCCCGCACCACGGGCGTGAGGGGCGCGAGGTGTTTCATTTCCCCGACGGGCGGGAGAAGACCCTGCCGGTCAACTCGCCGGTGCTGTTCTACCTGCAAAGGCTTCGCGACGAGGCGCACCGCTTCGCGATCGGCGCGCATCGCGCGAAACGTAGCCGGGCGATCACCGCAAGCCCGCTCGACGAGATTCCCGGGATCGGCCCGGCGCGGAAGCGGGCGCTGCTGCTGCACTTCGGCACCGCGAGCAAGGTTCGCGCGGCGGCGCTCGAAGACCTGCAACGCGCGCCCGGGGTCAGCAACGCCGTGGCCCGCGCGGTGTACGATTTCTACCACCCGAACGGATGAAGCCAATGGATCGGACCGAAGCCCTCAGCCCCGAAGCCGAGTTGCGCGAATGGCGCAAGGCGGAGCGCAAGCGTCTGATCGAGCAGCGCATGACGTTGCGGGCGGAACAGCGAGCGGCGCTGACCGGGCGCATCACCGAGCGGCTCGAGGCGCTGATCGGCGATCCGGCGGGGCTGGTGGTCAGCGCCTACTGGCCGTTCCGCGGCGAGCCCGACTTGAAGCCGATGCTGGCGCGGCTGCGCGACAAGGGTGCCATCACGGCGCTGCCGGTGGTGGTGCAGAAGGCGCATCCGCTCGAGTTTCGCGCGTGGAAGTCGGGCGACAAGCTCGACCGTGGGGTTTGGAACATTCCGATCCCTGCGAACGGCGACGTGGTGATTCCAGACGTTACCATTGCCCCAGTCGTCGGTTTCGACCGGGAATGCTATCGACTCGGTTACGGGGGCGGATTCTTCGACCGGACGATGGCCTCGCTCGGTGGCAAGCCCCGGCTCTATGGGGTGGGGTACTCCGACCAGGAGATCCCGACGATCCGTCCGCAGGCGCACGACGTGCCGATGCTGGCGGTCTGCACCGAGAGCGAGACCGTTCTGCCCTAATCAGACGGGCCGGATCATCCCTTCCTGGGCGACGCTCGCCACCAGGCGTCCGTCGCGGGTGAAGATCTGGCCGCGCCCGAAGCCGCGGGCAAGGCCCGACCAGGGGCTTTCGGTGGCGTAGAGCAGCCAGTCGTCGGCGCGAAACTCATCGTGAAACCACAGCGCGTGGTCGAGGCTCGCCGCCTTGACCTCGCCGCGATGGAAGCTGAGGCCGTGCGGCTGAATGGCCGTTGCGAGAAGCTGGAAGTCGCTGGCATAGGCGAGCACCGCGCGGTGGATCGGAGGGCTGTCGGGCAGCGGGGCCACCGTGCGGAACCAGCAATGCGCCACGGGTTCGCGCCGACCGGGCGACTGCCAGTTGCGCAGTTCGACCGAGCGGACGTCGATCGGGCGCGGGCGGAGCATGAGGTTTCGCAGCAGCCCGTCGGGCATCGTCTCGGCAAACTCGCGACGGGTCACGGAGTCGGACTCGAGCTCTTCCGGAGGTGGGACATCGGGCATCTTCGGATGCTGGTGATGCGGGCCGTCCTGCGGTTTCTGGAACGAAGCGATCAGGTTGAGGATCGGCTGACCCTGCTGGCTGGCGACGACGCGACGGTTCGAGAAGCTGCGCCCATCGAGGTCACGCTTGACCCGGAAGTCGATCGGAAGATCGTCGCTGCCGCCGCGCAGGAAATATGCGTGCAGCGAGTGCGTGTGGCGATCGTCCGGCACGGTGCGGCGCGCGGCGACCAGCGCTTGCGCGATCGCTTGGCCGCCGAACACGCGCCCGGTTCCTTCGATCTGGCGCCGACCGACAAAGCGGTCGCCGCCGCGTGCATCGAGATCGAGCAGCAGGATCAGCTCGGCGACGAGGCGCTCGGGAGTCGGCGCATTGACGGTCGGAGTCGCCATGCCGCACGCCTTGCGCGGCCCCGTGGCGGCAGTCAACTTATGCCGGGGACCCGCCGAAGGATGCGCCAGGCGAAGGCCTTCGCCGTGTTGCGCGCGGGCCACCGTTGCGGAGGCCGCGGATCGAGACCCCGCTTGCGCAGCCAGGCGTTCAGCGCGCGTGCGTCGGCCTCGGCGAAGCTCCATTCGCTTCGCCAGGTGATCGAGAGCGAGATCGACGGAACCGGCCCATTCTTGACATGGTGCGGCGCCATGACGGGGACGTAGATCGCTTCACCCTCGGCCAGGTGGAACCTCTGGCCATGGCAGGCGAGCTCCTCGCGCCAGGGCAGCTCGCGCGCGCCGCCGGTGTGATAGGCCTCGTGCACCCGGTCAGGGGCGAACAGCGGGTCGCCTGCCGGGAACACGGTCATGACCTTCTTTCCCGTCAACTGGAGCAGGATATTGTGCTCGGGATCGAAATGGTACGGTGTCACGGCGTTCGGGCTGGAAACGAAAATGAAGCCCTGCATTCGCAGCATCCGGCCGGTCTTGTGGACGATCTCTTCGCGAAGCTCGCCGAGCAATTCGGCGAGGAGCGCCGCGTAGGCAGGGTGCTGCTCGATGTTCTTGAGCACCGCCCAGCTATTGCTGCTCTCGATGCCGCGGATCGTCTCGCCAATACCGAGGCCGTTGGCTTCGGGCTTGCCGTCGACACCGATCGGCAGGTCGCCGCGATTGTACTCGATGGAGCGAGCGGGCAGCGTTTCGCCTAGCTCGGCCAGCGCATCGAGCTCGAGCAGCGGGTGCGCACTCAGGTTGTGGCGGAGCTTGTGCGGCCCTTCGGGATAGGACGAGACGAAGTTCGCGCGCGAGAGCGGGGGAAAGACCGCTTCGCTGCTCATCCGCTCGCCGACTAATGCACGCTGTTCGGTCATGGGTTTCCCTTGGAAGTCGAACGGGTCTCGCGCGCCGCAAGCGCGCGAAACAGGAGCCGGCGAGCCTTGCCGCCGATGGCGATGTTGCGGCGCGTGACGGTGCGCCGCTCACGCCAGAAATGGTCGATCATCGGATGGTCCTGCGCCGCGCAGCTATCGGTCCAGGCGATGTCGGGGTGCGACAGGATCGCCAGGTTCTCGCGCTGCAGGAGGACGCCCGGCGAGAAGCGGGCGTAGGATTCGTCGAACGCGGTCTTGAAGCCGAAGGCGCCCGGCGGCGATAGGAACGTGGCCAGCATCGCCAAAGGGCGTCCGGCGAGACGGATGGCGAGCCGCTCGACACGGCCGCGGTTGGCCGCGCCGGCCAGGGCATCGCGGAACAGCCCGGCGGTGCGCGCGTCGCATGCCAGTGCCGAGCCTGCCTTGCCTTTCCAACCGGCCCGCTCGAGCGCGATGAATTCCTCGGTCCACACTTCGAGGTCTTCCGCGCCGGCGGTGCGGTGAACGGTCAGCTCGCCTTCTTCGGCGAGGCGGCGGTGTTGCCGGCGCAGCTCCTTGCGCTTCTTTCCGGAGAGCGATTCCTCGAAATAAGTCTCGGCATCCAGATCGGATTCGAGCGCTGCCCGGACCTCGCGCCGGACCACGGCGTCCTGCCGACGGTCGTCGGCCAGGACCTCGGCGAGGGCCTCGTGCAGCGGGCCGGCTTCGGGAAGCTGCGCGAGATGGAGGAACAAGGGGCCACCCGGTTGGGCATCGCACCAGGCCAGCAGCTCGCGCCAGAACGCGTGCTCGAAGCCCTTGGCGACGAGCGGCGCGCCGAGAAAGGCATTGGCGTGACGCCAGTTGGCGAGATGCGGGACGGGGTGATCGTAATAGCTCGTCGAATGGACGACCGGCAGCAGGCCCGCCAGGAAGCCGTTTGCCTCTAGGCAAAGCAGCTTGGCGGTGCCGCCCGGATCGAACGCGCGCAGTGCGGGGAGCAGGTACCAGCTTTCGTGGAACGGATTCGGTTCGCTGGCGCATTCCGCGAGCGAATCCCACCGTGCGATCGATTCTTGCGAGGCGAGATCCCGCCAGTCGTGCGCCCGGAGCGAAACACGCAGCGAGCCGGGGACGGACTCGCCGAGTTTCCACGATGGGAGCAGCTCGAGCGGCAGGGTGGCCAAGCGGGTTAACCTTTGTCGACGCCGATGACGATCATCGGCTCGACAGAGCTAGCTTGGCGGCGCGAAGGAAAGCCTAACCGGAAGGGTAAAGAAAACCCCACCCGGCGCGGGCCGGGTGGGGCAATTCGTCAACCAAGACGCCGGATCAGCCGGCGGCGAGCGCCGCCAGCAGCAGCAGCGCCACGATATTCGTGATCTTGATCATCGGGTTCACGGCCGGGCCGGCGGTGTCCTTGTAGGGATCGCCGACCGTGTCGCCGGTCACCGCGGCCTTGTGAGCCTCGGATCCCTTGCCGCCATGGTTGCCGTCCTCGATGTACTTCTTCGCGTTGTCCCAGGCGCCGCCGCCCGCGGTCATCGAGATGGCGACGAACAGGCCGCCGACGATGACGCCGAGCAGAAGCGCGCCGAGCGCGGCGAAGCCATTCTCCTCGCCCGCGATGAGCGTGATCACGAAGTAGACCACGATCGGCGCGAGCACCGGGAGCAGGGAGGGCACGATCATTTCCTTGATCGCCGCCTTGGTCACGAGGTCCACGGTCTTGGCGTAGTTCGGCTTGCTGGTGCCGGCCATGATACCCGGATCGTTGGCGAACTGCTCGCGCACGTCCTTGACCACGTCACCGGCGGCGCGGCCGACCGCGGTCATGCCCATCGAGCCGAACAGATAGGGCAGCAGCGCGCCGAGCAGCAGGCCTACGATCACGTAAGGGTTCTCGAGGCTGAAGCTGACTTCACCGTTGGCCAAGTCACCGTCCGACAGGCCCGGGAAGAAATGGCGCAAGTCGGTGGTGTAGGCGGCGAACAGCACCAGTGCGGCAAGACCGGCGGAGCCGATCGCGTAGCCCTTGGTAACGGCCTTGGTGGTGTTGCCCACGGCGTCGAGCAGGTCGGTCTTCTCGCGAACGCTGTCGTCGAGACCCGCCATTTCGGCAATGCCGCCGGCGTTGTCGGTGACCGGCCCGTAGGCATCCAGCGCCACGACCATTCCGGCGAGGGCCAGCATCGCGGTCGCCGCGTAGGCGATGCCGATCAGGCCGGCGAGCGAATAGGCTGCGATGATGCCGGCGATGATCACCAGCGTCGGCAGCGCGGTCGATTCGAGGCTGATCGCGAGGCCCTGGATGACGTTGGTGCCGTGGCCCGTTTCCGAGGCCTTGGCGATCGAGCGGACCGGGCGGAAGTTGGTCCCCGTGTAGTACTCGGTGATCCAGATGATCAGGCCCGTGATGACGAGTCCGAGCAGCGAGCAGTAGAACAGCGCGCGGCCGTTGAACTCGGTGCCGGGGATGGCGGCTTCCATACTGCCGAGCGCATAGGACGTCGCGAACCAGATCGCGGGGATCGCGAGGACCGCCGAGACCAGGAAGCCCTTGTACATGGCGCCCATCACGTTCTTCGAACCGCCGAGGCGAACGAAGTACGTGCCGATGATCGAGGTGACGATGCAGACGCCGCCGATCAGCAACGGCAGAGCCATGAGGCTACCGAGCAGTTCGCCCGCCCCGGTGAGCAGGAGGGCGGTGAGGACCATCGTGGCGCCAACGGTGACGACGTAGGTCTCGAAGAGGTCGGCCGCCATGCCGGCGCAGTCGCCGACGTTGTCGCCCACGTTGTCTGCGATCACCGCGGGGTTGCGCGGATCGTCCTCCGGGATGCCGGCTTCGACCTTGCCGACCAGGTCGGCGCCGACGTCCGCGGCCTTGGTGAAGATGCCGCCGCCGAGACGCGCGAAGATCGAGATCAGCGAAGCGCCGAACGCGAGCGCGACGAGGCCGTCGACCACGGTGCGGTCCTCGCCGCCGACGGTGTAGCCGCCAGGGCCCGTGAGGTACCAGTAGAACACCGCGATCGCGAGCAGCGCGAGGCCGGCGACGAGCATGCCGGTGATGGCGCCGGCACGGAACGCGATCGTGAGCCCTTCCTGCAGCCCCTTCTGCGCGGCTGCCGCGGTGCGCACGTTGGAGCGGACCGAGATGTTCATGCCGATGAAGCCGGCGACCCCCGAGAGGATGGCGCCGAGCACGAAGCCGACAGCCGACACCGCGCCGAGGAATATCGCGACGATCACGGCGACCACGACGCCGACGATGGCGATCGTGGTGTATTGGCGCTTCAGGTAGGCCTGTGCACCTTCCTGGATCGCTCCCGCGATCTCCTGCATCTTCTCGGTGCCGGCGGAAGAGCCGAGAACCTGGCGGCTGGTGACGAAACCGTAAACGACTGCGAGCAGCCCCAGCACGATGGCGATTAGTGTCAGGTCCATAGCGAGACCGATCCCCCTCTCCACAAAGGAAGCGCGGCCCGATCATGCGCCGGGTCCGCGCGGAATGGCGATGGCTAAAGCGCGGGGAAGGGCGGTGCAAGCCCTAACCGCCACCTTACCGTGGACGGTTAGACGAAGCCGCGCTCAGTGTTCCCAGCCAAGGCCATCGCGGTTGGCGACGGGTTCGCCGTCGAGGAACATCGGCACGAAGCCGCGTGGTTCGACCGTACCGATGCGGGTCGCTTTGACAGGGGGCTCGATGGTGGGCGGGAGGGTGAACAGGAGCTCGTAATCGTCGCCCCAGCGAAGGGCGTCGAGGCGTCGGGTTTCGGGGGTGGCGATGGGCACTGACGCGCTGTCGATGGCGATCGAAACCTGGCTGGCGTCGGCGAGGCGCCAGCTGTCGATAAGCAGCCCGTCGGAAACGTCCATCATCGCGGTGACGAGCGAGGCGAGGGCCTGGCCTTCGGGGAGGCGTGCGAGGGGACGGCGGTAGGCGGTGCTGTCGGCGCCCGTCCCGTCGCGAAGCGCCTCGAAGCCGAGCATGGCGGCGCCGACCTGGCCGGTCAGCCACAGCGAATCGCCTGGTTTCGCTCCGGCGCGCGAGGGGACGGGTTGGTGGGTGGCGCGGCCGATCGCCGTGAGGCCGAACGAACGCGGCGGTCCGCCTTTTACGGTATCGCCGCCCAGCAGCGGCACGCCATAATGCTCCAAGACGTCGGTCAGGCCGTCAATGAAGCGCTCGATACCCCCGCCGAGCATGAAGCCGAACAGCACTCCAAGTGGTTCAGCGCCTTTGGCGGCGAGATCGGACAGGTTGGTGGCTACAAGTTTCCACGCCACATCGGCCCAATCGGCGCTGGGGAGGAAATGGACCCCTTCGACCAGCATGTCGTGCGTGAGGACGAGCGCCTCGTCACCGATTTGCAGGACGGCGGCATCGTCCGCGAGGCCGCGCGCGGCGGGGTGATGGGCGAGGGCCCGCAAGCTCTCGATGAATGCGGCCTCGCCGCTCAACGCACCGCCTTCGCCACCGCGTCGAGCAGGCCGTTGACGAATTTCGCCTCGCGCTGGTCGAAAAAGGCGTGGGTGACGTCGAGGTACTCGCCGATCGCGGTGCCGGTCGGCACGTCGGCGCGTGCGAGCAGTTCATACGTTCCGGCGCGGAGGATTTGCAGCATGGTCTTGTCGAGCCGCGCCAGCGTCCAGCCGTCTGCGAGCCGAGCGGTCAGCAGCGCGTCGATCTCGTCCTGACGCGCGATCACCCCGCTGACGATGTCGTCGAAGAAATCGACTTCGGCGTCGGCATATTGCGCGTCCTCGATCTTGCGGCCGAGACGATGCTGGTGGAACTCGTCGAGCAGACGCGCAAGGTGCGTGTCCTCCATCTGGCGCTGGTAGAGCGCCTGGACGGCGGCGAGGCGGGCGGCCGAGCGGGCCTTGGAGCGGGCGGGGGTGTTCATTTCTGCGCTCGAATAGCCGAAGGCGGTAGCGCGCCCTGCAGGCGCAGCTCCACCGACTTGGCGTGGGCCGGCAAGCCCTCCGCGTGCGCGAGCGCGATCGCGGCAGGGCCGATCTTGCGCAGCGCCTCGTCGCTCATCGAGATGAAGCTGGTGCGCTTCATGAAGTCGAGCACCGACAGCCCGCTGGCAAAGCGGGCGCGGCGGCCAGTGGGCAGGACGTGGTTGGGCCCGGCGACGTAATCGCCGACCGCTTCGGGCGTGTGGCGGCCGAGGAAGACGCTGCCGGCGTGGCGCAACTGCGCGAAAAGGCTTTCCGGATCGTCGACCGCGAGCTCGACGTGCTCGGCCGCGAGGCGGTTGGCGAGCGCGGGCGCTTCGCGCAAGTCCGACACGACCAGCAGGACGCCGTTGTCGCTCCAGCTCTTGCAGGCGACCTTCTCGGTCGAAAGCATCCCGCACTGCACGTCGACCCGGTCCTCGACCTGGTTGGCGAAGCCTTCGTCGTCGGTAATCAGGATCGATTGCGAGGAAGGATCGTGCTCGGCCTGGCTGAGCAGGTCGGCGGCGATCCAATCGGGATCGTTCTTGTTGTCGGCGATGACGAGGATCTCGCTCGGCCCGGCGACCATGTCGATGCCGACCACGCCGAACAGCTGGCGCTTCGCCTCCGCGACGAAATCGTTGCCCGGACCGGTGATCACGTCGACGCGCTTGATCCGCTCCGTACCGTACCCAAGCGCGGCGATCGCCTGGGCGCCGCCGACGCGCCAGATCTCGTCGATGCCGGCGATGTGCGCGGCGGCGAGCACGAGCGGGTTAATCTGGCCTTTCGGCGTAGGCGTGACGACGACCAGGCGGCCGACGCCGGCAACCTTGGCGGGGATCGCGTTCATCAGCAGCGAGGAAGGGTAGGCGGCACGACCGCCGGGCACATAAAGGCCGGCGGCATCGACCGGGTGCCACTTCGCGCCGAGCCGAACCCCCGCATCATCGGTGAAGTCTCGGTCCGCCGGTAGCTGGTCCTCGTGGTAGGCGCGAATTCGCTCGGCGGCGAGATCGAGTGCCTCGCGCAAGGCCGGCTCGAGCCCCTCGTAGGCCTCGCGGCAGGCCTGGGGCGCGATCCGCCAGTCGTCCTCGGTGGCGAGGACGTGCTTATCGAAACGCTCGGTATATTCGGCCAGCGCCTGATCGCCGAGCGCGCGGACTTGGCCGAGGATGTGCGAGACCGTACTCGAGACGTCCTCGTGGCTCTCGCGGCGTCCGTCGACGAGGCGCCTGAACTTCTTCTCGAAGTCGGAGTCCGCGGTGGAGAGGCGCAGCATCAGGCGGCCTCCGCCAAGGCGCGGAAGCGCTCGACGAGCGCACCCACGCGCGGATCGGTCTTGAGCGCGGCGCGATTGACGATCAGTCGGGCCGAAATCGCCATGATCGTGTCGGTCTCGACCAGTCCGTTCTCGGCCAGAGTCTTGCCAGTCGAGACGAGGTCGACGATGCGCATCGACAGCCCGAGCGACGGCGCGAGCTCCATCGCGCCGTTGAGCTTGACGCATTCGGCCTGGATTCCCTGCCGCTCGAACCAGCGGCTGGTGATGTTGGGATATTTCGTTGCGATGCGCAGATGGCTGGCGTTGCCGGGGCTGTACGCGCTGGCGTTCTTCGGCTCGGCAACCGAGAGCCGGCAGTGGCCGATGCCGAGATCGACGGGAGCGTAAAGCTCCGAGTACTCGAATTCCTCGATTACGTCGGACCCGACGATTCCTGCCTGCGCCGCGCCGAACGCGACGAAAGTGGCTACGTCGAACGCTCGCACGCGGATGATCCGCATGTCCCGGTCCTCGGTGGCGAAACTGAGAGCGCGGTTGCCCTTGTCGTGGAACCCGGCTTCCGGCACGACGCCGGCGCGCGCCATGACGGGCAGGGCCTCGTCGAGGATGCGGCCCTTGGGCACGGCGAAGGTTAGCGGCGCGGACATGGCGCGGGCATCTAGTCACGGGGACAGGAAAGGGCAACGACGATGGCTTCGCAGTCCATCATGGACATCACCGACGTGCGGCAGGCGATCGCCTGGCAGGCCGATCACGCCGAGCGAGCCGACGCGCCCAACACCGCGCGCGTCATCCGGGCGGAGCTCGCGATCCTCGACACCGACACAGGGCTGGCGCGGCGGATGAACCACTGGGCAGGCCTGACCCTCGAGGACGCAATGCCGCTGCGCGTGGCGGGCGGACTGCACTGGCTGTTCCTGAGCGGTGCGGACCGCAGGCTCGAGCCGGTCTATGCGGGGCTGATGACCGACCAGGCGGCGGTCGACGCGATCGTGGCCGAGCTGGCCCAGCAGTACGACGCCCCGCTGATGGCCTGGCTCGACAGCCCGCCGCAGACCAACGAGGCGGGCCGCTCGGCCAGCATCATGGCAGGGCTGCTGTGGCTTTCCGAGCAGCTCGGGCCACGCTTCGAACTGAACGAGATCGGAGCGAGCGCGGGCGTCAACACGATGATGGAGCGCTATTTCTACGATCTCGGCGGGGTGAGGGTCGGGCCGGAGGATTCGCCGATGCGGATCGTGCCCGAGTGGCGGGGGCCCGCGCCGCCGCGGGGCGAGGTCGACATCGTGGCGATCCGCGGCTGCGACGTGGCTCCGGTAGACTTGTCGAACCCGAACGAGGCGCTACGTCTGAAGGCCTACGTCTGGGCGGATGCGCAGGAGCGCATGGGACGGATCGAGGCGGCGATCGAACTGGCGGCCGCGCGCCGCCCCGAGCTTGTGCAAATGGATGCCGGGGACTTCGTCCGCCAGCGTCTCGCCGCCCCGCAGGAAGAGGGCGTCACGCGAGTTCTCTACCATTCGGTGATGTGGCAGTACCTGCCGACCGAGACGCGCGATGCGATCACAGCCGCGATGGAGCGTGCCGGTGCCGCGGCCTCCGCCAAGCGGCCGCTTGGCTGGCTGCGCCTCGAAACCAACCGGCAGACATTCCGGCACGAGCTGACCGTACGTTACTGGCCCGGAGGGGAAACGCCCGCGCTGCTATCCGAAGCCCATCCGCATGGGGCCTGGATCAATTGGCGCGGGGAGGAAAGGCTGGACCAGCCCTGAGCCCCTCGTTGGGCCGGGCGGAACTTCGGCGCCGCCAGGGGCATTCGAGCGTCCATGGTTGCGCTCCATGTTGGAACTTATGCGAACGAGGGCGGGCGAGGGCTCGTCCCGGTGACAGTGGATCATCGCGGCCTCGTGGTCGCCGGCGAGCCATACTCAGGAGCACCCAACGCCTCGTTCGGCGTGCGTTCGATACGCCATGGCCTCACTTATGTCGTGGACGAACGGGAAGAGGGGGCCATCACGGTCCTCCGGCGCATCGATGGCGCTTGGACGACGGTAGCGCGGATTTCGTCGAGGGGCGCGGCGCCGTGCCACGCCGCATTCGACAACGCCGAGGCCCGGCTGGCAGTGGCGAACTATGCAAGCGGCAATGTAGCGCTTTTCGACCTCGGTGCGGACGGCATTCCCCGAGCGGCCGGTGAGTTCCAGTCGCGCGGGGATGGACCCGTCGCGGAGCGGCAGGAAGGTCCTCACGCGCATTGCGTCCGGTTCTCCCCCGACGATGCGGCGCTTTATGTCGTCGATCTCGGCGCGGATCGCGTCTGGCGGATTGCGCTGGCCGGAACGACCATGGGAGAAGCCTCGCCGGCATGGCAGGCCGCTCCCGGCATGGGTCCGCGGCGCCTGCTATTCCATCCCCGCGCGCCACTTGCGGCGCTGCTGAGCGAACTGAGCAGCGAGCTGGCGCTACTTGTGCTTGACGACGAACGGCTGCGGCCGATCGAGTTGCAATCGACGCTTCCGGACGGATTCACGGGCGAAAACCTCGGCGGACACCTCGCGATGAATGCCGCGGGCGACCGGGTCTATGTCTCGAACCGTGGGCACAACTCGATTGCCGTGTTCGCGCTCGACACGAAAGCGCGCGAGCTCACGCTGCTGCAGCACGTCGACAGCGGCGGACAGCATCCTCGGCACTTCGTGCTGTTGGAAGAGGAGAAGTTGCTGATCGCGGCGCATGAGAAGGATGGGAGAATCGAAACCTTCGCCATCGGGGGCGACGGCACGCTCGACCGCCTCGATCGAGGCATCACCGTGCCGGGGGCGTGTTTCGTATTGCCCGAAGCAGGAATTTAGGCCCCGGGCCGACCCTGGTCTTCAGGCGGCAGAATCTTGCGCATGCGGTGGGTGCCGGCACCGTAGGCGGCTGCGTGCCCTTCGCGATCGTAGGCGAAACCTCGCGCAGCCCAGTACCGATCCGCGCCGCCGACCGCGGTGAGCGTGATATCGCCAACCCCGCCCGCACGCGCGCAGCGCTCGACCAGGGTCAGCGCGCTGCGACCCGCACCTGTTCCGCGCGCCGAGGGCAGCAAGGCGATGTCGTGGAGGTAATAGGTGTCGGCCGCCGGAGGGATGGCGCCTATCGGCCGTCCCAGCTCGGGCGAAGACCCGCGCGTCCAGGGGTGGCTGACGAGGTAGCCGACGACGGCCCCATCGCGTTCCAGGACGAAGCAGCCGTGAGGATAGCGAGCGAGTCTTTCACTGTAGACCGCGGCGGGCTCGGTAAAGCGGCCATGGACCGCGTCGGAGATCTCCACGACCGCGGCCAGGTCCGCCGCATCCATCGCTCGCCAACCGGGATCGCTCATGACACGGCCGGTGTGCGCGAAGTCGCGCGGCTTGAGAAGCGGCCCTCGGGTGCGATAGGGCCGCGGAATGGATTTCCTGAGCTCCTCGAGCGCCTCTTTCGCCAGTGAACTGCTCGAGCGCACGGCCAGCACGGCGCGAGTGCAGCAGATGGTGCAGCTTTCGCTGACGCCGGTGTTCCTGCTCGCGGCAATCGGCGCGGTGCTGAACGTGATGAACCAGCGGCTGACCTGGATCGTCGACCGCGTGCACCTGCTCGAGCGGATCGACGAATCCGACATGCACAGCCGCGAGCTGGATGCCTTGCCGGTGCTTCGCAAGCGGCGGACTTATGCGCACGTCGCGATCAACCTGAGCACGGCCGCCGGGCTGCTGATCTGCGTCGTGGTGGGGCTGACGTTCGTGAGCGCGTTCGTGCGCCCAGCGCTGGGGACCCTCGTGGCGTTGTGCTGGATCGTGTCGATGGCGCTAGTGTTCGGCGCGCTGCTGTCGTTCCTGCTGGAGACCAGGCTCGCGACCAAGTCGACCGTCGACACGCGGCGCTTGTCGCGCATCCTGCTCAGGCGCGGGAAGAGCGACGAGGGCGCGGAACCCTCACCCGACGAGGACTGAGCCGCGCGCCTACTCGCTGTCGAGCTCGGGGTAGTGGCGGAAAATGCCGTCCTCGTTGAACCCGAGCCGGCGATCTGACGCGAGGTAGGCCTCGATGCCTTCGATCTCCATCACCGCGCTACGGACGAGCTCGAGGCGCGGATAGTCAAGCTCGGCCATGCGGTTCGGGAACATGTAATCGAGCCCTTCCATGACCTGGAACAGCGAGGTGTCGACGTGGGTCCAGCGATCGCCGAGGACAAAGGGCCCGCCTTCGACTTCGAGCGCCTGCTCGAAATGATCGAGGAACTTGGGGATGCGGGTGTCGCGGAAGTGCTGGGCGGCCTCGTATGCGGCGTCCATCTGCTCCTGGTAGTAGAGGGCTCCCGCGACCGGGTGGTGCACCGAATGGACCTCGGCGACGAGGTCGGTCACGTCGAGCTGGAGCTGGATGAGCTGGAGATCGATCTCGAGCTCGCCCGCGCCGAAATCGTGCCGGTCGGCGAGGAAGGCGAGGATATGCGCGGTCTGGGCGATGCAGAAGCCGTCGTCCACGACGAGATAGGGCGGGGCGAAGGGTTTGAAGCCGGTGCGGCTGGCCATGTCTTCGACGAGCGCTTCGGCGCCCTTTTCGCGCGCCATGTCCTCGTAGTCGATCTCCGCGGCTTCGAGCGCGAGGCGGACGAACTCGCCGCGGCCGGGAATGTCCGGCCAGTACCAGAGCTGGTAGCTCATGCGACGGCTTCCCCGGGCGCGAGGGCGCGGATGGCGAGGGCGTGGACACGCTGGCCGGGAATGTCGCCCAGCGCGCGGTTGACCAGGCGTTGGCGGGCGAGGCGGTTCTGGCCGGCGAATGCGGAGCTCTCGATCACGACGGTGAAATGCGATTCGCCGCTGCCGTCGTCGCCGGCATGGCCGTGATGGCGGGCGCTGTCGTTGATCACCTCGAGCCGGGTCGGCGCGAAGGCTTCCCGCAGCAGGGTTTCGATCTCTTGTGCGAGGGTTCCGCTCATCGGTGTTCTCCGGGGGTTTTCATGGGCGCCGACTATCACCATCCTAATGCGAATGCGCCCACAGAAGTTTCATGGACGGTACGAGCAGGACGGGCGCGATTGCGACGCGCCGGGCTGCGCGGAGCCGGGCGAGTTCCGCGCGCCGGGGTCGCGAGGGTCGAGCTTCGACGGGCCCGGCGACTGGCGCTGGCTGTGCCTCGAGCACGTGCGCGAGTTCAACGCCGGGTACGACTGGTTCGAGGGGATGAGCGCGGAGGAGATCTTCGCCGCGCAGTCTCCGATCGCCGGCTGGCGGACCGAGAGCCCGGCTTTTCGCGCCGCCGGCGTCCCGCGCTGGGCGGACTTCGACGACCCGCTCGACGCGATCGGGGCGCGCGCCTCGGACATCCGCCGCAACGCGGCCGGCCGACAGGCGACGGCGCGCTTCACGCCGCGAGAGCGCGAGGCGCTCGGGGTGATGGGCCTCGGGCCGCAGTCCGACCGCCATGAGCTGCGCAAGCGCTATTCGCTGCTGGTGCGCCGCTATCACCCCGACCGCAACGGCGGCGACCGGAGCCACGAGGCGCTGCTGCAGCGCGTGGTCGAGGCTTACCAGTTGCTGCGCAAGGCGGCGGCGTTCGCCTGACGGCTTGGGACCGGCGCGATCAGATTTCGTATTCGAGCTGCCAGTACGGTTCCTCGTGCGCGGGGCGCACGCCGCCCGGCTGGCGCGCCGCCATCGCCGAGTAGAGCCGCTTGATCGTGCCGCTGCCGGTCCGCTCGAACAGGGCAGGGAACACGGCATGGACGAAGCAGGCGAGGCCGCCCGCTATCATGGCGAGGCCGAAGCGCGCGGCCGTCACGAAGTGTTCGGCGTAGCTTTCGCCGACGCTGCGCGGATGGGCGGCGAACCAGAGCCGGAGCGATTCGATCGGACGCGAAGGCGCCGCTGTCTTGGCGGGCATGCTAAAGCGAGGCCCCGTCGAACTCGCCGATTTCGAGCGCAGTTAGGTCGCATTCGGGCACGCAGCGCAAGTTGATCTCCACCATCGGGCCGCTTGGACCCTGGCCTTCCGCGAACGGCGCGCAGCCGCAGGTGGTGCAGAACTGGTGCCGGATCGCGTGCTTGTTGAAGGTATATTCGCCCACTTGCCCTTCGGGCCGCGCGAAGGCGACCTTGTCGGGCGTGGTGAAGTGATGGACGTTGCCTTTGCGGCGGCAGATCGAGCAATTGCAGGTCATGCCCTTGGTCGGCAGGTCCTCGTCCACGGTGGCGCTGAGCGCGCCGCAATGGCAACTGCTGGTGAAGCTCATTGGGCTTTCTCCGTTTCCTGCGCCGCCTGCATCTCGGCGATGAGCGCGTTGTCGATCGCCTTGCCCGCCTGGTACGCCTCGCGCCCGCGGATGCGTTCGGCGTAGGCGGCGAAGCTGTCGCGCGTGGGGATCGTGCCGAACTGCATGCCCCAATCGACCGCGCTGCCGACATAGACGTCGGCCATCGTGTTCGCCCAGTCGACGAAGACAGGCTCGTAATCGGCTTTGGCCTCGTGGAGCGCCCAGCGCGCGATCTGCGCGCGGGACATCGGATTGTAGAAGAAGGTGTATTCGGCCATCGATCGTCTCCCCATCTCGCCGGGCGCATCTGTCATCTTCGGAGCACGCGAAAACCGCCAAGAAATAAAAATAGGCGATTCCGTTATTCAGTTAATAATCAAATGGTTACAGCCAAAAATCGGGCCTGTTCTGTCATCTTCCCGTGAGTGCCTTTTCTGCGACCTCACCGACGGCTTGACGACGAGTCGCGCTTGGCAGAACAAATCAGAAACAACGGCAATAGGAAAGACCTTTTCTGCCCCCGGCTAGCGCTCTTCGCAAAGGGCCTTGAGCTGATCGGCGCAGGCGCCCCAGCCCGGCTCGAAACCCATTTCCTGGTGCTGCTGCCGCGCTTCTTCGGTCCAGTGCCGGGCGCGCGCGGTGTAGCG
>JAEZCZ010000054.1 GCA_023433305.1 Pseudomonadota bacterium | reverse complement strand
TAGGCCTCGAACATCACGAGGCGATCGGCGAACTCTATCACCGGGCCGCCCGCGGTCCCCACGCGGACGTCCCAAATGCCATCGGCAACTTGTTCGGCTTCGGCGACCGCCGGGGCGGCGGGATTCGGCAGTGACGGTTGGGGAAATGCCGGGAGCTCCGCGGCGGCTGGGTTCACGCGGTATGAATCGACCTGGAACATCAGACCGACCTGGTCGCGCCAATCGAGCTCGTTCATCAGGCCCATCGGCAATTGCACGCCGTTGAACGGCAGGTAGCCCGTGAACCAGGCCGTGGTGGTGAGGTCGCCTAGATTGGCGCTGGGGGCGATCCAACGCGTGAACCTCGGCAAGTGCGTTGTCGCGTCGATCCCGATCCATGCCGGGCTGCTCGCTCCCTCGGTCGTGAACTCGACGACGACCATGCCATCCTCGGAGGAGACCGGCCCCAGTCGCGTCTCCGGATCGAGCGCTTCGAGCAAGGCCGGCAGCGGATGATCGAGCAATTGGCCGCCGATCTGCAGCGCGGTGTCGCGGTTGAAGTTCAGTCCGAAGAAGCCGGCGAAGGGAAACTCCTGCGCCCAACGTTCCTGGTAGACGGCGCGCTCGCCTCGGAGATCGAAGGTGCGCTGCACATCGGTAAGCGCCTGCCATTTGGGCGGCGCTTTCTCCTCGCCCGTGATGTTGCCGCCGCCCTGGTAGTACGCGCGCTGTCCGAAGCCGGTGAGGACGACACTATCGAGGCCTTGCAGGCGACCGAGGCCGCCCATCGCTTCGGCTGCGCGTTCGAGCACCGCACGCGGCGTGGCCGGCTCCTGGGCCTCGACACTCGCGACGCAAGTCAGACCAAGAAGCCAGCCGACGACGGCCAGTCGCATCGAAAAGCGCGATCCCCTCATTTGCCCGCTCCCCCATCGCTGCCCGGGGTAGGCTATCAGGAGGCGTGCCCTGCGTCGATTCCCCGCTAGGGTGCCGCCCTCGCCCCCCGCGGCGTTACCTTGGCGAGCACGAGCGCCGATCCCACCAGCGCCACGCCGAGCAGGTCCACGCCGGTCAGCACTTCTCCGAAGCTGATCCACCCTGCCAGGGCCGCCACGGCCGGCTGGCATAAGAGGGCGATGCCGATCACCAGCGGTGGAAAGTGGCGTAGCGCATAGACCAACAGGCCCTGCCCGACGAGCTGGCTGCTGATGGCGAGCCCGACGATCGGTCGCCAGTCCTGCGGCCAGATCGCCTCGCCGCCGAGCAGCGCGATCCCTAGCAGCACCGGGGCGCTGCCGAGGCAGGACCAGGTCAGCAGGCTCCAGCTGCCGAGCGCCTTGCGGGCATCCTGCAGGATGAGCAGGTAGCCGGCGTAGAGCATGCCGGCCAGGAGACAGAACAAGTCGCCGTAAAGCGTAATCGCGGATATCTCGAACGAGCGGCCCATCAGGATCGCGGCCCCGGTGATCGCTGCCACGAGCGCCGGCCACTCGCTTCCCTTCGGCAGGCGCCGCCATGCGATGCACCCCCAGACCATCAGCACGAGGCTGCCTGCGTTGCCGAAAAGCGTCGCGTTCGCCAGCCGCGTCATGCCGATGCCGACATGCCAGCTCGCCACGTCGAGTCCGAACAGCACCCCGCCGACGAGCACGGCGAGGACCACACCGCGGGGCAGCCCGCCCAGCGGCTGGCGATTGGCCCGCGCCAGCAGCGCCAGCACCGGGAGCGCAAGCACGACGCGCCAGAACCCGGTCGCCACGGGGCCGGTGTCGGCGATGCGCACGAACCACGGACCCATCGCAAGCGCGGCATTGCCCACGAGTAGCGCCGCGAGCGGGAGCGCTCGGCCAGCGCGGGACTCGGAACGAGACGGGGCTTGCATCGGCTCCGTCTAGCGCCGCTATCGTGCTAGGCTATAGGTACCTCGGATTACGAAGGATTCAGTAATGCCGATGCGGTCGTGGCTGTTCGTGCCGGGCGACAGCCAGAAGAAGCTCGACAAAGTTGCGGG
This sequence comes from Pseudomonadota bacterium, assembly GCA_023433305.1. Lineage (GTDB taxonomy): Bacteria > Pseudomonadota > Alphaproteobacteria > Sphingomonadales > Sphingomonadaceae > Croceibacterium_A. The sequence continues at coordinate 3,304 of JAEZCZ010000054.1, read as the reverse complement.
CCTGGGCGCCGATGTCGTGATTGTCGACCTCGAGGATGCCGTCGCGCCCGCTGCCAAGCCGGCCGCGCGCGTGATGGCGAGGAATTGGCTGGAAACGCATCGCGAGCCGGGAGCGGCGGGCGCGAGCTTTGGCCGTTGGGTGCGGATCAACCCGCTCGACACCCCGCTATGGCGCGACGACCTGGCGGCGGTCATGCCCGGCGGGCCCGACGGCATCATGGTGCCGAAGGCCGCGGGGCCCGAGCAGCTGCAGCTGCTGTCTGGCGAGCTCGAGCAGCACGAGCGGCGCCATGGGCTGGCGACTGGCGTGACGCGTATCCTTCCCCTGGTCAGCGAAACGCCGGCGGCCGCGCTCGGCATCGCGACCTATGCGGGCGCTGATCTGCCGCGCCTCGCTGGGCTGACCTGGGGGGCTGAAGACCTATCGGCCGCCCTTGGCGCGAGCCGCAAGCGCGACGAGCGCGGATACTGGGCCGACGCCTTCCGCTACGTGCGCGCGCAAGTGCTGTTGGCGGCCCATGCGCGCGGGGCGGCTGCAATCGATACGCTGCACGCGGACTTCCGGGACGCCAAGGGGCTCGCCCGCATTGCCGCGGAATCCTACGCGGATGGCTTCGCGGGCATGTTGGCGATCCATCCGAGCCAGGTGGCCGTGATCAACGCCGCCTTCACTCCCAACGCGGCAGAGATCGACGAAGCGCGCGCGATCGTCGCGGCGTTCGGCGCCAATCCCGGTGCCGGGGCGCTCCAACTCGACGGCCGAATGATCGATCAGCCGCACCTCGAACAGGCGCGACGGCTGCTTGAAAGGGTGCGATAGCCGTCAGTCGGCGTCGGGCGCAGGCTCTTCCGCTGGCGCCTCTTCGGCCTCGTCTTCATCCGCGTCGGGTTGAGCGGGTTCCGCTTCGGCATCGGGCCGAGCGCCTCGCGGAGCGGACGCACCGGCCTTTTCCTGGGCCGCGACGAAAGCTTCGGGATCCTCGAGCGGCGCCTCCGACCGGACCTGATCGACCGGCAACATGGCATCGCTGATCGTCCCTTCGAGCACTTCGCCGCTCACGGCCTGGCCCTGGTCGGCGGACTCACCGCCGCAAGCAGCGAGCAGCGCGAAGGCCGGTAGGGCAAGGAACAGGCGCTTGTCGATCACGGTCATGCTTCCTCCGGGGCTTCCAGCGCGGCGAGGAACGAGCCCCGCCGCGCGCGCAACGCCCCATCCCATTCCTCCGCCCCGACCGCAAGACCGAGCCGCGCGAGGCTGGTGACGCCGTAGTCCGCGATGCCGCAGGGCACGATGCCGCCGAAGTGCGAGAGGTCGGGGTCGACGTTGACCGCGAGGCCGTGCATCGTGACCCAACGCCGGACGCGCACCCCGATCGCGCCGATCTTCGCCTCGGTGCCGTCCACGTCACGGGTCCAGATGCCGATCCTCTCGGGCACTGCCCAGGCCTCGACGCCGAAATCGGCGAGCGTACCGATCACCCAGCCTTCGAGCGCATGGACGAACCGGCGCACGTCGCGGCCGCGGCGGTTGAGGTCGAGCAGCACATAGGCCACGCGCTGACCCGGGCCGTGATAAGTATGCCGCCCGCCCCGCCCCGTTTCGACCACCTCGAACCGGGGATCGAGCAACTCGTCGGCGACCGCGCTCGTGCCGGCGGTGTAGACCGGCGGGTGCTCGAGTTGCCAGATCAGCTCGCCCGCCTCGCCTTTCGCGATGGCCTCGTTGCGAGCTTGCTGCTCTTCGAGTGCGGCGCGATAGGGCACCGCGGAAACGCTGCGGCGCCATTCGATCGCTTCGGCCGCATCCGCCTCTAATTTATCCAGTGGCATCAATTGCTGGCGACTCGTTTAGGGTTTAACAGGTTCGCGGATACCAGAGGGGGAGGAATAAGCATGAAATTCAGCATGAGCGAGGCCTGGCGCGACGCAACGACGATGATGTCGGCCAATCGCGAAGTCTTGCTGATCGTGGCGGCGCTGTTCTTCCTCGTGCCGAGCCTGGTCCTGGCGCTCGTCGTGCCCGACATGCAGGAAACGATGATGGCAGATCCGGAGAACGCCTCCAATCTCGTGCTCGAACTCTACGCCGGCTGGTGGTGGCTGGTGCTCCTTGTCATGCTGGCGCAAGTCGTGGGCTACCTCGCGTTGCTGGCGCTTCTGCGGGACACCAGCCGTCCGACCGTGGGGGAAGCGCTGCGGGCAGGCCTCGCGGGGCTGCTCCCGGCGATCGGTTTCTACCTTCTCCTGATGCTCGGCTTCGCGGTGCTGACGTTCGTGGTCATCGCGGCCGGCGCGGGCAGCGTGGCGCTCGGCATCGTGCTCGGCCTGATCCTCGCCGTGGCCGCGGTCTACGTGATGGTCAAGATGTGCCTCGCGCTCGCCGTCATCGCGATCGAGAAGGTTTCCAACCCGATCGCGGCTATGACCCGGAGTTGGCAGCTCACCAAGGGCAACAGCTTCCGGCTTTTCCTGTTCTTCGTGCTGCTGGCCATCGTCTACATCGTCATCTCGATGGTGGTTGCGATGATCGTCGGCGCGCTCCTGATCGCGCTGGGCACCTCGACTGCGCTGCTGGTGAACGGCATCATCTCGGGCGCGCTCTCGGCGGTGGTCACCGTGGTGATCGTCGCCGTCATCGCCGCGATCCACCGTCAGCTCGCCGGCCCCTCGGCCGCCGCGGTCAGCGAGACTTTCGAATAAGAGCGCGCTGCGAGGCCGGCTTACGCCTTCCAGCCCCAGGCGAGCAGGCACGGCGGGACGTTGAGCCAGGTCATCCCGGTCTCGACCCGATCGAAGTATCGCGCGGTCAGGTCGCGCGCGACCGCGCTGAACTGATACGTGAGGAAGGCGCCACCGGGGCGGATCACTCGGTGCGTCGCCGCAGCGATCGCCGGCCCGACGCCCTCGGGCAGCGTCGAGAACGGCAGGCCCGACAATACGTAATCGGCTTGTTCATGCCCCAGCGACCGCACGATTTCCTCCACATCCTCGGCCGAGCCGAGCACGGGGTGGAAGCGGCTGTCGCCGATCGTCTTCTTCAGATAGTCGATGAACAGCGGGTTGGTGTCGATCACCCGCAACTCGCCGTCGCGCGGCAACCGATCGAGGACCGGCTGGCAAAACGTGCCCACGCCCGGCCCGTACTCGACGAAAAGCTTGCACCGGTCCCAGTCCACCGGAGCGAGCATTTTGTCGATCGTGGACCGCGACGACGGAATGATCGAGCCGACCATCCGTGGATGCTCGAGGAAACCGCGGAAGAAGACGCCCGCCGGACCGAGCGCGCGGGAGACGCGGCGCATCA
>JAEZCZ010000053.1 GCA_023433305.1 Pseudomonadota bacterium | reverse complement strand
CGCTTGCGGGAGGGACTAGGGGTGGGCCAGTGGGTTGGGGCGAGACTGGCCCACCCCCTGCCCCTCCCGCAAGCGGGTGGGGAGAGGCCATGAACCGCCGCGGAGCGCTCAAGCTGCTCGGCGGCGGCAGCCTCGCCGCATTGGCCGTCTGCCAGGCTCCGGTCGCCTTTGCCCAGGCCGGGCCGCTCTACAAGGACGCGCGCGCGCCGATCCCGGCGCGCGTCGCGGACCTGATGGCGCGCATGACGTTGCCCGAGAAGATCGCCCAGATCCGCGCCGCTTGGCAGGGCAAGGGCGACATGATCGACGACGTCGCCTTCAACCCGACGAAGGCGAGTGCCGCGTTCCCCGACGGCATCGGCCATGTCACGCGCGCTTCCGACAAGCGCGGCGTTCCCGGCATCACCGGCGCCGCCGGCGGCACCGCCGCTCGCTGGCGGACGCCAAAGGAAACGGTCGATTTCGTCAACGCGCTGCAGAAATGGGCGCTCGAGGACACCCGCCTCGGCATTCCCGTCCTCACTCACGAGGAATCGCTCCACGGCTACATGGCCACCGAAGCGACGATGTTTCCGCAGGCCATCGGCCTGGCCGGCACTTTCGATACCGACCTGATGCGCCGCGTCCAGTCGGTCATCGCCCGCGAAGTCCGCGCGCGCGGCGTGCCGTATGTGCTCTCTCCGGTGGTCGACATCGTCCGCGATCCGCGCTGGGGCCGCATCGAGGAATGCTTCGGCGAAGACCCTTATCTCGCCTCCGAGATGGGCGTCGCCGCCGTGGAAGGCCTGCAAGGCCCCGGCAAGTTCGACAAGCTGCGCCCGGGCAAGGTCTTCGCGACGCTCAAGCATATGACCGGCCACGGCCAGCCCGAAGCCGGCAACAACGTCGCACCCGCCCCACTCGGGGAACGCGAGCTGCGCCAGTTCTTCTTTCCGCCGTTCCGCGAGGTCGTCCGCCGCACCTCGATCGGGGCGGTCATGCCGAGCTACAACGAGCTCGACGGCGTTCCCAGCCACGCCAACACCTGGCTGCTCGGCGACGTGCTGCGCGGCGAATGGGGCTTCGACGGCATCATCGCCAGCGACTATGGCGGAGTGCACGAACTCGCCACGCTGCACCACGTCGCCAGGGACGAAGCCGAGGCCGCGCGCCAGGCGCTTCTCGCCGGCGTCGACAGCGAGCTGCCCGAAGGCCAGGCGTTCCGCACCCTCGCCGACCAGGTCGCCGCGGGCACGCTGCCGATCGACCTGATCGATCGCGCCTGCGCGCGCATGCTCACCTTCAAGTTCCGGGCCGGCCTGTTCGAGGACCCTTACGGCGATTGGGAGCTGACCCGCCGCGTGACCGGCAACGCCGAGGCCCGCGCGCTGGCACTCGAAGCCGCTCGCAAGTCGATGTGCCTGCTGACCAACCGGAACGGCGCGCTCCCGCTCGATCCGGCCCGGATGGGCAAGGTCGCGGTCATCGGCCCGAACCACGCCATCGCCCGCCTCGGCGGCTACTCGAGCGTGCCCAAGCAGACCGTCAGCCTGATCGAAGGCCTGCGCCAGGTCGCGCCACGGGCCGACTTCGTCACCGCGCAGGGCGTGTTCATCACCACCAGCGAAGACCGCTCGCAAAGCGCGGTCGAGCTGGCCCCGCGCGATCGCAACCTCCAGCTCATCCGGGAAGCGATGGACGTGGCGCGCACCGCGGACACCATCGTCCTGGCCATCGGGGATACCGAACAGACGAGCCGCGAAGGCTTCGCGCGTACGCACCTCGGCGACCGCACCCGGATCGACATCGTCGGCGAGCAGAACGAACTGGTCGATGCCCTCGCCGCGCTCGGCAAGCCCCTGATCGTCTGCGCCATCAACGGCCGCCCGCCGAGCTGGCCGAACGTCGTCGACAAGGCCGACGCGGTGCTCGAATGCTGGTACCCAGGCCAGGAAGGGGGCGTCGCGATGGCCGAGGCCCTGCTCGGACGCATCAACCCCGGCGCCAAGTTGCCGGTGACCGTGGTCCGCAACGAGGGGCAGATCCCGCTGTTCCACGACCGCAAGCCCAGCTCGCGGCGCGGTTACCTGTTCGAGGACGCCGCCCCGCTGTTCCCGTTCGGTCACGGCCTCTCGTACACCAGCTTCGAGATCTCCGAGCCGCGCGTCTCGGCGGCGTCGGTTCACCCGGGTCAACCGGTCGAAGTCACCTTCGATGTCGTCAACACCGGCCAACGCGAAGGCGACGAGGTCGTCCAGCTCTACATCGGCCTGCCGCAGCGGTCGGTGACGCAGCCGACGATCGCGCTCAAGGGCTTCGAGCGGGTGAGCCTCGCTCCGGGCGAACGGAAGACCGTCACGTTCCGGCTCGAAGACCGCCACCTCGTCATCTGGAACCGCGACATGCTCGAAGTGGTCGAACCCGGGCCGGTGGTGGTCTCGGTCGGCAACAGCTCGGCCGCGCTCAAGCAGACGGAGTTCACGATCGCATGAACGCCACCGCCGCTCCCGCCGCGATCCTGAAGACCGGCGGTCGTTACCGCTGGGCGATCTGCGCGCTGCTCTTCCTCGTCATCACGATCAATTACGTCGATCGCCAGGTCCTCGGCGTCCTCAAGCCGATCATCGAAGAGGACATGGGCTGGAGCGAGGTCGATTACGGCAACATCGTCACCGCCTTCCAGGCCAGCTACGGCATCGGCCTTCTTGTCGTCGGGCGTTGGCTCGACCGGGTCGGCACCCGCAAGGGCATGGCCATCGCCATCACGCTGTGGAGCCTTGCCGCCGCGTTCCATTCCGTCGCGCGCTCGGTGCTCGCGTTCATCCTAGCCCGCGTCGCGCTCGGCATCGCCGAAAGCGCAGCCTATCCGGGTGCGGTCAAGTCGGTCGCCGAGTGGTTCCCACGGCGTGAGCGCGCGCTCGGGGTGGGCATCCTCAACGCCGGGGCCAACGTCGGCGTGCTGATGACCCCGATCGTCGGCATCATGGTGGCCGGGCTCTACGGCTGGCGGATGGCTTTCCTCGTCACCGGCCTGCTCGGGTTTGTGGTGCTGGCACTGTGGCTCTGGCTGTTTCGTCAGCCCGACGACCACCAGAAGGTCACGCCCGAAGAACTCGCCTATATCCGCCAGGACGGCGAGGACGCGGCTGGCGAACCGCTCAAGTGGCGCGACGCGATCCGCCAGCGTCAGGCGTGGTACTTCATCTGCGGCAAGTTCTTCACCGATCCGGTCTGGTACCTGTTCCTGTTCTGGCTGCCCGACTTCTTCGCCAAGACCCAGGGCATGGAGCTGTTTCCGACTGGCGACAGCGGCATCCTCGCCACCATCGGCCCGGCGCTGATCGGCGTCTACCTGCTCGCCGACGTCGGCTCGATCGCGGGCGGCTGGGCGTCTTCGCACCTCATCCAGCGCGGCTGGAGCGTCAACCGCGCGCGCAAGACCACGCTGTTCGTCGCCGCGCTCTGCGCCGTTCCGATGGTCGGCGTGGTGGCAGCACCGAATCCGCTCGTAGCCGTGCTCATCATCGGCCTCGGGACCGCGGCGCACCAGGCCTTTTCCTCTAACATCTTCGCGATGATCACCGACCTCTACCCGCGCCGCGCCGTGGCGACGATCGCGGGCATGGGCGGCGCCGCGGGAGCGGTCGGCGGCATCCTCATCGCGCAGGCGACCGGTTGGACGCTCGAACTGACCGGCAGCTACTGGCCGATCGTGATCTACGCCGGCCTCGCCTACCTGCTGGCCTTCACGGTCATCCACCTGCTCGTCCCGCGCATGGAGCCCGCCAAGGTATGACCCGCCCCTTTTCGACGACCCGCCGCGAAGCATTGGCCGGTCTCGCCGCGTTGACGGTTGCCGGATGCGGAGATGGGGGCGGGAGCGCTTCGGCCCCGATCACCTCGGCGCCCTCCCCAACCCCGGCACCCGCCCCACCGCCGACGCCGAGCCTCAATACCCTCGCCACGCGTGGCGGGCGCCGCTGGGGCAGCGCAGTCGCCTGGAACGCCGGCACCACCGGCGGCTCGATCCAGAATCCCGATTACGCTGCCATCGTCCGCAATGAATGCGGCATCGTCGTTCCCGAGAACGAGATGAAGTGGCAGTGGACCCGCCCGGGCCCCGACACTTTCGACTTCACCCGGATGGACCAGATCGCCGCCTGGGCGCAGGCGAACGGCCTCGCGCTACGCGGCCACACGCTGCTTTGGCATCGGCCCCGCTGGTTTCCCGATTGGCTCAACAACTACGATTACGGCGCCAATCCGGCCAGCGAGGCGGAGCGACTGCTGACCACCCACATCCGCACCGTGACCGACCGCTACCGAAGCCAGATCACCAGTTATGACGTGGTCAACGAGGCGATCGATCACGACACCAACGGGCTTCTGCCGACCAGCATGAGCCGCGCGATGGGCAGCGCGGAGGCCGTTCTCGACCTCGCCTTCCACACCGCGCGCGAGCAGCTCCCCGACGGCGATCTCGTCTACAACGACTACATGAGCTGGGAGCCCGACCACGCGGCGCACTGCGCCGACGTGTTGCGCCTGCTCGAAGGATTCCGCCGGCGCAACGTTCCGGTCGACACCCTCGGCATCCAGTCGCACATCGAGATATACTCGATCGATCCGGCGACCGGCGTCGGCCCTTATCGTGAGCGCGAGTGGCGCCAGTTCCTCGATGAGGCGGTTGCGATGGGCTACAAGCTGATCATCACCGAGTTCGACGTGAAGGACAAGGCGCTGCCTTCGGACATCGCCACGCGCGACGCCAAGATCGCGGATTACACGCGCCGCTACTTCGACGTGATGCTCGACTATGATGCGCTCGGGGACATTCTCGCGTGGGGCATGGTCGACCGCTTCAACTGGCTCCAGGGCTTCGCCCCGCGCGAGGACGGTCTGGAGGTGCGCGGAACGCCCTACGATTCGAGTTACCGACCCAAACCGATGCGCGAAGCGATCGCCGCGAGCCTCGCGGCAGCCTGAATCCTCCCCGAGCTCGCTTGGGGAGGTGGCGCGCGCCGAAGGCGCGTGACGGAGGGATATCTCTCCGCCGCGCTAAACAATACTTTCCATCACCGGCGCTTCCTCGCTTGCGGGGAGGGGGACCGCCCGCAGGGTGGTGGAGGGACTCTCAGCCCGCGCTGCGCCAGACGGAAAGCCCCCTCCGTCAGCCGCATTCCCGGCTGCCATCCCCGAAGGCGGGGAGCATTCAATCGAAGAAAAAAGGCGCCGCCGCAGGGAGCCGCGGCGACGCCTCTAGTTTGACCCGCTCAGGTCAGAAGTTGCCGCGTACGATCAGGGAGAAGCGGCGGTCGTTCATGAAATAGGAGCGTGGCGCGAGATCGGCGGGATCGCCCGTGTAAGACTGTGTCGTCTTCGTCACCTCGTTGAGGAGGTTCACCCCTTGGACACCCACCTTGAGATTATCGGTGACACTTACGAACAATGATGCGTCCAGCTGCCCCGTCGGCTCATTGAAAATCGAGTAGTACGGGAAGATCACGTCCGATGCCGTCAGCAGGAACCGCGATCGCCAGTTGTAGGCCGCGCGGAGCGAGATCGGGCCCTTCTCGTAGAAAGCCGCAACGTTGAAGTTGTGCTTCGACAGCTGCTCGAGCGGTAGGTTGCCCGGCGGTACGGTCGAGTTGTTCGGTACGTTGCCGCCGTTCAGGAAGGTGTTCGGCAGACCCGAACTCTCGATGTACGTGTAGTTTGCCGAGGCTCCGAGGCCGTCCAATGGCTGCGGCAGGAAGTCGAAAGTCTGCTGGTAGGCCAGCTCGAAGCCCTTGACCTTCCCGCTCCCATCGTAATTCGCCGGTCCGCGAATGGTGATATCGCGGCTTTCGCCGGAGCCGTTGGTGATCTGCTCTACCCGGACGTCCTGGAAGAAGAAGTTCTTGATGTCCTTGTAAAACGCATTGAGCGTGAGCGATCCGACACGCGCGAAATACCATTCGATGCTAGCGTCAAACTGCCAGGCCGTCGCCGGATCCAGGGTGGGATCGCCTGCGGAGCCGGTAAAGTTGCCCGTGGTATCGATGCTCGGCGTGAAGTAATTTCGAATGTACCCATTGTCCGGACGTGTCAGGACCTTGGATCCTGCGAGGCGCAGGATGAGGTCGTCGGTCAGGCCGAACTTCAGGTTCAGGCTGGGCAGCAGGTAGTCGTAGGAATGCGTGACGTCGGTAAACGTCAGGCTGCCGTCGACGAAATTGCGCAACGATTCATACGCCGATTCACCGATGTTGCAGATGCCGCCAGGTCGCCGGGTTCCGCCGCCTAGCTCGGCCGGCACATTTCGTGGAGCGCAACGGACATCGAACGGATCGGCGATATTGAGGCCGCCCTGCGTGCCAGGACCGCGATAACCGGCCGAGCTGACGTTGGTATGAACCCAGCGCAATCCGACGTTACCCGACATCCTAACGTTGCCGAACAATTCGTCGTTGTCGAAGCTCAGCATGCCATAGACGGCGAAGTCCTCCTGCTTGACTTCCTGGAGGTCGGGCAGGGTGTAGTGATGGCGGACGTGTGTTCCGTCGCGCTCCGACAGGGGATTCCAGCTCGGCGACGCACCGTATTGGCGCGCCATCTCCTGGATCGACTGGAAAAATCCAACCGATTCCCGATAATCGCCGATCAGATCCCCTGAATAGTAGTACGCTCCAGGAGGCGCCGCGGTTTGCCCCCGGAAGAAATTCGGGAAATCATAGCGGGTCATCTGGTCGGCTGGGGTGTCTGCGAAGTTGATCGGACGCGAGCCGGACCAGGTTTCGCTCAACATACCCCAGTTGTAGGTCGTGTACCGGACCGTCTGGTTGCGATCCTGATAGCGAGCCCCGACTTTCAACTCGCGCAGAAAAGCGCTGTCGTCGAACTCGTATCCGAGGTCAGCGCGCAACGCATACTGCTCACCCGTGCTGTCCTCGGCGTGGTCCATCGCCGCGCGCCAGAACTGGAACCGCGGATCGGTAAAATATTGCTCTTCGGTCGCATTTGCCAGGTCCGGACTCGGCGCTGACCACGTGTAACCGAGGAATTGCGGCTTGTGCGGAATTGCGACGGGAAGGTCGCCGGAGATGTCGAGTTCCTGGTCGGCGAAAATCGAGCCGAACACGCTCAGGTCGAGGTTCTGCTTGCGCGACGTGGCGTATTGACCGTCAACCTCAAGGGTAAGGCGGTCGGTCAGCTTGGACAGGATGTTCAGACCGAAATCCTGGTTGGTGGTTTCATCGAAAACCTGGCGCCGGGCAAGCGAGTATTGGGAGCCGCCGATTGGGACGTAGGGCGAACCTCCACCGATGGCGGGATCATAGTTGTTGGTCGCACCGCGCCAGCCGTTGCTGGCGTCGACGATGTAGCCCGACTGGAACAGATTGTTCCCGTCGTAAATGTAGTCCTCGAACTCACCGACTGGGCACTGGGCTCGCGGCGGTGTTTCGTCGTCCGGGTTGACCGTGCCCCGGTCGTCTACCTGGTTCGGGCCGTTAGAGTTCTGCTGGCATCCGAGCGGATAAGTCGAATACTCGGCAAGATCGGGGGCTGCCTCGTAGGTATATTCGCCCCATGCGTTGGTGGTGTGGGAGCGAATGAATTGGGCCGTGAGGAGCGTATTCTCGTCGAGGCTCTCCCATTGCATCGCGGCGGCAATGCCATCGCGCTTGCGATTGAATTCCTGCGTCCGGAATTGGCCGC
>JAEZCZ010000136.1 GCA_023433305.1 Pseudomonadota bacterium | reverse complement strand
GGCGGTACGGCGTCTCGATGAAGCCGTACTTGTTGACGCGCGCGAAAGTGCTCAGCGAGTTGATCAGGCCGATGTTCGGGCCTTCCGGCGTTTCGATCGGGCAGATGCGGCCGTAGTGCGTCGGGTGGACGTCGCGGACCTCGAAGCCCGCGCGCTCGCGGGTGAGGCCGCCCGGCCCGAGCGCCGAGACGCGGCGCTTGTGCGTCACTTCGGACAGCGGGTTGGTCTGATCCATGAACTGCGAGAGCTGCGAGGAACCGAAGAACTCGCGCACGGCGGCGACCGCGGGCTTGGCGTTGATCAGGTCGTTCGGCATGACGGTCGAGACGTCGACCGAGCTCATGCGCTCCTTCACCGCGCGCTCCATGCGCAGCAGGCCGACGCGGTACTGGTTCTCGAGCAGCTCGCCGACCGAGCGGACGCGGCGGTTGCCGAGGTTGTCGATGTCGTCGACCTCGCCCTTGCCGTCCTTGAGGTCGACCAGTTCCTTGACCACCGCGAGGATGTCTTCCTTGCGCAGCGTCGTCACCGTGTCCTCGGCGTCGAGGCCGAGGCGCATGTTGAGCTTGACGCGGCCGACGGCCGAGAGGTCGTAGCGCTCGGCATCGAAGAACAGGCCTTCGAACAGCGCCTCGGCGGTTTCCTTGGTCGGCGGCTCGCCCGGGCGCATGACCTTGTAGATCGCCTCGAGGCCTTCGTCGCGGTTCTCGGCCTTGTCGGCCTGCAGCGTGTTGCGGATCCACGGACCGGTCTGGACGTGGTCGATGTCGAGCAGCTCGAGCTGGTCGATACCGGCCTTGTCGAGCTTCTCGAGGTTCTCGGGCGAGACTTCCTCGCCCGCCTCGATGTAGATGCGGCCCGTGCTCTCGTCGATCAGGTCGCGCGCCGAATAGCGCCCGAACACTTCCTCGGTCGGGATCAGCAGGGTCTCGAGTCCGTCCTTCTGCGCCTTGTTGGCGGCACGCGGGCTGACCTTCTGCCCGGCGGGGAACACTTCCTCGCCGGTCTTGGCGTCGACCAGGGCGAAGCCCGGCTTGGCGCCGCGCCACTGCTCGGGCACGAACGGAACCTGCCAGCCCTCGCCGGCCTTGCCCGCGGAGCGCTTCCAGGTGATCGTCTCGTAGAAGTGGTCGAGGATCTGCTCGCTATCGAGGCCGAGCGCATATAGCAGCGCGGTCACCGGCAGCTTGCGCTTGCGGTCGATGCGGACGTTGACGATGTCCTTGGCGTCGAACTCGAAGTCGAGCCACGAGCCGCGATAAGGGATCACCCGAGCGGCGAACAGGAACTTGCCCGAAGAGTGGGTCTTGCCGCGGTCGTGGTCGAACAGCACGCCCGGCGAACGGTGCATCTGGCTGACGATGACGCGCTCGGTGCCGTTGATGATGAAGGTGCCGTTCGTCGTCATGAGCGGCATGTCGCCCATGTAGACGTCCTGCTCCTTGATATCGAGGACGGAGCGGGTCTCGGTCTCCTGGTCGACCTCGAACACGATGAGCCGCAGCGTCACCTTCATCGGCGCCGCGTAAGTGATGCCGCGCTGGCGGCACTCGGTGGTGTCGTACTTCGGATCCTCGAGCTCGTAGTGCACGAAGTCGAGCTCGGCCGTGCCGGCGAAGTCGCGGATCGGGAACACCGACCGCAGCGTTTTCTCGAGGCCCGAGACGTAGCCGGTGCTCTTGTCCGAACGCAGGAACTGCTCGTACGATTCGCGCTGGACCTCGATCAGGTTCGGCATCTGCACCACTTCGTGGATGTCGCCGAAGATCTTGCGGATGCGCTTCTTCTTGCTCGAGATGGTCGCGCCGACGGACGTGCCGGTGGCCTCGGACTTCTTCGCCATGGAGGGAGTTGCCTCTTCGCTGTGCTGGCCGGATTCGCCGGCCGAAAACTGATTGCCCTGTGCGGGGCGGCTCCGCGTCGAGACGCCGAAAATGCCGCAGGCACACCGGGTCCCTTCCGGAACCGGAGCCGCAGCATTGATGACGCATCGAGCGGAAAACCCGCCGCTTCCATCCGTGGAAGGCCCCCGCACACGGGCCCGCCTTGCTCGAAGCGGTCGAGCGGTGAGGGCCATATAGGGAAGGCGCTACACGCTGTCAAACCGTCGGCAAGAAATTGGGCTTGCCTTATTATCGACTTTCGATATTATCGATAATCGATAAGTAGGCGACTTCGAGCGAGGTTCATCATGACAGCAGCAAATTTCCGCGGCGATTGGGCATTGCAGGCCTGCCGCATCCTGACCTTCGTGCTCATGGGAGTGTTCGCTCTCGCCTTCGCGGGACTTGCCGTGCTGTTCGCCATGATGATGGTGCAGCGCCCGGAACTCGCGACCGAAACCGCCGGTATGAACATGATTGCCGGGGCGGCCATCGCGCTATCGTTCCGATTCGTGCAGCTGCTCGGCCAGATGATCGGGAGCGTCCGCCAAGGCGAACCTTTCGCGTTTCGCAACGTCCGGCGGCTACACGAGATGGCGATCCTGGCGTTTGGCTATCAGGTGCTATCCGGAATTTCGTTCATGTTTGGCGCCGGCGACTTCAACTTCATGAAGTTCGGGCCCTTCGAGGGCCTGTTCTCGACGGGCAACGGGCTATCGCTGAACGGTCTGGTTCTCGCGCTAATCCTGTTCGTGCTCGCCAGGGTTTTTCGACACGGCGCCGAGATGAACGACGATCTCGCCGGTACGGTCTGATGCCGATCGCCGTCACGCTCGATGCCCTCCTGCTAGAGCGAGGGATCACACTCACGGAGCTGGCCGAGCGGATCGACCTGACCTTGGCCAATGCCTCGATCCTCAAGACCGGCAAGGCCAAGGCGATCCGCTTCTCGACCCTGGAGGCGATCTGCCGGGAGCTCAACTGCCAGCCCGGCGACCTGCTCAGTTACCAACCGGACTGACCGTCAGAACAGCAGCGCGACCACGATCAGGATGATAATCAGCGTTCCGATACCAATCGTGACGTTCCTGCCCACGGCGCCATCTCCTTATGAAGTTGCTTTCCCGGGGTTAGCGGTTGGTCGGCAGAACGGTTCCCCGCCCCCTTCCGCCGAGTCGCGCTCGCCGCCGTTTGTGTTCAGCGAAAGCCCTGGGGACCGGGCGCAACCGAATGGCAGATTGACTTTTCGTTCGCGCCGGCTAGAGGCCCGCACCGACCGCTTCGGCGGTCATCCGTCCGAGACAGTTGGTGCACCGGGTCTGCCGGCGCTTAATTTCCAGCCTAGACGGGGAAAAGAGATTTCTCGCGGCGCCTCGTGCGCCGTTCGCGCTTTGCGCAGCTCCTTCCCCATCGCGGACTCGCCCGTTCTGCTGCGGCAGCACGGCAAACGTACCCGGTCGCGCGCACCAGTACGCACGCGGCCATTTGTGAAGGAGTAAGGCATGGATCGTTCGCAGAAAGCCGAATCGGTCGCCCAGCTCAACGCGGTCTTCAACGAGGTCGGCGTGGTGGTCGTCACCCGCAACCTCGGCTTGTCGGTGGGTCAGTCCACCGCCCTGCGTGCGAAGATGCGTGACGTTGGCGCGACCTACAAGGTTGCGAAGAACCGCCTCGCCAAGCTCGCCCTGAAGGACACCCAGTACGAAGGCCTCGAGGAGCACCTCACCGGCCCGACCGCCCTGGCATGGTCGACCGATCCGGTCGCCGCCGCCAAGGCCGCTGTGGAGTTCGCCAAGACGAACGACAAGCTCGAGATCGTCGGCGGCGCCATGGGCAGCACGCAGCTCAACGCGGAAGGGGTCAAGGCGCTCGCCTCGATGCCCAGCCTCGACGAACTGCGCGGCACGATCGTGGGCCTGGTCAATGCGCCCGCCACCAAGGTGGCGCAGCTGGTCAACGCGCCCGCGGCCAAGCTCGCTCGCGTCTTCGGTGCCTACGGGGCCAAGGAAGCGGCGTAAGGTTCTTCCGTTCTCGAATTCCCCGCCGAAGCGCGCAGCGCGAAGGTGGGTCCATCATTCTTAGGAGTAACTAGACATGGCCGATATCGCCAAGCTCGTTGAAGACCTGTCGCAGCTCACCGTCATGGAAGCTGCCGAACTCGCCAAGGCGCTCGAAGAGGCGTGGGGCGTTTCCGCCGCCGCGGCGGTTGCCGTGGCCGCCCCGGCCGGTGGTGGCGCTGCCGCCGAAGCCGCCGAGGAGAAGACCGAGTTCGACGTCATCCTGACCGGAGACGGCGGCAAGAAGATCCAGGTGATCAAGGAAGTCCGCGCCATCACCGGCCTGGGCCTGACCGAAGCCAAGACCCTCGTCGAATCGGCTCCGAAGCCGATCAAGGAAGGCGTCAACAAGGCCGAGGCCGAAGAGATCAAGAAGAAGATCGAGGAAGCCGGCGGCACCGTCGAGCTCAAGTAAGCCTCGCTCTCTTCGAGAGACACGCGAAGGGCGGCACCGCAAGGCGCCGCCCTTTTCGTTTGCCCGGGCGACCCGTGCCGGGCGCCGGGAGGCGTCAGAGCGCCTTCAGGTAATCGATGATTTCCTGCCGCTTGGCCGCGTCCTTCACGCCGCCGAATGCCATCTTGGTGCCGGGCACGGTGCCGCGCGGATCGGCCAGGTACCTGTCGAGCGTCGCCTGGTTCCAGCGCAGGTCCGAGTGCTCCATCGCTTCCGAGAACTCGAATCCGTCGACGTCGCCCGCTTCCTCACCCCAGATGCCCGCCAGCGAGGGGCCGATGCCGTGCTTGCCCGGCTCGACCGAGTGGCAGGCCTTGCACTGCGCGAACGCGGCCGGCTCGACCGCTGCGGCTGGCGCGGCGGCGGCCGTGGTCGCGGTGGCGCTCGGAGTAGGGGTCGGGCTCGGCGATTCGCCCGGGGTCGGCTCGGCGGTCGGGGTTTCGCCCGGGGCCGGAGTGGCCGCATCCGCCGGGATCGCGGTCTCGGTCGCCTCGGGCGCGGTGTCGACCGGCTGCTCGGCTTCATTCGCCTCGCCGCCACAGGCCGCGAGGGCGAACAGCGCCGGGGCGAGCGCGGCAACGGCGGGAGTGAACTTCATCGCAAGAATCCCTTCGGCATTGGCCTGAAATTTCCGCGCCTCCTATCGCCGGATTGCGCGCGCGAAAAGGCCCTGGTTTTCGCCGCTTGTGGCCGGCGCGCCTCACCGGCGCCGAATTGCGGCCGCCTGCCAGCGGGCTGCTTTCAGATGCAACCATCCAGGCCTATCGGCCGCGCTTCGTGTTCGACGAATCCGCCTCGACCTGGCGCGGCGAGCTCGCCGCCACCCTGCGCCTCGCGGGGCCGCTCGCGGCCGCCAACCTGCTGCAGATGCTGGTCTACGCGATCGACGTGATCTTCGTCGCCCGGCTCGGCGAGGAGGCGCTTGCGGCCTCGAGCCTCGCGATCGCGCTGTTCGGGCTGATGATGTGGTGCTTCTCCGGCCTGACCGGGATGGTCGCCGCGCTGATCGCGGCCGAGCTTGGCCGCCGCCGCCACGCGGTGCGCGAGGTGCGGCGCAGCACGCGCATGGCCCTGTGGCTCGGCCTCGCCTGCGGGCTCGCGGGCATGGCGGTGTGCTGGTACGGGCGCGAGATCATGCTGCTCACCGGGCAGGCGCCGCGCATCGCGGAGCTCGCGGGCGGCTTCATGCGCGTGATCATGTGGGCGATGGTGCCGATGGTCTTCGCCAACGTCCTGCGCTCGGTCGTCTCCGCGCTCGGCCGGCCGATCTTCGCGACGGCGATCACCGCGCTGGCGATCGGCGTCGCCGCGCTCGCCAACTATGCCTTCGTGTTCGGCCGCCTCGGCGCGCCCGCGCTCGGCCTTGAAGGCTCCGCGCTGGCGAGCGTGCTAACCTCGATCTTCATGCTCCTGGCCTACGTCGTCGCCATCCAGCTCGATCGCGGGCTGCGGCGCTACCGCCTGTTCGGCAACTGGTGGCGCTCGGAATGGCAGCGCTTCCGCGAGCTGCTGCGCACCGGCCTGCCGGTGGCGGCGACGATTCTCGCCGAAGCCGGCCTGTTCAGCGGCGCGGCCTTTCTGATGGGCCGGATCGGCGCCTCGGAGCTCGCCGGCCACACCATTGCGCTCCAGGTCGCCGCGCTCGCCTTCCAGATCCCGTTCGGAATCGGCCAGGCGGCCACGATCCGCGTCGGCTATCACTACGGCGCGCGCGACTCCGTCGCGGTCGGCCGTGCGGGCTGGGTGGGGATCGCGCTCGGCACCGGTTTCATGGTGGCGACCGCCTCGATCATGCTGTTCGCGCCCCGCCTCGTGCTCGGCATCTATGTCGATACCGAAGCGGCGGCCAACGCGGCGCTGATGGGCTTCGCGGTCAAGTTCATGGTGGTCGCGGCGGCGTTCCAGCTCTTCGACGGCTTGCAGGCGGTCGCCGCCGGCGCGCTGCGCGGCCTGCGCGATACGCGCACGCCGATGGTCTACGCGCTGTTCGGCTACTGGCTGCCCGGCCTCGGCACGTCGGTGTTCCTCGGGTTCTTCACGCCGCTCGCCGGAATCGGCATCTGGATCGGGCTCGCGGTGGGGCTCGTGGTCGTGGCGCTGCTGATGGTACAGCGCTGGGCGCGGCGCGCCCGCCTCGGCCTGCTGCCGGTCTGACGCAAAAAACTTCCTGAACCGGAGTTGACGACCACTTGCGGTCTGACCATATGCGCGCCGCTGGCACTCTCAGGTGGAGAGTGCCAAGAGTCATCAATCAACCCAAGGAAGAGGTCATCAACATGGCATTCCGTCCGCTGCACGACCGCGTTCTGGTCCGCCGCATCGAGGCCGAGGAAAAGACGGCCGGCGGCATCATCATCCCCGACAGCGCCAAGGAAAAGCCGAGCGAGGGCGAAGTCATCGCCGTCGGCGAAGGCGCCTACAATGAGGACGGCGACCGCATCAAGCCGGACGTCAAGGTCGGGGATCGCATCCTGTTCGGCAAGTGGTCCGGCACCGAGGTCAAGCTCGATGGCGAAGACCTGCTGATCATGAAGGAAAGCGACATCATGGGGATCGTCGGCTGAGCCGACTTTGCCTGAACTTTCCGGACAACCATTCTCAAAAGAGGAACTGAAACAATGGCTGCCAAGGACGTGAAATTCTCGCGCGACGCGCGCGAACGCATCCTCAAGGGCGTCGACACGCTCGCCAACGCCGTCAAGGTCACGCTCGGCCCCAAGGGCCGCAACGTCGTGCTCGACAAGAGCTTCGGCGCGCCGCGCATCACCAAGGACGGCGTCACCGTCGCCAAGGAGATCGAGCTCAAGGACAAGTTCGAGAACATGGGCGCGCAGATGCTGCGCGAAGTGGCCTCGAAGACCAA